>MNDR01000050.1 GCA_001915025.1 Gemmatimonadetes bacterium 13_2_20CM_2_65_7
GACCGCGCGAATCACGACGCCGCCCGCATACAGCGTCACGCTGATCTTCGTCAGGACGTAGCCGATGACCGACACCCAGGTGAAATACGTCCGCGCTGCCGAGTTGTACCGCTTCTCCAAAAACTCCGGCATCGTGTAGACGCCGCTCTTGAGGTAGTAGGGGACGAAGAGCCAGCCGAGCAGCATCAGAATGAGACAGGCGAGCCACTCGAAGTGACCGACCGCCAGGCCGCTCCCCGCACCTGTGCCCGCCAACCCCACCAGGTGCTCGCTGCCGATGTTCGAGGCGAACAGGCTCGCGCCGACGGCGAACCACGCGACGTCCCGGCTCGCCAGGAAATAGTCGGAGCTCACGTTCTTCTCGCGCAGCGCCGCCCACCACGCGATGCCGAACAAAATGATGAAGTAGACCGCGATGAACAGCAGGTCGAACGCGTGGAGATTGCTCATTGGGTCGGCCTTGGGGAGTTGAGGAGATATTGAACGGCGAGGTCCGTGAGCGTCCACAACTGTACGTCAGAGCTGGAACCGTAGCGAACAGCGTGTACCGAGCCTCCGTCCATCTTGTAGCTCCACAATTCAGCGTACTGCAGACCAGAGCTTTCGACCGCGCGCAGCACCGAATCCACCGCGGCGGGACGATTGCGGCGCGCCAGCGCTGCGAGCAGCACGTTCACTTCGCGACCCCAGACGACGCGCGGCGAATGATACAGATCGCGCGCGAACATCTCCCACACGGCCGGCGCCGCGTATGCATCGTTCGCGACGGCGAGGCCGACAGAATCGATAAACAGGCCGATGGGATATGGAAGAAGGAAGGGGCGGAGCAGCTGGCTCTCACGCGTCGAGTCCTGATGCTCGAGCAGCAGCGCCATCGCTGGATCCGTCGTCATGACCGGAATGGGCCGGCCCGCGCTGTCGAGCGAAACCGCTGGGAACCACAGCGTATCGGCCGGAAACCCGGTCCGAGCGAGCACCGCCTCCCAGTGCGTCCGCTCCGACTCCGGCAGCGACGCGAGCTTGGCGCGCACCCGCGCCGCCACTTCCGCGGGCGCGAGCGCGACAGTGAAATGCCGCGCCGTCCCGCGCCACGTCTCCGCGGCCTGCGCGATGCGCGCCGCATCGTCGACACCGGGGCGGCCCAACGCGCGCAGCGCGCTGTCGATCGTGCCGATCGCTCGCAGCGCGGCCGGCACCCACACGACGTTGACGTCGAACGCAAACCGGCCGCCCGCGTAGCCCACGCGGCTGTCCCGCCAGCTGCCCGGATGCCACCACCCGTCGGCGTCGCGCTTGAAGCTCACGAGATGCGTCGCGACCGGGTCGTTCGCGTACGGGGCTGCCTGCCGCCAGACGAAGGCGAGGTTCTTGCGCAGCGCGTCTCCCCAGCGCGTCACGAAGCTGCGCTTGCGCGAGTCGGGCACCGACCGGTCCGCGAAATAATGTCCGGCGACGACGGGGAGCTGGAAATCGTCATCGACCATCCAGTAGTTCTCGCGCGTCTCCTGGAGATTGCGCATGAGCGTCCGGTCGCCGGTCTTGAGAAACTCGGCGGCATTCTCGCGAATCGCCTGGCCGCCGAGCGCTTCTTCGTGGCTCACGTCGCCGGCCGGCCCCAGCTTCGCCAGCGCGGCGCCGATCACGAACTCCGCCATGGTGTCGGACCACACCGGCTCCATGAGCAGCGCCGTCATCAGCATGTCACGTCCGAAGTAGGTCGCATACGTCGGCAAACCGGCCATCAACTTTTCGTGCGAGCTGAGCAGCTCCAAGCCTCTCACTTCGCGCTCCAGCCGCCGACTCTTGGCTCGCGCGGCGAAGTCGAGGAATGACTGGTTGAAAATCTGATCGCGCATGAGCGGCGTGAGCGGCGCCCCGTCGGTCGCGATTTCGACGTTTAGCGCGATCGGCTCGTTACCAACCGGACGCACGACGAGGACCCGGCCGTCGAGGAACCCTTGCGAGCGCCGGACATCACCGCTGATCGTGAGCCACAGGTGATTCCTGCCGTCGAGCGAAGGCTGGCTCGCTCGCACGCTCCATTGGACCGGCGTGCGGGAGAGCGCGACTTTGCGCGACCAGGTGATGTCGGGGATCAAACGAGTCCGATACGCGCCGTCCGCGCGCTCGGCGAACGCCGCCAGCTCCTGCGGGACGAAGGACGGTGCATCGATGGGATCGCGGACCCGGTTCGCGTAGCCAAAATCGCGCTCGATGCGCATCGAGCCGAGCAGGAACTGTCCAATCTGAACCGACCGGCCGGCTGGCACCGTGAGCGAGTAGCGCAGCCAGCGCCGACCATCTTGACCGCCGTCGCCGCCCACCGTGGCTTGCTCTGCACCGAATGCGACCGCCGCGACCGCCGCCGTTGTCTCTTGACCGCCGACTCGCACCGTAAACCCGATGCTCTCGTTCAGCGCATCCGCCCAAAGGTTCACGATCCGTCCACTCTTGCCATCGATATAGATCTCGACGGTATTGCCGCGGGAATCGCGATACAGTCGGGCCTGATACCCTTCGTAGGCAGCGGAATCGTCCAAGCCGGCTTCAGGGAAACGCAGCACGGGAGGGGCTTCCCCGGGGGATGCACTTTGAAGCGCGACCAGGAAAAGCAAAAGCATGGGCGTAGATACTCCGCCCCCTGGACACCCTTGACAAGGCCCAGCCGGGGCAGCATTTCGGATCGAACAATCCGTTTTGTTGCCGAGTCTGACTTGCCTGCGGAGGTTTTCGATGCGCCTAGTCCGCTACGTCATTCCCGCCCTCGCGTCGCTCTGTCTCGTGTCACAGCCGCTCTCCGCGCAAGGCGGTGCAACCGGCACCGTCCACGGTCAGGTGACCGATAGCGTCACCAAGCAAGGGCTGCCCTCTGCGACGATCAGCATCGTCGGCACCACCCGGGTAACTCACACTGGGCCCGACGGCAACTACTCGCTCGCCGATGTTCCGGCGGGGACCGCGGTCGTGCGCGTCACCTTGATCGGATACGCGCCGCAACAGCAGTCCGTCTCCGTGACGCCGGCCGGCACGGCCGAAGTGCCATTCGGGCTCGCGCCGCAAGCCTCGCTGCTCGAGCCGGTCGTCGTGACCGGCTATGGGTCACAGCGGCGCGAAGCGATCACCGGGTCGGTCTCATCGGTCAACGCGTCGCAGGCGAACGTCGGTGTGGTGACCAACCCGACCCAGATGATCATCGGGCGAGCTGCGGGCGTCGAGATCACGCAGAACAACGGCGAGCCTGGCGCCGGCGCGCAAATCCTGATTCGCGGCGGGAGCTCCATCAGCAACAGCAACGATCCGCTCTACGTGATCGACGGCGTGCCGATCAACAACGTGGCGACCGAGCCGCCGAGCATCTCCGGCGTCGTCGGCTCACCACCGCTCCCCCGCAATCCGCTGAATACCCTGAACCCCTCTGACATCGCTTCGATCACCATCCTGAAGGACGCATCGGCAACCGCGATTTACGGGAGCCGCGCCGCGAACGGGGTGATCCTGATCGAGACGAAAAAGGGGACCGCAGCCGGTGGGCCTACGATCGAGTACGACAGCTACGTCGCCGCCGCTTCGCCGGCAAAGCGGCTCGACGTGCTCAACGGCACGGAGTACAAAACCTACGTGCAGGGCCAGTTTTCCGCCTGGCGAACGGATTCGACCGCCTGCGTTGCCCGACCGGCATGCTCCACTGGCTTCAGCGATTCGTCCGGTACCTTTGCTGGGATCAAGCCGTTTGCACTTGGCGCCGCCAATACAAACTGGGAAGACGCGGTCACTCGTACCTCGGTCACCCACAACCACAACCTCTCCTTCACGGGTGGCAACGAGGATACCCGCTATCGCGCTTCACTCAATTACATGAAGCAGCAGGGAGTGGCGATTACCAACGGACTCGAGCGGATTCAAGGACGGCTCGCCGCAACGCATCACGCGTTGGACAACCGCCTGCGGCTGGGTGTGAACGTCACCACGTCGCGCGTCAACAACCGCTATCTGACCTATGACAATACCGGCGGGTTTGAGGGTGGTGTGTTCCAGAACGTCGCCATCTTCGATCCCACGCAGCCGATCACCGTCAAGGACGCCACCGGCGTTCACTACTACGAGGGAGGGGGTAGCTCGGTTCGCAACCCCGTAGCCCTCGCGAACCAGTTGCTCGACCAGGGTCAAACCACCCGTACCATCGGCACCGCGACGGCCGAGCTGGACCTCGCGCCGGGCCTCACCGGTCAGGTCCTTGTCGGTTTGGATCACGCGGGCGGGGGACGCCAGATCTACTACCCCAAGGCCAACCCCATCGGCAATGCGCTGGGAGGCGGCGTGGCGCGCCAGTACGATCTGGAGAACAACGCGCGCACCGTGCAGACCTTGTTGACATACCGCCGCGAGACCGGGGACAACAGCTTCGACATCGTGGGTGGATACGAGTACAACAAGTTCGCCAGCAACTTGTTCATGGCAGAGGGCAAGGGGTTCTCCACCGACGCGTTCTCCTTCAACAACATCGGGGCCGCCACCTCGCGCACCGATTCGTCCGACGCGCAGCAGAGCCTGCTCGTGTCCTTCCTCTCACGCGCGAACTTCGGCTACAAGAACCGGTACTTCGTAACGGGCACGTTCCGTCGCGACGGATCGTCGAAGTTCGCCCCCGGCCATAAGTGGTCGACGTTCCCGGGCATCTCGGCCTCGTGGCACCTCTCCGACGAAGATTTCATGCGCAGCTCGCCAGTCTCCGATCTGCGCCTGCGCGTGGGTTGGGGCTTGCAAGGCAACCCGGGCATCCCGGCGTATTCATCGCAGCAGCTCCTCGGCATCGGGTCGGGAAGCACGTATCCCTGGGGCGACGTGGTGCAGACCGGCGCCGCCATCACGCAAAACCCCAACCCGAACCTCAAATGGGAGCGGACGGCACAGGTCGACGTCGGCGTGGACTTCGGCCTCATGAGCAACCGGCTCACGGGAACCGCCGAATACTACGTCAAGAACACGTCCGACCTTTTGTTGTCCGTCAAGGTGGCGCAGCCGGCGGGAGTGGAAGAACGGCTCGAGAACGTTGGGAAGCTGCGGAATCGCGGCGTCGAGCTGGCCCTCGAAGCGCTGGCGGTCTCCAGCCCCAGCATGACCTGGCGCGCCGGACTGACGTTTACGGCTGACCGCAACAAGATCGTCAACCTGGCGTCGCGCGGGGGGACGCTTTCGTCCGGTGGCGTCAGCGGTCAGGGCCAGTCGGGCCAAGTCTCGGAACTCATCGGCCCCGGACTCCCGCTCGGCACCTTCTATGGGCCCGTGTTCGTGGGCGTCAACGCGGCGGGCAAACAATTGTTTCGCTGCACGTCGCTCGGAGCAGGCGATACGACCGCAACCGGGCAACAAAAATGCCAGAGCGGTGTGATGACCGAGGCGCGGGCCAGCGATTACGCGGTCATCGGCAACGCCAACCCGAGCTTCACCCTCGGCTTCCATAATCAGGTCACGTGGCGGAAGTTCGACCTGAGTTTCTTGATTCGCGCGGTGGTGGGACAGGATGTCTTCAACAACACGGCGCTCGTGTATTCCACGAAGGGCAATGCGCTGCAAGGGAAGAACTTCCTCAAGCCGGCGCTCACCGACCCGACGGGTCTCCATGAGCCGGCCATCTTCTCATCGCGCTGGATCGAGAGCGGCTCGTTCGTGCGGCTGCAAAACATCACGCTCGAGTATGCGCTCGATCTGCCGATGATCCGTTCGGTCCAAAGCGCGCGGTTGTACGTCTCGGCGGACAACCTGTTGCTGTTGACCGGCTACTCAGGCCTCGATCCGGAGGTCTATGCCAGCTCCGGCCTGGCCTCGCGCGGGATCGATTATCTCAGTTATCCCCGGCCCCGCACGGTGACCGGTGGTCTTCGTCTCACGTTCTGACGGGGGGTCGAGTCCTATGAAGCGAACGCTGTCGACGATATCGATGCGCGGAGCATGGATTGCCGCGCTGTTACTGGGATCTCTCCAGGCGTGCACCAAGCTCGACGAAGTGCCACAGAGCAGCATCACGCCGGGCACCTTCTACAACAACGAAGCGGAAGCGCTGGCAGGCCTCGCCGGCGTATATGCGCAGCTCCGCGGCGCGTTCCCCGGATACTGCTGCGCGTACTACGTCTTGAGCGAAATCAGCACCGACGAGATGGTCGTGCCGACCCGCGGCCAGGACTGGTACGACAACGGCCGCTGGCTCGAGATGCACCGGCAGACGTGGACCGCGACCAGCCCGTCGGGTCTCCAGGACATCAACTCGGCGTGGGTGAACGACTTCACCGGCGTCGCCAACGCCAACGTGGTGCTGTCGGCATTGCAGAGCCGGACGGTCATGGACTCCGCGAAGCAAGCAGGAATCATCGCGGAGCTGCGGGCGCTGCGGGCGTTCTATTACTACCAGTTGATGGATCTCTTCGGCGGCGTGCCGGTCGTTACCACCACGGATATCGTGGCGCGGCCACGCGTCTCGCGAGACTCGGTATTCAAATTCGTCGAGTCGGAGCTCCTTGCCGCCCGCAAAGACCTTCCGCTGACCCGTGGCGCATCCGACAACGGGCGCTTTACCCGGGGCGCAGTCGATGCCATCCTGGCCAGCATTTACGTCAACGCGGGTGTGTTCACGAAGGATGGTGGAGGGTTTAGCGCGAGCAGCTATAACTCGTGCGCCGGGATAGCGGTCACGGGCTACGCGAGCGCGTGCGATGCCGCGCGCGACCGCGTCGACAGCATCCTGCAGTCAAACGTGTACCAGCTCGCGGATACGTTTGTCAAAAACTTCCGCGCCGACAACAACCTTTCACCCGAGAACATTTTCGTCGTCAAATTCATCAACCAGGATGGCCTGGGGTTCCCGATCCTGCAGACGACGCTCCATTACAACCAGTTCACCCCGACCCCCTGGAATGGGTTCGCAACCCTGGCCCAGACGTACAACGCGTTCGACACGTTGAATGACCAGCGAAAAAAGATTTTCCTCGTCGGCCCGCAGTTCAATCTCGAGACCGGCGATACCGTGTGTATTCGACCGGGCTGCGCCAAGGGGGCACCACGGCTGGTGTTCACGCCCTCAATCGCCGATGTCACGCAGGCGACGGAGGGTGAGGGCGTCCGCATCTACAAGTGGCCCTACGATCCGAAACACGTTGCCCAGAATAACGGCAACGATTTCGCCTACTTCCGGCTCGCGGAGATGTACCTGATCAAAGCCGAGGCGGAGGTCGCCGGGGCGACGCCCACCCCGCCTGGCGGCGTGACTGCGCTCGCGCTCGTGAGGGCGGTGCGCGCGCGCTCGTTCCCCGGAGGCGATACGCTGACTGTGGTCAACCAGGACGCGATCCTGCGCGAACGCCTCTTCGAGCTCGCCTTCGAGGCGAAGCGGCGCACGGATCTCATCCGCTTTGGCAAGTACATAGCGGCCTGGCAATTCAAGGCGGCGGGGGACCAACATCTCACGCTGATGCCGATTCCACAGTCACAGCGAAGCGCGAACTCGAAGCTCGACCAGAACCCCGGCTACTGATTGGGGGCTGGGGATTAGGGCCTGGAAGTTCGAAATTGTCGTAGGGGCGCAGCATGCTGCGCCCCTACGTGTCTTCGGGGTTTACGATTGTTTCGTTTTGATCACGATGACGCCATTCGCTCCGCGGACGCCGTACATGGCGGTGCTAGCGGCATCGCGCAGCACCGTGATGGATTCGATGTCATGCGGGTTGATGGACCACAGATTCCCGCCGATCGGTGTCTCGAGCGCCAAGCCGTTCACCACGAACAACGGCTCCTCGTCGCCCAGTAGCGTCGACGTGCCGCGGATATGGATCACGAGGTGCCCGTCGGGGGCGCGCGTGAGCGACAGACCCGGGACTCGCGTCACCAGCAACTCCTCGAGCGATAGCCCGGGAGCATGATCGATGTCGGCGGCAGTGATGGTGGCGGCCGACGACCGAGCCGGAGCAGGAGTCGCAGTACGGTTGTGGTGGGCGCAGCCGGTCAGAGCGGCGAGTGCAGCGCAGGCGATGCATGCGGTCAGCCTCATGACGGCCTCCCGGAAATGAGCGGTTTCACGCTGAATATACAGGCGATTACCCCAGGTGCACGTCACGTAATCGTCAATCGGAGTCACTTATGAAGACTTTGCGACTCTTGTTGCTCTTGGGTGGAATAGTCACCCCCCTATTCTCCCAAACTCGTGTCGCGTCGCCCGATGGCCGCAACGCCGTCACGGTGGAAATCCACGACGGTAAGCTCTACTACTCCGTGCGACGCGACGGCCACCCGCTCCTGTTGCCGTCGATGCTCGGCTTCGAGTTCCGCGGATCGCCACTGTTGCGGGACAGCCTGCGAATCGCCGATTCCGCGCGCAGCAGCTACGACACGACGTGGACGCAGCCGTGGGGCGAGGTCTCGCGCATCCGCGATCATCACAACGAGCTGAGGCTGAACGTCGAGGAAACCGGTATGCCGAATCGCAAGTTCACTCTCGCGGTCCGGGCCTTCAACGACGGCGTGGCGTTCCGGTATGAATTTCCGGCCCAACCGGCACTCGGCGACTTCGAGATGATGGACGAGCTGACCGAGTTCACCATGGCGGACAACGCGCGCGCGTGGTCCATCCCGTCCAACCGGTCGCGGCTCGATCGCTCCGAGCAGCTGTTCTCCTCGGCGCCCATGAGCACGCTCGACAGTGTGCAAACGCCGCTCACCATGGAAGTCCGCGACGGCAAGACGTTCGTCGTCATTCACGAGGCGAACCTCGTGGACTACGCGAAGATGAACTTGCGGGGGCCGCGCATGGACGGCCGCACCCTGCACGCCGACCTCGCGCCCTACGCCGACGGCGTCAAAGTGCGCGGTCATACGCCGTTCGTGACGCCGTGGCGCACGATTCAGATCGCCGACAACGTGACAGAGCTCTCGCCGTCCGTCATCGGGCTGAATCTCAATCCGCCGAGCGTCATCGCGAGCACCGACTGGATCAAGCCGATGAAGTACGTCGGCATCTGGTGGGGGATGCACATCGGGACGATGACGTGGAGCTCGGGACCGAAACATGGGGCGACCACCGCGAATACGAAGCGTTACATCGATTTTGCCGCGGCGAACGGGATCGGCGGCGTGCTGGTCGAGGGATGGAATGTGGGCTGGGACGGCGACTGGATCCAGAACCGCAACGCGTTCTCGTTCACGCAAAGCTATCCCGACTACGACCTGCCCGAGCTGGCCCGCTACGCCCACTCCAAGGGCGTGAAGTTGATCGTCCACAACGAGACGTCCGGCGGGATTCAGAATTACGAACGGCAGATCGACAGTGCGTTCTCGATGTACCACTCGCTGGGATTGGACGCGATCAAATCGGGCTACGTGACCGATAAGACGAGCGAAGGCCATTCGCACTGGAGCCAGTTCATGGTGAACCATTACCGCCACGTCATCGAACAGGCGGCGCACTATCACATCATGCTGGACGTGCACGAGCCGATTCAGGATACCGGCGAGCGGCGCACCTATCCGAACATGATGTCGCGTGAAGGGGCGCGCGGGCAGGAGTACAACGCCTGGGGCGGCGAAGGCGGCAATCCGCCCGAGCACGAGACGATCTTGTTCTTCACCCGGCTGCTCGACGGCCCGATGGATTTCACGCCGGGCATTTTCGACATCATGATCAAGCGTCCCACCGGGCAGCCGCGGCGCGTAGAGGATCCGCATCCGCGCACGACGCTCGCCAAGCAACTCGCGCTTTACGTCGTGACGTCATCGTCGCGCGGCGTCAGCGCAACAGCCGGCAGTGGTTCCTGGGGGCGATCACGGACGAACAGGCCCGCACGTTCGACGTCCCGCTCACGTTCCTCGATCCGGGCACGAGTTATGTGGCCGATATTTACGCGGACGGACCGGGCGCGAATTGGGAGACGAACCCGCTCCCGGTGACGATCGCGCATCGCACGGTGACCCGCGCGTCGCATCTGCGACTCGCGTTGGCGCCGGGTGGCGGCCAGGCGATCCGCATTCGACCCGTCACGAAACGGTGAAATGGCGACATAGCGCGTTGGTGGTTCTGCTCGCCGGCTGCCAAAGAGCGCCCGCTCCACCGGCGAGCCCGACGCTCTTCGAATCCCTGCCGCCCGAGTCCACCGGCGTCACCTTCGTGAATCGCCTTCCGGATGACACCGCCTTCAACATCCTCAACTACTTGTACTACTACGACGGCGGCGGTGTCGCGGTGGGCGACGTCAATAACGACGGCCTTCCCGATCTCTACTTCACGTCGAACCTCGGGTCCAACCGGCTCTACCTGAATAGAGGCAACTACCACTTCGAGGATGTCACCGCGCGCGCCGGGGTGGCCGATTCCGAGGGCTGGAAGACCGGCGTGACGATGGCCGACGTGAACGGCGACGGCTACGTCGACATCTACGTCTCCGCCGTCGATTACCTCACGAAGCACGGCCGCAACGTGCTCTTCATTAATAATGGCGACGGCACGTTCACCGACCGGACGAAGGAGTACGGACTCGACCACGTCGGCTATGGCACCCAGGCACTGTTCTTCGACTACGACGGCGACGGTGACCTGGACATGTACATGCTGAATCACTCGGTGCACGCCGAGCGGGCGCGCAGCATGCATCCGCAGCGCGTGCCCCGTCATCCGCGCGCGGGCGATCGGTTGTATCGGAACGACGGCGGGCACTTCGTCGACGTGAGCGACAAGGCCCACATCTACGGCGGCGTCGAGGGATACGGTCTGGGCGTGGTGGCGAGTGACCTGGACGGCGACGGCTGTCCCGATCTCTACGTCGCGAATGACTTCCAGGAAGACGACTTCTTATACCACAACAACTGCGACGGCACGTTCACCGAGTCCATTGCCACATCCATCGGCCACACGAGCCACGCCTCGATGGGCGTCGATGCCGCCGATTTCAACAACGACGGCCGGCCCGACGTGATCGTCGCCGACATGCTTCCCGACGACGAAAAAATCCTCAAGACATCCGAGAACTCGGAAAGCTGGGACATCTACAACCTGAAGCTGGAGGCCGGCTATCACCCGCAGTACGCCCGCAACACTCTCCAGCTCAATCGTGGCCGCAACCGCTTCAGCGAGATCGGCTACCTGGCGGGCGTGTATGCAACCGACTGGAGCTGGGCGCCGCTCTTTGCCGACTTGGACAACGACGGCTACAAAGACCTGTTCGTCACCACCGGGATCTATCGTCGCCCCAATGACCTGGACTACCTCACCTACGTGGGCACTCCGACAATGCAGGGGGCGCTCGCCAAGGACATGGGTGCGGTGAGTCAGGCATTGATCGCGAAGATGCCGCACGTCCCCATCGCCAACTTCGCCTTCCATAACAACGGCAACCTGACCTTCACGAACAGAGCCGACGCGTGGGGCTTGGGGGGCTTGGGGCAGCAAGGATTCTCGAACGGCGCCGTGTATGTCGACTTGAATAACAGCGGCGCCCTGGATCTCGTCGTGAACAAGATCGACGCCCCCGCCGCGATCTATCGCAACCGGGCGCGCTCGCTCAACGGCAATCATTACCTGCAGGTGGTGCTCCGCGGCGCAGGAAAGAATACGGCTGGCATCGGTGCCAAAGTCATAATCAAAGAAGGCGGCAAAGGCGGCAGCAGCGGCAAAGTGCAGATGCTGGAGCAATTCCCCACACGCGGATTCCAATCCTCGGTTGATTCACGCCTGCACTTCGGGCTCGGTCGCTCGACGGAGATTGACTCGCTCAGCGTGATCTGGCCCGACCGTCGCTATCAGGTCCTGACGAATGTGACCGCCGACCGGACGCTGACGCTGTGGCAGCATGATGCGAGAGGCAGGTATCACTATCCGCGCAAGCCGCTGACGCCGCCGCTCTTCACGGACATAACCGATCGCGTCACGCTCGATTTCAGGCACCGCGAGGACGCGTTCTACGACTACCAGCGGCAACCGCTGATCCCGCATCTCCTCTCGACTGAGGGGCCGGCGCTGGCCGTGGGTGACGCGAACGGCGACGGCCTCGATGACATCTACGCCGGCGGCGCCAAATGGCAGCCGGGACGTCTCCTCATTCAGAATCGAGACGGCACCTTCCGCGCGAATAATCAGCCCGCGATCGCCGCGGATAGTCTCGCCGAAGACGTCGATGCCGTCTTTTTCGACGCCGACGGCGACGGCCATCCCGATCTCTATGTTGTGAGCGGCGGCAACGAGTTTTGGGGCGACGACGACGCTTTACAGGACCGGCTCTATCGTAACGACGGAAAAGGAAACTTCCGCCGCGATCCTGGCGCCCTGCCCCGATTCGCCGAAGGCGGCTCCTGCGTCGTCCCCGGCGACTTCAACGGCGATGGCCACGTCGATCTGTTCGTCGGCAGGCGCGCGTTGGCCCGCGGCTACGGCCTGGCTCCTCGCAGCTATCTGCTCGAGAACGACGGCACCGGGCACTTCCGCGACGTCACCCGCGAGCTCGCTCCCGCGCTCGTGAACGTGGGCATGGTCACGTCGGCTGCCTGGGTGGACTACGATCACGACGGCAAGCTCGACTTGATCGTCGTGGGCGAGTGGATGCCCATCCGCGTCTTTCATCAAGAAAACGGCCACTTCGTCGACCGGACTTCCGACGTAGGGTTCGCGAGCACCGAAGGCTGGTGGAACACCATTCAAGTCGCCGACCTGATTGGCGACGGCCGACCCGACCTCGTCCTCGGCAACCTCGGCCTCAACTCGAGCCTGCGTGCATCGGCGGACGAACCCGCGCGTTTATACATCGGGGACTTTTTCCAGAACGGCACCCTCGAGCAGATTCTGACCTCGTACCAACACGGCGTCAGCTATCCGCTCGCGGAACGTGATCAGCTGCTCGAGTTGCTGCCGCAGCTGCGCAGCCGCTACCCCACCTACGCGTCGTTCGGCGGAGCGCGAGTCGAAGACATTTTCAGTGCCGCGGAATTGAAAAAGGCCCTGGTGCTCGAGGCACACACGTTCGCCAGCGCGGTGGCGCTGAATCGCGGCAATGGGAAATTCGAGCTGCGTCCGCTCCCCGCGGAGGCGCAGTTCGCACCGATCTACGCGTCAGTCGTAGGTGATGTCGACGGCGATGGGCATCCGGATTTGATCGTTGCTGGAAACCTGTACGGTGTGGCCCCCGTCGACGGCCGCTACGACGCGAGCTATGGCCTGCTCTTGCATGGCGATGGCAATGGCAACTTCGCGGCGGTCGACATGGATCGCAGCGGTCTCGAGATCGACGGGCAGGCGCGGCACATGGCTGTGCTCAAGCGAGCGACTGGCGAGACGCTCATTCTCGTGGCGCGCAACAACGACCGGCTACAGGTGATCCGGTGGGCTCGGCAAGCCGCCTCTAGATGATATAACCGCGCTTCATCAGGTTGCGGCCGGAGGCGGCATAGCCGGCCTCGTCAGGCAGGTACCATCCCATGGCATCGGCGAGGCGGTCGTACACGTTGAACAGCGTGCAGACCTGAATCGCGTCCTCAATTCCTTCATCTGATATCCCGGCCGCGCGCAGCGGCGCGACGTCCGCTGGGCGTACGGAATCGGGCTGCAACGTGAGCTTCTCGAGGAAGCCGAGGGCGGCGCGCAGCCTGACATCGATGGGCGCGGTGCGCCAATCGTGCAGCACCGCTGCGACCACCTTGTCGTCCTTCAGGGCCAGCGACGCGACCGCGCCGTGCGCGCCCGTTCAGAAGACGCATTGGTTGAGGCGCGAGGTGAACGCCGCGAACAGCTCCCGCTCGCCGACGCTCCATTGCGACGGCCCACGCATGACGGCCTGTGTCCAGTCGCACATCGGCCGGCCCCACAATTCCGGCCGGTACAGGATCGTCTTCACGACGTCTGGAACGCGCCGCCCGCTCACCAGGCGGATGAGCAGGAGCTTCAGCTTCTCGGGGAAGCGGTGGCGGTGCTCGACCGCGCGCAGGCGCATCAGTCCGGCTCCTCGCCGCGCAACGCCGCCATTCCTTTCTCCAGTCGATGCAGTGCGGCACCGAGTGCGGCCGCGACGGTGATTTCGAACAGCGCGTCGTCGGAATGACCGGCGCGCTGTAATTCGGCGACGTCTGTGTCGGTCACCTTGTACGCGTGGCGTGCGACCGTGTCGACGTATGACGCCAGCGGCGCGGGAAGTGTACCGCGTTGCATAGCGGCACGACGCAGCGACGCCGGAGTTGCACCGGGCGTGTCGAGGACGGCGGCCGTGAGTCGGTTGCGAAAATCGTCGTAACGCATGCCGATAATCTATTGCTCGTTGAGATCTTGACACCCCCCGTCCCGGCGCGCCTTTTGGACGGCGTTCACCCCGTCTTACCGTTGGCTTAAGCCCGAGAGGATGCACATGAGCCGTTCAACTCATTTTGCCAGTGCGCTCCTGGCGATGTTGCCGCTATTGATCGCACCGTTGCACGCGCAACAACCACCCACCACTACAATCCGCGGACGCATCACTGACTCCACCACAAAACAACCCATTTCCGGCGTGACCGTCACAGTCGAAGGCCGCAGCACGCTGACGCAGCCGGACGGTCGTTTCGTGATTACCGGCGTCGCCTCCGGCGCGCATACCGTGCGAACGCGAATTATCGGGTACGGTCCCGCCTCGCGCGATGTGACCGTGACTGACGGACAGACCGTCGACGCCGATCTGACGATGGCACCACAGGCGATTGGCCTGTCCGAGGTCGTCGTGGTCGGCTACGGAGAGCAGCGAGCCGGCAACATCACCGGAGCCGTGACGCAAATGGATTCGGCGGCGTTCAATCGTGGTCGCCTGATCAGTCCGGAGCAGCTCATTCAGAGCAAGATCCCCGGCGTGCAGGTTGTGGACAACAACGAGCCGGGCGGGGGAATGTCGATCCGCATCCGCGGAGCCACTTCGGTCGACCTCTCGGGCGTGGGGGCGAGTAGCGAGCCGCTGTATGTGGTTGACGGCGTGCCGCTAGGCATCGCGAGTGGGCCGGGCGGCGGACTCTCCGCGGGTCGCAACCCACTGAATTTCATCAATCCGAATGACATCGAGACGATCACGGTGCTCCGCGACGCGTCGGCGGCGGCGATCTACGGCGCGAACGCGGCGAACGGTGTCGTGCTGATTCAGACGAAGCGCGGCCATACGGGTCCGCAGTTCGAGTACAACGGCAGCACCTCCGCCTCGCGGGTGACCCGCCTCCCCGACATGCTCAACGCGGCGCAATTCCGAACGGCCGTCCAGACGTACGCGACCCCGTCCCAGATCAGCCAGCTCGGCGCCGCCAGCACCAACTGGTTCAGCCTCGTCGACCAGACCGCGTACGGGCAGGAGCACAACTTCGCGATCTCGGGCAGGGGTGAAACTCAGGATTGGCGCATCTCGGCGGGTTATCTCAATCAGAACGGCGTGATTCGCGGGACGACGACCGAGCGTCTGTCGCTGGGGCTGAATTTCAATCAGCTGCTGTTCGACAATAAGCTCGACATCCGCACGAGCCTGCGCGGCTCGCGGGCCGACGATCAGTTCACGCCCGGCGGTGTGCTTTCCAATGCCGCCCAGATGGGTCCGACGCAGCCGGTGTTCGACTCGACCGCGACCACGGGCTACTACGATTGGCCCGGAAACACCCTGACATCGGCGGACAATCCGGTTGCGATTCTGGCGATGGCCAAAGACCAGGGCCGCACCTACCGCAGCATTGGGAACCTGCAGGCCAGCTACCAGCTGCCCTATGTCGACGGCTTGAAGGCGAACATTAATCTTGGCTATGACATCGCTGAGGCGACGCGGCAGACGTTCAACCCGAGCGTGCTGCACAGCCAACAGAAGACCGGCACCGATGGCACGGATTACCGTTCGGATTTCACGCAATCGAACACGACGCTCGAGACATACCTGAGTTATCTGGCGCCGATCCATGCGGTGCCCGGCACGATCGATATCACCGGCGGTTATTCCTTTGCGCAATCGCACGCCGAATATCCCGCGTTTTTTGCATCGGGTCTGACCACCGCTACCTCGCGTCGGTGAGCGTCCGCCGCGACGGCTCCTCGCGCTTTGGACCGGCCAATCAGTGGGGCACGTTCCCCGCGTTTTCGCTGGGCTGGCGCCTTTCGCAGGAGTCGTTCCTGCAGGGTCTCCACGGCCTGTCTGATCTGAAGCTGCGCGTGGGATACGGCAAGACCGGTAACCAGTCGTTCGGGAACTACCAGCAGTTCGCAAAATACGTCCTGGGTGACGCGCAGACGCAAATGCAGTTCGGCAATACGTTCGTGACGACCGTCCGCCCTGGCGCCTACAACCCGTTCATCCAATGGGAAGGGACGAACGCGTTTGACGTCGGCCTCGACTACGGCTTTGGCGGCCAGCGGGTAACCGGCGCAATCGATTGGTACAACAAGCAGACAAGCGGCTTGATTTTCACGGTACCCGTCTGCGCCGGCTGCGGCCTGTCGAACTTCAACCAACAGAACATCGGCAAGATGCGGAATCGTGGCATCGAGCTGAGCCTGAACGCCGCGCTACTGGATCAACGGAAGACCAGCGGCTTGAGCTGGAACGCTTCCTTCACCGCCGCGCATAACAAGAATGAAATGCTGCAGATCTATGCATCGCAGGGCGTGACGCGAGTGCTCACCGGACTCGTTGCGGGCGGCGTGGGCACGTTCATTCAGGTGCTCCAGCCCGGCCAGCCGATCAACTCGTTCTACATGCTCCAGCAGAAGTACGACGCCCAGGGGAAGCCGATCCAGGGGAGCTACGTAGATCAACCGACCGTGAAGGACACCGTGGCATGCCCCGCAAGCCCGACGTGCGGCGGGCCTGGGCGCCTCTATCGGCCGGATGGAGTCATCAATCAGGATGACCGCCGGCCCTTCCACGATCCGGCGCCGAAGTGGATCCTCGGTCACTCCTCGTACCTGACGTACCGGAACTTCGACGTCAGCTTCACGCTGCGGGCCTATCTCGGCAACTGGGTCTATAACAACGTCGCATCGAACCTCGGGACCTACTCCGAAGTGACGCGCGCGTCGCCGTATAACCTGCACGCGTCGGTATTGAACACGGGTTTCACCACGCCGCAGTACCTGTCGGACTACTATGTTGAGGACGCGTCCTTCCTGCGTCTGGACAACATCACGGCGGGCTACTCGTTCAATTATCGCGGCCAGCCGATGCGCATCACCGGGACGGTGCAGAACGTCTTCACCATCACCGGCTACAGCGGCGTCGATCCGACCGCTGGCCTGAACGGCCTGGACAACAACATCTATCCGCGCTCCCGCACGTTCACGGGCGGGCTGAGCGTCAAGTTCTAGCGGCTACGCACACTGACTACTGGAGAAGGGACCGAACCATGAACCACCGCATTCACCAGGCGTTGTCCGTCGCCGCCGCCCTCCTGGCTTTCGCCGTCGCCGCGTGCACGAACCTGACGCTGGAGCCGAAGAGCACCGCCACCGACGCCAATATCTTCAGCGATCCCGGCACGTATAAAGCGTTCATCGCGCGCGTGTATGCCGGACTCGCCGTCAGCGGCCAGCAGGGCCCGGCCGGAAACGCCGACATTCGGGGCATCGACGAAGGATTCTCGCAGTACCTGCGTCTGTTTTGGGAGCACGAGGAGCTCCCGACCGACGAGGCGATCATCGGCTGGGGCGACGTCGGCCTGCCGGAGATGAACACCCAGCAGTGGGCCGTGAGTAACGGCTTCGTGGGCGCGATGTACTACCGCATCTACTTCCAGGTCGGGATGGCGAATGAATTCCTGCGCCAGACGACCGATGCCAAGCTCGACTCCCGCGGCAACGTCGGCGCGGCGCTGAGGGCAGACATCAAACAGTATCGCGCGGAAGCCCGGTTCCTGCGGGCGCTGAGCTACTGGCACGGCATCGACATGTTCGGCGACATTCCGCTGATCACCGAAGCCGACCTCGTCGGCGTGGTGCCGCAACCCAGCACGCGCACCAACGTCTACGACTTCATCGTCAGCGAGCTGAACGCGATTATCCCCGACCTGCCGCCCCCGGGGCTGGGCACCTATGGCCGTGCCAGCGCGCCGGCCGCGCAGATGCTCCTGGCGCATGCCTATCTCAACGCCAGTGTCTATACCGGCACGGCCCATTACGCCGAGGCGTTGACTGCGGCACAGGCCGTGATTGCGGGTCCGTACAGCATCGACCCGAGCTACAGACACTTGTTCCTGGCCGACAACAACACGTCGCCGGAGATCATCTTTCCGGTTATCCAGGATGGCGTCCACACGCAGACGTGGGGTGGCGTGACGTTCCTGGTCCATGCGTCCTGCGGTGGCAGCATGCGCGACACGACGTACGGGATTAGCGGCTGTTGGTGGGGGCTGCGTCTCAAGCCTGAGGCGTTCAATCGCTACGCCAGCGGTGACCAACGCGCGGCGTCTTTCTTCAGGGGAACCGCGCCTGACACGCAATCGGTTGCAATCCCCCAAGTCGGCACGTTTACCGACCGCAGCAACAGGCGCTGGATTACGTCAACGCGCTGCGGGTCCGCGCGTATGGCGATTCGAGTGCGGTGATCACGGCGCCGCAGCTGACGCTGGATTTCATCCTGGATGAGCGCGGTCGCGAGCTGTTGTGGGAAGGTCACCGCCGCACCGATCTCGTCCGCTTCGGAAAGTTCACCGGCGGCTCGTACGTCTGGGCGTGGAAGGGTGGCGTGCAGGCGGGAGCGGCAACCGATTCGCATTTGGATCTGTACCCGATCCCGAGCAACGAGCTCATTGCCAACCCGAAGCTGAAGCAGAATCCGGGCTACTAAGTCTCGGAGTCAAGATGATTGCAGGATATCGTCACGCCGCAACCGCGTTCCTCGCTTTCGCGGTTGCGGCGTGCGGCAATTCGCTTCCGTCGCCGCCGCCTGGCAATCCTCCACCGCCGCGTCCGTCGCTGGCGCCGACGTATCGGCCGAGCGGGCACATGGCCGCAGGCGACGTCTTCGTGCACCTCTTCGAGTGGAAGTGGACAGATATCGCCACCGAGTGCGAAACCGTCCTCGGCCCGGCCGGATTCAGGGCGGTGCAGATCTCGCCGCCCGAAGAGCACAGCATCGTTCCCACCCACGACTGGAGCGAGCGCTACCAGCCGGTCAGCTACAGCGTCGCGCGCAGCCGCTCAGGAACGGACGCGGAATTCAGGGACATGGTCAATCGCTGCAAGACGGCGGGCGTCGACATCATCGCCGACGCCGTGATCAATCACATGACCAACTACCCGAGCCCCGGTGTCGGCAGCAACGGCACCGCGTATACGAAGTATGACTATCCGGGCCTCTACGCGCCGAGCGATTTCCATCCGCCGTGTACGGTGAACAACTATCAGGACGCGGCGAATGTGCAGGACTGCGAGCTGTTCTCGCTGCCCGATTTGAATACCGGGCTCGCCTCCGTGCGCCAGAAGATCGCCGACTATCTCCTCATGCTCGCGCGCCTCGGCGTCGCCGGATTTCGCATCGACGCCGCGAAACACATTCAGCAGGTCGAGCTCGACGACATCCTGAGCCTGGTCAATAACACGCTCGTCGGCGAAGGCAAACCGCGGCCGTACTTTTTCCTGGAAGTCGCCGGGGGTGCTGGCGAAGCATTGTCGCCGCCCGATTACTTCGGCGAGGGCTACAGCTCAGGCGGCGCCGCCGACATCACCGAGTTCACGTTCACCGGCGTCGGCAACAAGTTCCGCCAGCTCAACGGCGAGCATATCTCGCAGCTCAACCCCAACGGGACGCCGGGGAATCAATTCTCAGCGGCCGCGTGGGGCCTCATGCCGTCCGACAAGGTCGTCGTATTTCTTCAGAATCACGACACGCAGCATAACTGCGGCATCAGCTATCGCGATGGGGACGTCTTTCGCATCGCCAACGTCTGGATGCTTGCCCAGGGATACGGCTACCCCTCGATCCTGTCGAGCTACGCGTTCGACTGTCCGGCAGGAAATTCGATGGGCCCGCCGTCCGATGCGAATGGATGGACGGTGAACGTCACGTGCGCGTCGAGTCTCGAGACGGCGACGATCGGCCAGTGGGTCTGCGAGCACCGCGATCCATCGATCCGCAACATGGTGAGCTTTCGTCATGTGGTGGCAGGGACCGACATCAACCACTGGTGGGACAACGGCGCGAACGCGATCGCCTTTTCGCGGGGCGACAAGGGTTTCGTCGCCATCAACGGCGGCACGGGCACGGTCGACACGGCCGTGACGACTGCAATGACGGCAGGGACGTACCACGACCTCTTGAGCGCGAACACGGTTGTCGTGGATGCGACCGGCGCCATCCATCTGACCCTCTCCGCCAGATCCGCTCTTGCCATTGATTCGGCAACACGCCAGTAGGGCGCTGGTCGCCCTGCTGGTCGGATGCGGCGCGGCTCCTGCCTCGCTGCGAGATGCGGCGCGCACGCCAATGTTCGTCGGCGGGGACATCTCGGCGTTGGAGCGAATCGAGCAGGCCGGTGGCGCGTTCCGGCCAAGCGCGTCAAGAATGCCGGCGCCAAGCTGCTGCTCGACTTTCACTACTCAGACACGTGGGCCGATCCGGGCCGACAGACCACACCGGCGGCGTGGACGAATCTGGGCTTCGACTCGCTCGCGCGAGTGGTCGAGGCCTACACTGCCCACGTCATCGCCCAGTTGAAACACGAGGGAACGCTCCCCGACATCGTCCAAGTGGGAAACGAGATCGATCACGGCATGCTCTGGCCCGTTGGAGCGATCGGCGTGGTGGGCGCGGATACGCTGCTGGAATGGGAGCACTTCACCGGATTGATCAAGGCCGGCATCCGCGGCGTGCGAGACGCGCTCGCGCCAAACGACTCCGTGCGCATCATGCTCCACTACTCCGGCGGGGGAAACCTCGCCGGGACGCGGTGGTTCTTCGATCACATGAGTCGATACGGTGTGCCCTACGACCTGATCGGCCTGAGCTACTATCCGTGGTGGCACGGCACGCTGGGGGACCTGCGCGCGAACCTCGCCGCAACGGCCGACAGATACGGCGTGGACCTCATGGTCGTCGAGACCGCGTACCCGTGGCGGGCAGGCGGGTGGGAAGGCTTTGCGAACACCGCTGCGATGACCTGGCCAATTTCTCGCGCGGGTCAGGCGACGTTCCTGCACGATGTCCGCACGGCGGTCGTGGCAACGCCGCATGAACACGCTGCAGGTGTCGTGTGGTGGTATCCCGAAGCGATACCAGTCCCCGGGCTGTACGTCTGGGCTGGCGGATCCCTCGCGCTGTTCGACTCGACGGGCAATGCGCTGCCGGCCCTCGACGCGATGAGATAGCTCGACGACCCCTGCTTTGGTACTTTTGCTGCGGCGTTGAGAAGACCACTGCGTGGGAGGTCGAATGGATCGCTCTAAGCTTCTAGCCCTTTGCCTGCTCGTCATCGCGTCGCCGTCGACGTCGATCGTTACGGCACAGACACGGGCACGACGCCAAACCGCCTTCTCGCCCGACCGCCTGGCGCGGATTGACCGCTTCATGCAGCAGTACGTCGATTCGGGCCGCATCGGCGGGGCCGTCGCCGTGGTGCTGCACGACGGCAAAGTCGCATACCAACACGCCGCCGGTTGGAGCGACGTCGAGTCGCACCGTCCGGTGACCGTCAATTCTCTCTTCCGAATCGCCTCGCAAACGAAGGCGCTCACGACCGTCGCGATCCTTTCGCTGGTGGAAGAAGGGAAGATCGGTCTCGACGATCCCGTGAGTCGCTACATCCCGCAATTCGCGCACACGACGGTCGCATCGCGCAGTGACACCGGTCGAGTCACGAAGCCGGCCGCGCGTCCCATCACCGTCAGGCACCTGCTGACACACACCTCCGGAATTTCGTACGGCACCGACTCGTTGGTGGCTCCGCTCTATTCCTCAGCAGATCTCGGTCCGGCGGCCGGATGGGGCTGGTACACCGCCGACAAGAACGAGCCGATCTGCACGACGATCGAGCGGCTCGCCACGCTCCCCTTTGTGGCGCAACCCGGCCAGAAGTGGGTCTACGGATACAACACGGACATCCTGGGCTGTGTCGCGGAGCGCGCGTCAGGTATGCCGCTCGACGAGCTGATCCGGACGCGGATCACGCGCCCCCTGAAAATGAACGACACCTACTTCTACGTTCCGCCGGCAGCGGCACGGCGCCTGGTGACGGTGTACGCCAGCGACTCTACCAATCACGCATATCGCGCTCCCGACGGGCCGCGCGGTCAGGGGAACTACGTCGAAGGGCCACGCAAGAGCTTCGCGGGAGGGGCGGGACTGATCTCGACAGCCCCGGACTATGCGCGTTTTCTCCAGATGCTGCTCAATGGAGGCGAGCTCGATGGCGTGCGCATCCTCGCTCCCCACACGGTCGCTCTGATGACACACAATCAAGTCGGCACGCTATACGACTCGACCGGCGCGCGCGGATTTGGTTTCGGTTTTGGAATCAGTCCCGAATCTGGTTTATCAGGCGCTGGTGGGGAGACAGTAACTACGTCGAATCACTCGATGATCGTCTCGCCCCTCTCAGCGCAAAGCCGAGCATCACCAGTCCGAACACAAGGAGCACCAGTCCCCACCACAGGTTCACATTGATCCCGAGCGAGCGCGCATAGATCGCCTGATCTGACGCGAGCCCGTACAGCGTGAGCAAGGCGCCGAGGATCGTGAACATCCCGCCGATCGGGAACCGCACGTCCAGCCTCATCGCATTACCAGAAAACCACGTTCAGGATCGTGGAACCAACCAACACGAGCACAGCGAGAATTACGGGCCGCTTGTACCACGGCAAATAGTCTTCCTTCAGACGAGGCGTCAGGGAGTACACGAGGCCAACCAACTCCTCGTCCGTCTTGTTGCGGGTCGTCACCAACGAAATCACCAGGGTCGCGACGAAACAGCCCGTCCATGCGAACAGCGCGGTCCAGAAATTCAGCGCCATCTCGCTCGGATAGGTGTGCAGCACCGCGCCGAGGAAGCCGCCCTTGATCCCGGGCACTGCGCCTCGCGGTAGCGTCAGTCCGTAGTGCAGCGCAGCGGTCACGGTCCCTGTCAGCAGGCCATAGAACGCGCCGTGTCCGGTCGTCCGCCGCCAGAACATCCCCAGCAAGAACGTCGCGAACAGCGGTCCGTTCACGAACGAGAAGACGAGCTGGAGCATGTCGAGGATGTTGTTGAAGCGCGTGGCGCCGTAAGCAGCCAGCACGCTCGCGACGATGCCGAACACCGTCGCCGCATGACCGACGCGCAGATAGTGCCCGTCGGATCGACCGGGGCGGATGTAAGACTGATAAATGTCGTACGTCCAGACCGTGTTGAACGCCGTGACGTTGCCGGCCATGCCGGACATGAAGGACGCCATCAGCGCGGTGAGTCCCAATCCCAGCACCCCGGACGGCATGTAATGCGCGAGCATCATCGGGATGGCGAGGTTGTAGTTCGGCTGGCCATCGCTGCCGATCGGCAGGAATCCGCCGCGCGACGCGTGGAGGCCGATCGCCAGCATGCCCGGCAGAATCACGAGCAACGGCATGAACATCTTCGGAATCGCCGCGATGAGCGGCGTCCGGCGCGCCGCGGTCATCGAGCCGGCCGCCATCGCGCGTTGCACGACGAGGAAGTCCGTGCACCAGTAGCCGAACGACAGCGCGAACCCCAGGCCCATCACCAAGCCAAACCACTCGATCCCCATCGGATTGTGACTCGGCGCATCCATGTAGCGCCAGGAGTGTGACCACGCTCCCGGCGCGAAGCCCGCGTTCGTCGCGACCGTCGCGAGACGGGCCGTCAAGCCACTCCACCCGCCGACGTCCTTGAGGCCCAGCAACACCAGCGGCAGAAAGCCGAGCACGATGAGGAAGAACTGCAGCACCTCGTTGTAGATCGCCGACGTGAGGCCGCCGAGGAAGATGTAAACGAGGACGATCACTGCCGAGAGGATGATGCTGGCGTGGAAGCTCCAGCCGATGACGAGCTCGAGCAGCTTGGCGAGCGCGTACATCGAAATGCCGGACGAGAAGATCGTCATGATCGCGAACGTGATCGCGTTCAGTCCGCGCGTCTTCTCGTCGAAGCGGAGCTTGAGGTACTCGGGGACCGAGCGCGCCCGCGAGCCGTAGTAGAACGGCATCATGAACAGTCCGACGAACACCATGGCCGGCATCGCGCCGACCCAATAGAAGTGGCTCGTCATGATGCCGTACTTGGCGCCCGACGCGGCCATCCCGATGACTTCCTGCGCGCCCAGATTGGCGGAGATGAACGCCAGCCCGGCGATCCACGCCGGTATCGACCGCCCGGAGAGGAAGAAGTCTTCGCTACTTCTGATGACCCGTCGCAGCGCCCATCCGATGCCCAGCACGAACACGAAATAGATGATGAGAATCGTGTAGTCGATCGTGCCGAGCTGGATGTGCTGCACGGCCTAGTGCGAGCCCTTGGTCTTGATGATGATCACCCCATTCGCGCCGCGCACGCCCCAGATTGCCGTTTGCGAGGGATCCTTGAGCGCCTCAATGGACTCGACGTCCTGCGGATTGAGCCAGCTCAACGTGCCGCTCACTCCGTCAACGGGGACGCCGTCCACCACAATGAGCGGCGCCTGCCCCGAGTAAAAGGATGTTGGGCCTTGCATGCGCACCGTGATGCCGCCGCCCGGCGCGCGCGACACGATCACTCCGGCGATCCGGCCCGCCAGCATCTGTTCGAGTGTCTTGGCGTTCTCACGCGCCGGATCGTCGGCCCGCGCGATCGAGGCTGAAGGCGTGGGAAGTGGGGGCGGCGGTGGCGGCGGGGGATTCGGCGCTGGCTCAGCGCGGCTCGCGCCCGAGTGCGCGCATCCAACAACGAGTGTGGCGATGAGAGCGATGGACCATTTCATGGGGACCTCCCAAGCTCGAAGATGTAAGCGCGTCGGGGAGCGAGCGCGGGGAGCGCCCCCCCCGTTCGCCCCCGCAGTCGATAGCCTTGCGGCACGGCGATTCCACCGGCGGGCGTCGTGCCGAGGTTCGCAGCCACCAACACTGCGCGCGTACTGTCCCGCCGGATGTACGCCAGTACTGACTCCTTGCCGGTTTCTACCGGTACCAGCTCGCCGTCTCTCAAGGCCGAATTCGCCGCCCGCATGTGCATCAGCCGGCGGTAGAGACTGAGCAGCGACGCCGTGTCACGGCTCTCAGTGGCCACGTTGGCCGTGAATGAATCCGCTTGCAGCGCCTCCCACGGCTTGCCACGCGTGAACCCGGCCGCCGGCGCGCGAGCCCACTGCATTGGCGTTCGCAGGCGCTCGTCCGGTTTGTCCCCGGTCATGCCGATCTCTTCGCCGTAATAAACGAACGGCACACCGGGCAACGTGAGCAGAATCGTGGCGGCGAGCTTCGCGCCGGCGACGTCGTTGCCGAGCGCCGTCAGCGTGCGTGTTTGATCGTGGTTTCTCTGAAATGGCGCCCAACGATACGCCGGCACCGCGGCCTGGAAGCGCTGGACCTCGGCCAACAGTCGTCCCGCCTTTCCACTCTTTACCGCTTCTATCAACGTTTCCGATACGGGGAATGCGAAGTAGGCATCGAGCTGATCCGGATAGTACGAGAGAATCGCTCCCGTGCTGTCCCACACCTCGCCAATCGTGTAGGACTGCGGCGCGATGCTGCGTACGTAGCTGCCGTAGTCGCGCAACACGGCATGCGTCCCCGGCGTGTTCGAGACCTGATCGCCTTGTTCTACGAGGTGCCGAACCGCGTCGAGCCGGAAGCCATCCACCCCCATGT
>MNDR01000065.1:0-10745 GCA_001915025.1 Gemmatimonadetes bacterium 13_2_20CM_2_65_7
AGGCGTTGCGACGGTGCTCGACCTCGAGGAAGGTCTGGCCTTCCTGACTCGCCGGACCGAAGAACGCACCCTCGAAGCCAAACCCAAGAAGCCGAGCGGCCGTGGGTGAAGAGCTCCGCCTGTCGATCGCCGCGGACGTCGATGTCGTCGAAGCCCGGCAACAAGGCCGCGCGTTGGCGGCCGTCGCCGGCTTTTCCAGCGGTGAGCAGACGGTCATCGCCGCCGCCATCTCGGAAATCGCGCGCAACATCCTGATGTACGCCAAGCGGGGCGAGATCACGCTCAGTCTCTCCCAGAACGGCGATCGCCAGGGCGTCGTCATCATCGCGGTAGACCAGGGACCCGGCATTCCCGACATCGAGCGGGCGATGCAGTACGGCTACTCGACCTCGCACGGCGTGGGCGCGGGTCTGCCCGGCGCGAAGCGTCTCATGGACGAATTCGACCTGAAATCGGTGCCCGGGCAGGGAACCACCGTCATCATGAAGAAATGGCGCCGCGCGATTTGAGGATTGAAACGGCGATGGCGACGCTGCCACTGCCGGGACAGGTGGAGTCCGGCGATCTCTCGTTAGTCAAGCGCGTCGGGAAAGGCACGCTGATCGCGGTCGTCGACGGCCTCGGCCACGGGGAGGAGGCAGCATCCGCGGCGCACGCCGCGGTCGGCGCGCTGGATCGCCATGCGCGCGAGCCGCTCGCGGATCTCGTCCGGCGCTGCCACGCCGCGATGGTCGGACTGCGCGGCGTGGTGCTCGGACTCGCATATCTCGATCCGCAGGCCGCAACGATGATGTGGCTGGGCGTCGGCAACGTCGGTGGCATGGTTTTGCACGCCGACTCCAGGCGTCGTCCGCCCCGGATCGGGCTCGTGCCGACGGCAGGCGTCGTGGGCGCCGATGAACCGCGCCCGAGGTCGCGGGTCGTCCCGCTGACGGCGGGAGACACCATCATCCTCTTCTCCGATGGGATCAAGGACGGATTTGCGGAATCGTTGACGCTCACCAACTCAGCGCGGTCGATCGCCGATTTCATCATCACCCGGCACGTGAAAGGCACGGACGACGCGCTCGTGCTGGTAGCGCGGTACGGCGCCTAACTCTTCCGAGATAGCGTCAGCGGCGCCGCCCGGTGCGGGATCCCTGACGGTTGGCCCGCTGCGCCCGGTGGTGCTGCGGCTCGCCGTCCCCGCCGTCGCAATGATGGCCTGCCATTTCTCGTTCAATCTGATCGACAGCATCTGGGTGGGCCGGTTGATCGGACCGGTCGCGCTCGCGGCGGTGTCGACCTCGGGATTCTACGTGTGGGTTGCGCTGAGCCTCGGCGAGATGGTCGAGATCGGGCTGATCGCCGTCGCGGCACGACGCCATGGCGAAGGCGACCGGGAGCGCGCGGCGCGGGCCGCCGCGGCGGCCGTGGCGTACGCCCTGATCGCGGGGTTGGTCGTCAGCATCATCGGATTGCTGATCGCCGACGACCTCTTTCGCCTGATGACCGTGCCGCCCGAGGTCGCGAAGCTCGGGCACGTCTATCTCACGACATGGGTGCTCGGCGGACCGCTGGTGTTCGGGTTCTTCGCTATCGAGGCTACGTTTCGCGCGGCCGGCGATACGCGGACGCCCTTCATGATGCTCGCGGCGTCGGTATGTGTCTCGATCGTGCTCGATCCATTGCTCATCGCCGGTGTCGGTCCGTTCCCGCGACTCGGCGTCGAGGGAGCGGCACTCGCGTCGGTCATGGTGCGGGGCGGCGGATTCCTCGTGGGTCTGGTGATCGCGCTGCGTCGCGGATTGCTGCGCATCGCCGATCCGGACTGGCGCGCGCTCCCCACGATCGTCCGAATCGGGACGCCGCTCTCGCTCGCCGGCGTACTGTTGTCGGTCATCTATATGCTGCTCACGCGCTTTACGTCGCGCTTCGGTACACCCGCGCTCGCTGCGCTCGGCATCGGACATAAGATGGAAGGGCTGGGCTTTATCGCGATCAGCGGCTTCGCGCTCGCCGCCAGCGCGCTCGTCGGCCAGAATCTCGGAGCACGCCAGGAGGCGCGCGCGCGGGAGGCCGTGCGCCTGACCGTGCGCTATTGCCTCATCGTCACGGTGACCACGGCGCTGGCGTTTCTGGTGATTCCAGCCTGGCTGGTAGCGCTGTTCACTTCGGATCGGCAGGTCATCGCGGATGGCGTCCTGTACCTGCGGGTCATCGCCTTCGCGCAGATCGGGCAAAGCTTCGAGTTGATTCTCGAGGGAGCGCTCGCCGGGGCGGGCTACACGTTCTGGCCACAGGTTGCGAGCACCACGCTCACCGCGATGCGGTTTCCGCTCGCCGCCTGGTGGTCGCGCGCGATCGGGCTCGTGGGCATTTGGCTGGCGTTGAGCGTCACGGCGATTTCCCGCGGCATCGCCATGATCCTCTTCTGGAAGAGCGGTCGCTGGCGTACCGTCAGGGTCTAGATGGGGATCATCACGCTGCTCACCGACTTTGGAACCGTCGATAGCTATGTCGCCGAGGTGAAGGCCGTGATATTGTCGCGTGCACCGGAGGTGACGCTCGTCGACATCAGCCACGACGTGCCTCCGGGCGACATTCGGGCCGCGCAGTATCTGTTGAGTCGCGCGTGGAAGCGGTTCCCGGTTGGCACGATTCACCTTGCGATTGTGGACCCGGCGGGCCGCGACGTATTCGCGCCGGTGGTTGCCGCTCTCGCGTCAGGAAATCGGCTGGATCAGGTCGGCGAATCGATCAAACAACCGCATCGCTCACCGCTGCCGACGGCGCGCTCGCAAGGCGATGGGGTGATCGGCGAGGTTCTCTACGTGGATCGGTTTGGTACGCTGGTATCCAACATTCCGCCGGAGATGGTCGAGCCCGGCGTGCGGATCCGGGTCGCCGGCACCGAGGTCGGTCCGTTGCGGCGGACGTTCGGGGACGCGGCACGGGGGGCGCTCGTCGCGTTTACGGGGTCAGGGGGAACGGTGGAGATTGCGGTGCGGGACGGCAGTGCGGCCAGGCTACTCGGCGTCGGTGTGGGGGCGGAGGTTCGTGCCTAGGTCGTCCAATCACCCGATGGCGTCGGAACCTTCACCTGCGCCATCACTCGATCGGCGAAACCGGCGCGCGGCGAAAACTGCGGCAGCTGGACCAGCTCGAGAATCACCTTGCGCTCGCGCTCGGCCTCGACACGGCAAAGCGAGCAATCGGCCAGGTGCATCGCCCGCGTGGCGGGAAGCAGCCCCTGCGCCCAAAGCTCGATTTCGTCAGTCGTGAGATGCATGGCGAGGTCAGTCATTGGCTTGTCCTACGGCCTCCGGTTGGGACGGGTTTCACTCACGGCGCCCTTCCAGGTAGCCGCGCAATTCATTACGGGCCCGATGGATATAGGTCTTGACCGTGCCCAGCGGCAGCTCCAGTGTGGTCGCGATTTCCTCGTAGGAATAGCCCTCGACGTGCCGTAACAAGATGCACGACCTGTACTCCGGCCGCAGCCGGGCAATGGCCCGTTCGATCGCGGTACCCAGCTCCCGGTTCTCGACTTCATCCAACGGGCTTTCGGCGCGGTCGCCGACCTGCAGCTGCGTCGCGCGCATCTGGTCGGGTGTCTCGGCGCCGGGCGCGCCGTCCAGCGACAGCGTGTCGATGCTCTTGCGGCGCAAGTGATCGATCGCGGCGTTGTTGGCGATCTTGAAAATCCACGACGAGAACTTGAACTCGGGCCGGTAGGACTTGATGCCGTTCAGGACCTTGATGAACGTTTCCTGCGCCAGGTCTTCGGCGAGGGCGCGATCGCGGACCATGCGATACAGCAAGGAAAACACGGGCCGCTCGTAGCGCCGCACGAGCTCGCGGAACGCCGCGTCGTGGCCCTGTTTTGCCCACGCCACGACCTGTTGATCGCTGGCGTCGCTTAAGTGATCCGGCCTATCTTTCGCGCCTATGGCTCGTTCTCCAGCCTACGTGCGTGGCATGTTCACCGCGATCGCGCCGCGTTACGACTTCCTGAACCATCTGCTGAGCCTCAACGTGGATCGGTTCTGGCGCCGCACCGCGGTGGCGCGGCTCGGCTGGGAGGCGAAACCGGACGGCGTCTATCTCGACCTCTGCGCCGGCACGCTCGACCTCGCCGCGGAGCTGGCCCGCCGGGACGGCTTCCGCGGCCGCGTGATCGGCGCTGACTTCGTAGTCCCCATGCTCGCGCGGGGCCGCGACAAGGCGCCGCGAACCTCTCCCGTCGCCGCCGACGCCCTGCAACTCCCCTTTCCCACGGCGCGGTTCGACGGTGCGGTGGTGGGATTCGGCGTTCGCAACCTCGCGGATTTGGACAGCGGTTTGCGGGAAGCCTATCGCGTCCTCAGGCCGGGTGCCCGTTTCGTCATCCTCGAGTTCGCGACGCCACGCTTCCCGCCGCTGCGCGCGCTGTATTTGTTCTACTTCCGGCGAATTCTCCCGACCATCGGCCGGCTGGTCTCGAAACATAGAGATGCCTATACCTACCTGCCAGAGTCGGTGCTCGCGTTTCCCGAGCCGGAAGCGCTCTCGCGCCGCCTCACGGACGCCGGATTCTCGCGCGTCGCGTTCGAGCGGCTGACCGGCGGGATCTGCGCCGTCCACTATGGCACTCGATAACCTGCGCGCCTTCATCGGCGCGATTGACGACCTAGGTGATCTCGTGCGCGTCGAGCGGCCGGTTTCCGTCGACAAAGAAGTCACCGAAATCGCCGACCGCTGCATGAAATCGGCGGGCGGCGGACCGGCGCTGCTGTTCACCCAACCCACCCTGACGAGCGGTGGGAGGTCACGGTATCCCGTCGCGATCAATCTCTTCGGGTCCGAACGTCGCATGTCGCTGGCGCTCGGCGTCGACTGTCTCGATCACGTGGTCGCGCGCATCAGCGAGCTCGTCGCACTCAAGGTGCCCGAGGGGTTGCTCGGTAAACTGGCGATGCTACCGAGACTCGCTGAGGTGGCGAAGTTTCCTCCGCGCATGGTGGGAGGCCGCGTCGCCTGCCAGGAGACAGTCGTTCAAGGAGCGGATGTCGACTTGGCGCAGTTCCCGGTGCCGATCTGCTGGCCCGAGGACGGCGGTCCGTACATCACGCTCGGGGGAGTGATCACCAAAGATCCTGTCTCGGGTGTGCGCAACGTCGGGATGTACCGCGTCCAGGTACTCGGCAAGAACGAGCTGGCGATGCACTGGCAGCGCCACAAGGTCGGCGCCGCACACTGGCGCGCGATGGCCGAGCGGGGCGAGACGATGCCGGTGGCGATCGCGCTCGGCGGCGATCCGGCGAGCATCTACGCGGCGTCGGCGCCACTGCCGCCCACGATCGACGAATTCTTGTTCGCGGGCTTTCTGCGCGGCGAGCCGGTCCGCCTCGCCAAGGCCGTGACGTCAGACCTCGAAGTGCCGGCCGAAGCGGAAATCGTCATCGAGGGTTACATCGACCCACGGGAAGAGCTCGTGCTCGAGGGACCGTTCGGCGATCACACGGGCTTCTATTCGCTGGCGGATTACTATCCGAAGGTCCACGTGACGGCCGTGACGCTGCGCCGCGATCCCATCTGGCCGCACACGATCGTCGGACGCCCACCGATGGAAGATTTTTATCTCGGCCACGCCACCGAGCGAATTTTCCTGCCGCTGCTGCGCCTCACCATTCCCGAGATCGTCGATCTCCACATGCCGGCCGAGGGGATATTTCACAACCTCGTGTTCGTGAGCATCGACAAACAGTACCCGGGCCAGGCGTACAAGGTGATGAACGGCTTGTGGGGCCAGGGCTTGATGTCGCTCGCCAAAGTGATCGTCGTGGTCGACAAGGACGTCAATGTTCGCGATACGAAGGAAGCGTGGTGGGTGGCGTTGAATCACATCGATCCCGAGCGCGACGTGCGCTTCACGATGGGGCCGATCGACGTGCTCGATCATTCGAGCCGCGCCTTCACGTACGGATCGAAGATGGGCATCGACGCGACGCGCAAATGGAAAGAGGAAGGGTTCACGCGCGAGTGGCCGAACAAGATCGTCATGGATCCGGAGACGAAACGCAGAGTCGATGAAATGTGGAGAGATCTCGGCATCGACCTCGACGGTAAGGGACGGTAAGGGACGGTAAGTGACGGTAAGAGACGGTACGAATTCGCGCGAGGGGCAGACGTTCGCGGGTGATTCGCTCCTGCTCCGGTACATCAACTTCGTGAAGCTCCCGCACACGGTCTTCGCACTGCCGTTCGCGTTACTCGGCGTGGTAGTCGCGTCGTACCGGCAGCCGGTAACGTGGCGTGTCGTCGTGCTGGTCGTCCTGGCGCTTACCGCCGCGCGGGTCGTCGCGATGGGATTCAATCGCATCGCCGACCGTCGTCTCGACGCGCGCAACCCCCGCACCGAGCGGCGGGAATTGCCGGCGGGTCGGCTGACGCTCAGCCAGGCGTGGGCCGCGGTGCTCTTCGCGATGGTCGTGTTTCTCTGGACGGCGTGGGCGCTGAACCCATTGTGCGCCGCGCTCGCGCCGCTCGCCTTGATCTGGATTGCGACGTACAGCTACACGAAGCGGTTCACGGACTGGTCGCACGTGTGGCTCGGCGGATCGCTCGCGATTGCGCCGGTCGGAGGCTATGTCGCGGTGACCGGTGCGTGGAGCGACCCCGGGTGGCTGCTGGTCGTGGTCGCCTTCGCCGTGACGATGTGGGTCGCGGGATTCGACATCTTCTATGCGCTGCAGGACGAAGTGGTCGACCGCGCCCAGGGATTGCGGTCGCTGGTCGTGCGCATGGGACAGGCGCGATCGATCATGATTGCGAAGACGTTTCACGGACTGGCGATCGTCGCACTGATCGCGTTTGGATATGCGGCGCGCCTGGGCTGGCCCTACTATGCCGGGGTGGGTGTCGCGGCCGGGCTGATGTTGTGGGAGCACAAACTCGTTAAACCGGGCGACTTATCGCGACTGGATGCGGCGTTTTTTACGGCCAATGGGATCGTCAGTATCGTGGTGTTTCTTGGCGCGTTGGTGGATCGGATCGTATGAAAAAGGGGAAGCGGGAAGAGGGAAGAGGGAAGAGTACAACAAGCCCGGAACGGCCCTCACCCTTCCCCCTTACCGCGTCCCCCTTCCCCAAGGGTCCTCCGCGGCACCCGAAACGCTCTCGGCTCACGGTTGGCGACTGCTGTCTGAAGAGTGCGGTATAAAGGAAGAGGCCGCCCTGAAGAAGGCGACCGGAGGCGACTGGTCATGCGTGCGCAGCTTCAACGACAGCGACCGTGGCGCCGAGCCGGCTTCGGGGTCGGTGCAGACGCTCGGGATGGTGGTGTGCCCATGTTCGATGGGGACGCTGGCCGCGATCGCGCACGGAACCAGCCGGTCGTTGATCGAGCGGGCGGCCGACGTGACGCTCAAGGAACGGCGCAAACTCGTCCTCGTGCCGCGCGAGACGCCGCTATCGCTCGTGCATTTGCGCAACATGACAGCGGTGGCGGAGGCGGGTGCGATCGTGCTTCCGGCGGCGCCCGGATTTTACCAAAGACCGCAACAAGTCAGTGAGCTGGTCGACTTCATCGTGCAGCGGATCGTCGATCACTTCGGGCTTGCCATCAATTTGACCAAACGGTGGGAAGGCTGACGCTGGACGTTCGCGAGCTGTTATCCCGGGAGGTCACGCCCGAGCTGTATCGGGAGATCCGCGAGCTCTGGAAGTCGCATTCGATTGCCGAGGACAAGCGCGACATCGCGGGGCTGATCGCGACGCTCACTCCCGACTGTGTTTATGAAGTCCTTCCCGATGGCGGCCGGTGGGAGGGACACGCGGGAGCGACGCGCTTTTACATGGAGCTGCTCTCCGCCTTTCCCGACATCCACTTCGATCTTCAAGCGATCGTCATCGGGCCGCAGGGCGTTTGCGAAGGGGCGCGCGTCAACGGCACGCACAAAGGCAAGTGGCTCGCGCGCGCCCCGACGGGACGGAAGGTCGAATTTCGCGTCGTCATCTTTTTCCCGTGGGATCCGAAGGGGCGCAAGTTCGCTGGTGAGCGCGTCTTTCTCCTGCCATGAACGCCTGCTTCGCGGCGCTCGCCATCCTTTCGCTCGTGCAGGACACGACGCACTTCACTCATGCCGACACGCTGCGCGGTTCCAACGGACCCGCGCGTGCCTGGTGGGACGTGCAGTTCTACGACTTGCACGTGCGGGTGAATCTGGCGGACTCATCGGTCAGAGGCTGGAACGCAATTACTTACCGTGTCTTCCAGCCGTCGCGGGACATGCAGATCGATCTTCAGCAGCCCCTTGAGATCGACAGCATCGTGCAGGACGGGCGGAAGCTCACGTACCGAAGGGACGCCAACGCGTTCTTCGTGACGCTGCAAGCGAATCAGCGCGCCGGCGAGACTCGCGCGATCACGGTTCGGTATCATGGAAAGCCGCATGTGGGCCGGCGGCTTCCGTGGGACGGGGGCTTCACGTTCTCCAGGGACAGCCTCGGCCAGCCGTGGATCGCGACCGCGAATGAAGGGGTGGGCGCCAGCATCTGGTGGCCCAACAAGGACTACTTGGGCGACGAACCCGATAGCCAGCGCATCGCGATCACCGTGCCGGATCCCATGATCGACGTCTCAAACGGACGACTGCGGAGCACCACCCACAATCGCGACGGCACGACGACGTACGAATGGTTCGTGACCAGCCCGATCAACAATTACGACGTCACGATCAACGCGGGGCAGTACGCGCATTTCAGTGATACGCTGGACGGCGAGGCCGGACGACTGACGCTCGACTTCTGGCCGCTGGCCTACCACGTCGACACTGCGAAGCATCAGTTCCAGCAAGTGATTCCGATGTTGCACTGCTTCGAGCACTGGTTCGGCCCGTATCCGTGGTACGCCGACGGCTACAAACTCGTCGAGACGCCGCACCTCGGGATGGAGCATCAGAGCGCAATCGCGTACGGCAATCATTTCCTGAATGGGTACCTAGGACACGACCTGTCGCGGACCGGCATCGGGTTGCAATGGGACTTCATCATCGTGCACGAGAGTGCCCACGAGTGGTTCGGCAACAATATCTCGGACCAGGATCGGGCCGACATGTGGCTGCACGAGAGCTTCGCCAACTACGCTGAGGGGATCTACACCGAGTGCCGGCTCGGGAAGACCGCCGGCGCAGCGTACATGATCGGCGCACGCGCGGGCGTGCGCAATGATCGGTCCATCATTCCGGCGTACGGTGTGAATGCGCAGGGCTCGGGCGACATGTATCCCAAAGGAGGGAACATGTTGCTGACCATTCGCACCATCATCGACGACGACGCGACGTGGCGCGACATCCTGCGCGGGTTGAACAAGACGTTCTATCACCAAACCGTGACCGGCCGGCAGGTGGAGGATTACATCAGCCGGGAGGCGGGCATCGATCTCAGCAAGGTCTTCGCGCAATATCTCACCACGACCCAGATTCCTGTTTTCGAGTATCGCGTACAGGTCGCAGAGCGCGGCGGAGGCATGCTGTCCTATCACTGGGCAAACGTGGTGCCCGGGTTCGATATGCCGGTGCGCCTGAACATCCCCGGGTTGGGTACGCGCACCCTGCGTCCTACCGAGGCGTGGCAGACGCTGGAGGTGAGCTCACCCCGAGCCGCGGAGCTGAGCGTCGACGAGCGTTTCTATGTGACCGCTCGCGTCGCGCCGTGAGGCTTGGCGTCATCTCCGATACCCATGGCCTGCTGCGTCCGCAGGTCTTCGATCTCTTTCGGGAAGTCGATCACATTCTCCACGGCGGCGATGTGGGGAAGTGGGACGTGATGATCGAGCTGCAAACGATCGCTCCGGTCACCGCCGTCTACGGAAACAGCGACTCCTTCGACGTTCGCGCCAAATTGCCCCAGGTGGCCGAGATCGAGCTGGACGGATTCCCGATCGTCCTGACGCATGGCGACCAGTTCGGCAGCCCCAATCCCGCCAAGCTCCACGAGGCGTTTCCCAACGCCGAGATCATCATCTTTGGGCATAGCCACCGCCCGCTGCTCGAGCTAGTGGATAAGACCATCACCGTGATGAATCCGGGTGGTGCTGGTGCGCCGCGATTTGGCATTCCGCCGAGCGTGGGAATCTTGGAGCTCGAACCGGGGATTCCGCCGAGGGGGAGGATCGTGTCGCTGGGGTAAGCCAATCTCACACCCCTTGCCCGTCGTTGTGTGTCTTCATAGTTTGCTCAAGCAGGCCCCCGTCGTTTGCAATCGCGAATGGAAAGGGATTCGGCTTGAGATGACTCGTCACTCCACCGTTACGCCGATGCTCCGTCGTTTCTGGGCGGGGCCAGGCACCTCGTGCCTGTACGCGCCGATTGTCGACGCGCCTGGGCGTATTGCGTCCGGAGGAGCACCCTAGAAGTCGATCGGATCGTATTCGTGCCGTGATCCGGCCTTCCGGGTGCTTCATGGGACCTGGGAGGCCGTTCTGTTGAACATGACTCGAGGATCGCGGACATGAGCCCGCTACACCATCTCGACGATCAAATCATCGCGCGCTACACGGCCCAGTCGCCGCGGCTGCCTCTCGAGCTGCGGCGCGAGATCGAGCGCGCCTGGCAGGGAGCGCCCGTCCAGCTCTACGCCCTCGCGGACCTGGACCAAAGCCTGCGCCTCACGGAGGCGTGGGTCGTACTCGGTCCGCGGCACGTTGCCTTGGGTCGCAGAGCAGGAGATGGGTGGGAGATCCGGAGCGTCGAGCGTGGCCGCATCGAGGCGGTGCGCGAAGC
>MNDR01000065.1:10825-32369 GCA_001915025.1 Gemmatimonadetes bacterium 13_2_20CM_2_65_7
GCGCAGGCGCTGGTCGCCGGCCATCAAACGGCCGTCATTCGCCGGCTGCTCGGCTACCTGAGGCCCTATCGCCGGCAGCTTGCGCTTGGGATGACGGCGGCGACGGTGATCACGCTCGTGAGCCTTGTGCCGCCGTATCTCGCGGGGCACCTGATCGACCGCGTCGTCCGGCCGGCGCAGGCCGGGGCGCTCTCGCTCGCGCGCGCATCGACGATCGCGTGGATCGCGGTCGCGGCGATGGCGCTCGTGTATCTCGTGCGCCAGGCGGCGGCCCACGTGCGGCTGCGCCTGATGTCGATCCTGGGCGAGTGGGTCGCGCGCGATCTTCGCAGCGAGCTGTACGAGCACATCCAGCGGCTGAGCCTGTCGTTCTTTTCCCGCAAGCGGACCGGCAGCCTGATCACGCGCGTCTCGGCGGACACCGATCGGCTCTGGGAATTCCTGGCGTTCGGGGTGGTCGATGTGTCGCTATCGCTGGTGATGCTCGCGGGCCTTGGCGTCGTCCTGCTGACGCTCGATTGGCGCCTCGGTCTCGTGATGACGTTGCCCGTGCCGCTGTTCTGCTGGCTGATCTATCGGCACGGAGAAAACATCAGCCGGCTGTTCATTCGGGCGTGGCGGAAGTGGTCGCGGGTGACCGACGTGCTCTCCGACACGATTCCGGGGATCCGGGTCGTCAAGGCGTTCAATCAGGAGCAGCGTGAGATCGAACGCTTCGGCGAGCGCAACCAGGACGTGACGGCGGAGTTCAATCGCATCCACGCGTCGTGGACCACGTTCTGGCCGCTGCTGATGCTCGGCGTGCACACGATGACGGTCACGGTGTGGGTGTTCGCGGTGCCGCGGCTGCTGGGGAGCGGCGCCGCACTCCCGGTGGGAACGTTCGTCTCGTTCCTGCTCTACACCACGATGTTCATCGCGCCCATCGAGGTGATCGGGCAGATGGCGCGCACGATCAACCGCGCGACCACGTCGGCGCACCGCGTGTTCGAGGTCTTGGACACCGAGCCAGAGGTGCGTGACGTCGCCGCCCCCGTCCGGCTCGAGCCGGTGCACGGACGCGTGACCTTCGAGCATGTGACGTTCGGCTATGACGGCGTTCGTCAGGTGCTGCGCGCCATGAGCTTCGACGTGCATCCCGGCGAGCTGATCGGACTGGTCGGCCCATCGGGCGGCGGCAAGACGACGATCGTGAACCTGATCGCGCGCTTCTACGACGTGACCGGGGGAGCGATTCGCGTTGACGGCGTCGACATCAGGCGCCTCGACACGGGACACTATCGCCGGCAGATCGGCATGGTGCTTCAGGACCCGTACCTGTTTCACGGTACCATCCTGGAGAATATCCGCTACGGCTTGCCCGACGCGTCGCTCGGCCAGGTCGTCGCGGCGGCGCAGGCGGCGAACGCGCACGACTTCATCACCAAGCTGCAACACGGCTACGACACGGTGGTGGGGGAGCGCGGGCATACGCTGTCGGGCGGCGAGCGCCAGCGCGTGTCGATCGCGCGCGCGATCCTCCACGATCCTCGGATCCTGATTCTCGACGAGGCGACGAGCAGCGTGGACACGGAGACAGAGCGCGAAATCCAGCAGGCGCTCGAGCGACTGGTGTCGGGGCGGACGGTGTTCGCCATTGCGCATCGGCTCTCGACGTTGCGCAAGGCGTCCCGGCTGTTCGTGATCGAGGACGGGCGGCTCGTGGAGCATGGCACTCATGGCGAGCTGCTGGCGAAGCCGGACGGAAAGTATCGGCGGTTGTACGAGCTGCAGCTGCAGCTCCAGTAGAAAGGAGGATGCTATGACCCTGGTTGCAACTCAACGCGCGACGCCAACGCTGCGTCTCGAATGGCGCTCGGATGGCTCACTCTGGGCGGTGCGGGGCGGGGAGGAGCGCGCTGTAGCCGTACGGCGCTGCTTCCCGTGGTCGGAGCCCGCTCGGTATCTGTCCCTGCGCGATTCGGAGGAAGAGGAGTTCGCCGTGGTGCGCGATCCCGCGGATCTCGACGCCCGGTCCCGGGCCGCGCTCGAGATGGCACTGGCGGTCGCGGGATTCGTGTTCGAAGTCACGCGCCTGCTGGAGATCGACGAGGAAGTCGAGATCCGGCATTGGCGCGTCGAGACTCGGCAGGGTCCGCGCACGTTTCAGACCCGGCTCGACGATTGGCCGCGCATGTTGCCACACGGCGGTCTCTTGATCCGCGATCTGGCGGGTGACCTCTATCATCTTGCCGACCCGGAGCGTCTCGATCGGAAGAGCCGAGATCTGTTGTGGGCGTTTGTGGACTAGCGCTGGCAGCGCGGACAGAAGGTCGTCGCGCGCAAGTCGATCGTGTGTGTGGTGACGAGTTTCTTGCCGCAGCGCATACACGGCTCACCACCGCGCCCGTACACGCGTAACTCGAACTGAAAGCGTCCTCGGCCGCCGGTCCCCGTGCGATAGTCGCGCACGGTGGTACCGGCGGCTTCGACTGCTCGACCCAGGATCCCGACTGTCGCTTCGTGCAGGGCGGCAAACTCGCTGAGACTGAGTTTGTGCGTGGGCTTGGATGGATCGATGCCGGCCTCGAACAACGCCTCGTTCGCGTAGATATTCCCAACGCCCGCGATGCGGCGCTGATCCATGATCGCTTTCTTCACCGCCGTTCGGGTCGTTCTCAGCCGCTCCGCGAACACGAACGGCGTGAACGTTTCGTCGAGCGGTTCCGGGCCGATACGCTCGGTGTAGGCTTTCCAGCCTTTCTCATCGAGCAACCAGATCGTCCCCAGGCGGCGCACGTCCCGATAAACGAAACGGCGGCCGTCGTTCAGCGTGCAGATGAGCACGGCATACTTGGTCTGCTCTTTCGTGAGGGGCCGCTCGTGGACGACCAGCGAACCGGTCATGCGGGGCTGGATGATCATGCGATGGCCGCTCGACAGGCGGAACACGGCGTGTTTGGCGCGTCGCGTCACCTGCTCGATCGTGTTGCCGCGCAAGATCTTGATGAGACGATCCTTCGAAACGTGACGGAGGACGTCTGTTTTCTTTAGTTGTACGCGCGTGATACGAAAGCCCTCGAGCCGTGGCGCCAGCTCGCGGACGATGGTCTCGACTTCAGGCAGCTCCGGCACGCTGGATCTCCCGCCAGGCGACGTCGCGCCGCCAGGTCTTGCCGTCGAACTGGATGCGCTCCGCCGCGGCCCTGCTGGCTGCGGCGGCAGCCGGCACGTCGGCGCCCAACCCGGTCACGCTGAATACCCGGCCTCCGGCGGTTCGCAGCCTGCCGTCGGGATCACGGTACGTGCCGGCATGAAAGACGATCACGTCTTCGCCCAACTCGGCGCGCGTCGGCAGATTGATGGCTACGCCTTTCTCAGGATTCTCCGGATAGCCGCGGGCCGCGAGCACCGTCGTCACCGCGGCGCGTTCGGCTTCGAGCAGCGACTGCCGGGCCGGCGGGCTCCAGCGACCCATGCCGATGTCTGCGAGATGCTCGGTGAAACCGCGCGGGAGCGCGGGTAGAAGCACCTGAGTCTCCGGATCTCCAAAGCGCGCGTTGAATTCGAGCACACTCGGCGTTCCATCAGGCATAATCATCAGGCCCGCGTACAGCACGCCTTCGTAGGGGGAGCCCTGCGCCGCAACTTCGCGGAGCACCGGCTCAAAGACGTCGGAGCGGATTCGCGCCAACAGCTGGTCGCTGGCGATGCCGACTGGGCAATATGCCCCCATCCCACCGGTGTTCGGACCGGTGTCGCCTTCGCCGAGCCGTTTGTGATCCTGCGCGGCCGGGAGCAGTACGACGCGGTCGCCGTCGGTCAGGCCGAGGACGGACAGCTCTTCGCCGTCGAGGAACTCCTCAACGAGCAGCTCCTTACCTGCCTCTCCCAACGAACCGCCCAGCATCGCCCGCGCGACATCGGCCGCCTCCTCGCGCGTCTTGCAGACGACCGCGCCTTTCCCCGCCGCCAGGCCTGACGCTTTGACGACGAGCGGCTCGGCGTGCTCGCGGATGTAATCGAGTGCCGGCGTCAGCTCGACGAAGGTCGCGCTGGCGGCGGTCGGCACGCCGGCGCGACGCATCACTTCTTTCGCGTAGGCCTTCGATGACTCGAGTCTTGCCGCGGCGGCTGTCGGACCGAAGACCGCGCGGCCGTCGTCGCGCAGCTGGTCGGCGAGACCGGCAGCGAGCGGCGCCTCGGGACCAATGATGGTGAGATCGATGTCGTGCGTGCGGACGGCCGCGCGAAGCTCGTCGAGCGCCGTGGCAGGGATGTGGAGATTGGTGGCGAGTGTGGTGGTGCCGGGGTTGCCCGGCGCGGCGAACAGCGTCAGGTCGTCGGACGACGAGGCGGCGTCGCGGCGCAGTGCCCAGCACAGGGCATGCTCGCGGCCGCCGCCTCCGACGACCAGTACTCTCACCTCTTTTTGAACGCGTCCGTAAACGCCTGGGCGGCCCGTTTGGCGGTATCCACCACGTCGTTCACGACCGCTTTGGCTTCCTTCATATAATGCGCGGAGGCTTCGTCGATGTCCTTGTCGATCGGCCGGTTCTCGGCGTCGGGCCCGCGGCGCGTATACTCGCCGCGCAAAATGCTATCATAGACCCCCGCTTCGATCCAGCGCTGGAGCTCAGCGGCGCGCAGCGTGTTGAAGGGATGCGACTGATCGAGCGTGTTGAGAATCTTGAAGATGCGATCGACGGCGCCGCCGCTCTCCTCGTACTCTTTAGCCTGCGCCAGGAACGTGTTCAAATCCATCTCTTTCATGTCGCCGCCGCCGGCCATCTTCAAAAACATCCGCATCGAGGCGTTCGGGTCCTGCGAGGCAATCAGGCCCGCGCGGTCGGAGGACAGCTCGCTCTTGCGGAACCACTCCATCAACGCGAACCGAATCGGCGCGAGGAAGAGACCGGCGAGGAACGGCAGCATGTTCGCGCTCACGAATACGATGATCACGAGGATCGTGTGGTAGAGCGCGTGACCGCTCATGATGTGCCCGAGCTCGTGCCCGAGCAGCGTGCGCATCTCTTCGTCATCGAGCAGTTTGAGCGTCCCCGAATTGATGACGATGAAGGGCCGCTCGACACCGAACGCACCGGCATTGACGAAGGGCGTCTGCGAAACGAACAGCTCCGGCCGGTCCGGCCAGTCCATCGTCGTGAGGACGTCGGTGTAGAGCTGGTGGAGCTTGGGAAACTGTGTCGGGCCGACGCGGACGGCATTGGCCTGGAACAGCAGGCGGATGCCCCGTTCGCCGAAGAAGCCAACAATCTTCTTTACGACTTCATCGAATCCGGGGACCGAGCGCAGGGTTTGCAGTGCGGCGCGGTCGGCGGGATGCTCCCACGAAACCGGCGCGATCTGCGTGAGTACACGGCGCGGACGGGCCGCGGGCAATGTGGCGTCAGTCATCTATTTCGTTCTCCAGCAATGGGATTCCACAACTACGTTCGGCGCGATCATGTGTTTCCGCTACGATCAATCGTCCACCAGCGCCTGATCCAGATCTCCAATCAAGTCCTCGACATCCTCGATTCCTACCGATAGCCGCACCAGGCTGTCCGTCAGCCCCATGCGGCGGCGCATCTCCGGCGGCACGCTCGCGTGCGTCATGGACGCGGGATGCCCGATGAGACTCTCGACACCGCCCAGCGATTCCGCCAGCGCGAAAATCTTGGTGCGTTCGACGAAGCGGCGCGCAAAGGCGACATCGCCCAGCTCGATGCTGATCATGCCGCCGAATCCCGTCATTTGTCGAGTCGCGAGATCGTGCTGGGGGTGGGAACGCAGGCCGGGGTAGTACACGCGCTTGACTCTGGGATGCTGCTCCAACCATTCGGCGATCCGACGGCCGCTCGCATCGTGCTGGCGCATGCGCAGCGCCAGCGTCTTGGTGCCACGCAGCGCCAGCCAGCAGTCGAATGGACCGGGGATGGCGCCCGAGGAGTTCTGAATGAAGCCGAGCCGTTCGGCGACGTCGTCGCTCGTGGCGACGAGCATGCCGCCCACCATGTCCGAATGGCCGTTCAAGTATTTGGTTGTCGAATGCAGGACGATGTCGGCGCCGAACTCGAGCGGCTGTTGGAAATACGGGGTCGCGAAGGTGTTGTCGACGACGAACAGCGCGCGCGCCTTGCGGGCGATCTCCCCGGTCGCCGCGAGGTCGCACAGGCGCATCATCGGATTCGTTGGCGTCTCGGCGTAGACGATCTTGGTCGCGGGTGTCACGGCGGCCGCGACGGCCTTCGCATCGCCGCCGTCCACGAACGTGAACGTGATCCCCATCCGCGCCCAGATGTGCGTCATCTGCCGATGGGAGCCGCCGTACACGTTCTCGCCGCTGACGACGTGATCACCGGCGGACAGCAGCTTCATCACCGCGTCGAGCGCGGCGAGCCCGGAGCCGAATGCGAAACCGTGGCGACCGCCTTCGAGCGCGGCGACGTTGCGCTCGAGGGCCTCACGGGTGGGATTGCGCGTGCGGGCGTACTCGTAGCCCTTGTGCCGCCCGAGGCCTTCCTGCACATAGGTTGAGGTCTGATAGATCGGCTGCATGACGGCGCCGCTTAGGGGATCGCCTACGTAACCGGCGTGCACGGCGCGGGTCGCGAACCGTCTCGCGAGATCCTGGTCGGCGATGCGCGTCATGGCCGGAACGTAAGGGCGGCTTCCGCCAGGGGCAAGCGATAGATACGTTAGCGGCGATGCCCAACTTCTCCGGAATGCGCTGTCTCGTCGTCGACGATGAGCCGCGGCTGCGGCGCGTGTTGGTCCGGTTGCTCGAGGGCGACGGTTTTGCGTGCGCGGAGGCAGGCTCGGGTGTCGAGGCGCTGGTCGAGCTCGAGCGCCAGCCGGTGCCGCTCGTCATCTCCGATCTGCGGATGCCGGAGATGGACGGCGTGACACTGCTGCGCGAGGTGATCACGCGCTGGCCCGAGACGGCGGTTATCGTGGTGACCGCGGTCGCCGAAGTCGAAAGCGCCGTCGCCTGTCTTCAGATGGGCGCGCTCGATTACGTCGCCAAACCGTTTCATCTCGACGAAGTCCGGGCGCGTGTCTCCCAGGCGCTCGACAAGCGACGCCTCCTGATGGAAAACCGCAGCTATCAAAAGAACCTCGAGGTGCGCGTCGAGGCGCAGGCACGGCGCATCGAGGAGCTGTTTCTCGAGGGCGTGCACGCGCTGGTCTACGCACTCGAGGCAAAGGACGCCTACACCCGCGGCCACTCCATGCGGGTCGCGAATTATTCGGTCGAAATCGCGCGCGCGCTTTCGCTCGATTCCGATCTGATCGACACGATCGCGCTCGGCGCCGAGCTGCATGACGTCGGCAAGATCGGCGTCAGCGAGAGCGTCCTGCATAAAGCCGGGAAGCTGTCCGACGCCGAGTACCGGCACATCATGGAGCACACGGTGATCGGGGCGCGCATTCTCGGACCGCTGATGCGCGACGCCCCTGGGGCGCTCGCGATCGTGCGCTCCCATCACGAGCGCCTCGACGGCCGCGGCTTCCCCGATGGCCTGAAGGGGAGCGCCATTCCGTTCGAGGCACGGCTCGTCAGCGTTGCGGACGCGTTCGACGCCATGACGAGCGTGCGTCCCTACCGGCCGTCGCTGACCGTCAAGCACGCCATGCGCGAGCTGGAAGAAGGGAAGGACGTTCAGTTTGACGCGGAGATTGTGAAGGCATTCCTGCGCGCGTTCGCCGAGGATACCGCACTGCCGATCCCCACGCCTCAGCTGCAACCCTTACGCCTGCCCACCCGGGCGATGGAAGCGCGCCGGGCCTAGAAGCCTCACTCACACATTAGATTGGCGTCCATGTCCGACACCCTGATGATCAGCGTGTCGGGGGTTCGGGGTCTTGTCGGTACGGACCTCACCCCCGAGGTCGTCGCCCGGTGGGCCGCGGCCTTTGGAACGTGGGCGGCGAACGGGATACGGGATACGGGAAACGGGAAACGTGGCCGACGGGTCCGCATCGTGCTCGGGCGCGATGCCCGTACTTCCGGGCCCATGTTCGCAGCCGCGGCGATCGCGGGGTTGACGTCCGTCGGTTGCGACGTGGTCGATGTGGGACTTGTTGCAACGCCCACGGTACAACTGGCGGTCGAGTACCACAGGGCGGGCGGCGGCATCATCCTCACCGCAAGCCACAATCCCATCGAGTGGAACGCGCTCAAGTTCGTCGGTTCCGATGGCATCTTTCTTGATAGTGCAGCCGGTACGCGGGTACGCGAATTGGCCGCCGGGGATTCCCTGCCACGAGCCAACTACAATGCGATCGGCGGTGTGAAGGCGGACTCGGACGCGATCTCTCGCCATCTCGCCGCCGTGCTCGCGCTTCGTGGGGTCGATGTCCGGGCCATTCGCAAGCGTCGCTTTCGCCTGGCGCTCGATACGGTGCGCGGCGCCGGCGGCGCGATTATGCCGGAGTTGCTCGAGCGGTTGGGGTGCCGGGTCACGGCGATCAATCTCGAGACCGACGGGTTGTTCCCGCGCCCACCCGAGCCCGTGCCCGAGAACCTGAAGGCGCTCAGCGCGCTGGTGCGGCGCACGAAGGCCGACGTCGGCATCGCGGTTGATCCGGACGTCGATCGACTCGCCATGGTCGATGAGAAAGGACGACCGATCGGCGAGGATTACACCCTCGCCTTCGCCGTCAGGGCGGTTCGGCCGTCGAGCCATCAGAGCGTCGTCTGCAATTTGTCCACGTCGTTGGTAGTGGAAGACGCAGCACGGGATTTCGGCGCACGCGTGGTTCGAGCGCCCGTCGGCGAAGCGCATGTCGCCCGCAAGATCATCGCGCTGAAGGCCGTGATCGGCGGCGAAGGGAATGGTGGAGTGATGTATCCGGCGCTGCACGTTGGTCGCGATGCGCCGGTGGCTGGCGCGCTGCTGCTTGGTCTGCTGGCTCGCGAACGGGCGACCGTAAGCGAGCTCGTGGGCCGCGCACCGCGTTACACGATCGTGAAAGCGAAAGTGGAACGCGGAAGGCGGGTTACGGAACGGATGGATGGGGTCTATGCGGCGCTGCGCGCCCGGTTCCCGGATGCGAACGCCGACACGCAGGACGGACTCCGACTCGCGTGGCCCGATCGCTGGCTGCATGTGCGGCCCTCCGGGACCGAACCGATTATTCGCTTGATCGCTGAAGCGCCAACGAGCGCGGACGCGCAACGCCTGATAGAGGAAGGTCGGCAATCATGTGCGGCATCGTAGGCTACACGGGCACGCGGGCGGCGGCTCCGCTCGTACTCGAGGGCCTGAAGCGGCTCGAGTATCGCGGCTATGACTCGGCAGGGCTCGCGATCGTGAACGGCGGCCTCGAGGTCTTCCGCACCCCGGGGAAGATCGCCGCGCTCGAGCGCGAGCTCGGCGCCACTCTGCCGATCGGAACGACGGCCATCGCGCATACCCGTTGGGCGACGCACGGCGTGCCGAATACCGTCAACGCGCATCCTCACGTCGACTGCGGCGGCACGCTCGCGCTCGTCCACAACGGCATCATCGAGAACGCGGGCGCGCTGCGCCAGGCACTGACACAGCGCGGTCATGTCTTTCGCTCGCAGACCGACACCGAAGTTCTCTCCCATCTGATTGAAGAGACGCACACCAAGGGCATGCCCCTGGTGGACGCGACCGCCGCGGCGCTGCGACAGGTCGAAGGCGCGTACGGCATCGCCGTGATCTCGGCGCGCGAGCCCGATACGCTCGTTGCCGCACGGCGCGGGTCGCCGCTGCTCGTCGCCATCGGCAATGGAGAGAATTGGGTCGCATCGGATGCGTCGGCGGTGCTCGCGCACACGCGCTCCGTCGTGTACTTGGATGACGGCGAAATCGCCGAGGTCACGCCCGGCGATTATCGGATCATGGATCTTACGGCTGCGGAGAAGGAGAAGGCGGTAACGCAGGTGGAATGGGACCTCGCGACCATCGAGCGTGGCGGCTACGCCCATTTCATGCTCAAGGAAATCATGGAGCAACCGGAGAGCGTGCGCAACACGCTGCGCGGCCGCCTGCTCGAGGAAGAGGGCACGGTCCGATTCGGCGGACTGAACATCACCGATGAAGACCTGCTCAAGGTGCAGCGCATCGTCATCACGGCGTGCGGCACGTCGTGGCACTCCGGACTCATCGGCGAATACATGATGGAGGAGCTGGCGCGGATCCCCACCGAGGTCGAGTACGCCTCCGAGTTCCGCTACCGGAATCCGATTGTCGACGAGCGCACGCTGGTCATCGGGATCTCGCAGTCCGGCGAGACGGCGGACACGCTCGCCGCGCTGCGCGAAGCCAAGCGGCGCGGCGCGCGCACGCTGGGTCTCGTCAACGTCGTCGGCAGCACAATCGCGCGCGAAGTGGACGGCGGTATTTACCTGCACGCGGGTCCGGAAATCGGTGTCGCGAGCACGAAAGCGTTCACGAGCCAGATCGTGGCCTTGGCGGCGCTCACCTTGAAGATGGGCCGGCTGCGGGCGCTCTCGATTCTGCAGGGAAGGGAAGTGGTCCGCGCCCTCGCGAAGCTTCCCGATCTGGTGCAACGCGTGCTCGCCAAGGCGCCGCAGGTCGAACAGCTTGCCGACCGGTTGGTGCGCGCGCAAAACGTGCTCTACCTGGGTCGGGGCTACAACTTCCCCGTCGCGCTGGAGGGCGCGCTCAAGCTCAAGGAAATCTCCTACGTCCACGCCGAGGGCTACCCGGCGGCCGAGATGAAACACGGGCCGATTGCGTTGATCGACGATCTGATGCCGGTCGTCTTCATCGCCCCGAAGGATGCGGTGCATCACAAGGTGGTCAGCAACATCGAGGAAGTGAAAGCGCGAGGTGGGCGCGTCATCGCCATCGTGACGGAGGGCGACACCGCGCTCGACAACCTCGCCGATTACCGCATCGAGATTCCGGAGACGCTGGATCTGCTGACGCCGGTGCTGAGCGTCCTACCGTTGCAGCTGCTCGCCTACTACATCGCGGTGCGGCGCGGCTGTAACGTCGATCAGCCGCGGAACTTGGCGAAGAGCGTCACCGTCGAGTGAGGGTCATCCTCCAGCGGGTGTCTCGGGCGCAGGTGCGAGTCGCAAGCCGGGTTACCGGAACCATCGGGCCCGGCTTTCTCGTGCTCGCCGGTTTCGCACCCGCCGATACCGATGTGTCGCTCGCATGGATGGCGGAGAAGATCCTCGGGTTGCGTGTGTTCGGGGATGCCGAAGGCAAGATGAACCGCGATCTGGCGGAGACGGGAGGCGCGGTGCTGGTGGTGCCACAATTCACGCTCTACGGCGATGCGAGCAAGGGCCGGCGTCCGAGCTTCATCGGAGCGGCGCCTCCGAACGTGGCGATTCCCCTATACGAGAAGTTTGTGGCGCTGCTCCGTGAGAAGTCGGGTGGCAAGATTCCGGTCGAGACCGGTGAGTTTGGCGCGATGATGGACGTTGAACTGGTCAACGACGGCCCGGTGACCTTGCTGCTGGAGCGATAGCGGGGGAGGGGGGGGGCGCTCTTGCCGAACGACCCGCTACGCGGTACTTCAAGGTCGTCACCCTAGAAGGGGGCTCTCATGTCGCTCCGGTGGACGCTACTCCCGGCCGCAATGGTCGCACTGCCGTTCCTGGTCAATGCCTGCATCAATGAACCGACCGCCGGCGGGGTGGGATCTCGCCTTTCCGCGGCGAGGCTCGTCGCAGTGGATCCCGTGTCGCTGAAGCTGGACCCGATCGCCGGGAACTTTCCACCGCCCGACTTCCTCAGGCAGACCGGCAACGGGCCGTACTCGCAGGCCCAGTGGACGAACAAGGTGGCGCTGGATGGCAAGTTCTCGGTCCTGTTGGCGAAGTCGGTCGACTTTTCGTCCTGTTACACGGCCACGCCGCAGAACGGGTGCGCGGCGTTTGCGGCGGCGATCGTGACCGGGGTCGAAGGGATAACGATCGCCGATCTGGGCGACATCGGCTTCTCGGTAAACGGCGACTGCGGCGCTGGCTCGCCGCGGTTTAATCTGCTCTACGACACGAACGGCGACGGCCAGGCCGATGGGGTCGCCTTCTACGGGTGCGCCGCGCACGTGAGCGGATCGGTCGCGGATTGGACGAGCATGACGGCGAGTGCGGCAGCTCCGGACTTCTGCTACACGTTCCCGTCCGACGCCTGCACGCTGACGCCGGCCGCGACCGTGGTTGAGCTGTCGGTCCTGGTGGACGAGAAGGGCACGTGGCACATCGACCGTGTGCAAGCCGCCGCCGCCACCACGGGCGAGCCCAACGGCACCTGACGGGGGTGAGCGGAACAGCCGGGCGGTCGACGGGCGCCCCATCGTCCTCGCGTCCGGCTCGCCGCGCCGCAAGCAGCTCCTCGAAATGTTGCGCATTCCCTTCCGCGTCATTCCCCCCGACGTGGATGAGCACGTCATCGCCGGCGAGGCTCCCGACGCCTATGTGACACGCCTGTCGCGCGCCAAAGCACTTGCGGTTGCGCCACAGGCGCCCGGCGAGGTGATTCTCGCGGCGGACACGACCGTCGTGTTGGACGGAAAAATCTTCGAGAAGCCGACCTCACCAGCGCATGCCGTGCAGATGCTCGGACGACTGCAGGGCAGAACGCACGCCGTGCTCACGGCGGTAGCCGTCGCGCAGGACGGCAGGCTGGAGCAGGCGCTCGATGTTTCGCGCGTGACGTTCCGGCCGTTTGAACGCGCAATCCTGGAAGAGTACGTCGCGACGGGTGAGCCGCTCGACAAGGCCGGTGCCTACGCGATCCAAGGACTCGGCGCGCCGCTTATCGAGCGGGTGGAAGGCGATTTCTTTGGCGTGATGGGGCTGCCACTGCGATTGGCGCTGGATCTGCTGGCGAAGTTCGGACGACCTTACCGCTTCACGCGATAAACCGGCACCTTTTTCGCCTTCCCTTTCACCTGAATCGGCTCGAGCGTTTCGACGTCGGGCTTCTTCTTCAGTTGCTGGTAGAACGGCTCGGAAATCAGGATCTCGTTCGGCCCGGCCTTGCCGCACAGGCGGTAGGCGGTGTTCACGGCATCGCCGATCACCGTGTACTCGAGCCGCCGGTCGGAGCCGATGTTCCCGGCGAATACCTCACCGAAGTTGATGGCGATGCCGATCTGCACTTCGGTGCGGCCCTCTTGTTTCCATTTGGCGTTCAGCTTCTCGAGCTCGGCGAGCTGCGCGATGGCGCACTGCACCGCGCGGTCGGCGTCATCGGCGTGCGCGATCGGCGCGCCCCACAAAGCCATGATCGCATCGCCCATGAACTTGTCCAGCGTGCCGCCGTGCTCAAAGACCTTGTCGACCATCTCGGTGAAGTATTCCGTGAGCAGCCGGGCGATCTCATCCGGGCTCATCGTCTCGGACATCGGTGTGAAACCGCGGATATCGGAGAAGAACACCACCACCGGGCGCTTTTCGCTGGGCAGTCGCCCCGCGTCCTGCTGTTGCGCGATCACCTGCGCGATGTTGGGCGAGAAGTAGCGCTGAAAGTTCGACAGCACGAGCGCCTCGCGCCGGATCCGCTCCGACAGCTGGGAGTTCTCGATCGCCACAGCGGTCAAGCCGCCGAACGCGATCAGGAACTCGAGATCCTCATCCGCGAATGAGTGCGTGGCGGTCAGGTTGTCGACGTAGAGGATGCCCAGGACCTTCTGGTCGGAGCCCATGAGCGGCGTGCACATCGCGCTGCGCACGCTCTGGATGAGGATGGACTTGCCCTTGAAGCGCTCGTCGGTGGCGGCGTTGTCGGACAGTATGGCCACGCGTTCTTCCACCGCTTTGCGCGCGATCGACTGCGGCACGTGCTTCGCCGCGCTGGCGTCACCGGTGCGGCTCTTGGAGATGCGCGGCACCAGCTCGTTCGACTTGCCGTCGAGCAGCAAAATCGAGACGCGGTCGACGTTCATGATCTGGAACGTGAAGTCCACGACCTTGTCGAGCAGCCGGTCGAGCTCCTGCTGCTTCGATAGCTCCTTGGAAACCTCGAGGAGCAGCGACAGCTTCTTCTCGCGCCGCTCTTCCTGATTCTGGGCGTGGACCTTGAGGTGCGACGCGCCGCCGCTTTGCGGCTGATCCATGACGATCGCGGGGACGCCGCCCGACGCGCTCACGGGGAGCTGGCGCACGATGGTCCCGCCGGCCACGCTACCTTTCGCTGATCCGGGCCGCGGGCTCCTGAAGTCGTCGGGAACGACCTGCGGGCGCGCGATCGGTGTCGTCACCTCCTTCACGCGGAACGCCACTTTTCCGAACGTCACGACGTCATTGGCGCCCGCTTCGGCCTCGGTGATCTTGGCGCCGTTCAGGAACGTGCCGTTGGAGGACCCTAAGTCGGTGACGCGGACGCCGCTTTCGGTGAGGACGATCTCGGCGTGACGCCGCGAGATCGTGGGATCGTAGATGGGGACGTCGCTCGTAACGGCTCGACCCACCACCAGTTTGCGCCCGAGCTGGAGATCGATCGACTGCTCGCCGGAGGTGCTCGTCAGCTTGAACACAGGCCCGAAACTAATCGCCCGCTTTGGTGAGCGCGAGCGCCCGCAGCACCGCCTGAGCCTTGGCTTCAGTCTCCGCGAATTCGTTTGCGGGATCGGAATCGGCGACGATGCCGGCGCCGGCTTGCACGACGACGCGATCCTTGAGCACGAGCGCCGAGCGGATCGCAATCGCCGTATCGAGACTCGCCGCACCCCACCCGACGTATCCGACTGCGCCGGCGTACGGTCCCCTGCGCTCGGGCTCCAGCTCATCGATGATTTCCATCGCGCGTACTTTGGGCGCGCCGCTAACGGTCCCCGCGGGGAAGCAGGCGCGGAAGACGTCGAGCGCATCATACCCGGGACTCAGTCGCCCGCGGACTTCGCTGACGAGATGTTGCACGTGCGAGTAGCGCTCGATCTCGAGCGACTCCGTGACGCGGACCGAGCCGTAACGCGCCACCCGGCCCACATCATTGCGGCCGAGGTCCACGAGCATGCGGTGCTCAGCCAGCTCCTTCGCGTCGCTGCGCAACGTCGCGGCCAACGCCTCGTCCTCGGCGGGCGTGGCACCGCGCGGGCGCGTACCCGCGATCGGCCGCACGGTCACTTCGTCACCCTCGACACGCACCAGCACTTCGGGTGAGCTGCCGAGGAAGGTCACGTCGTCGAGCGTGAGATAGAAGAGGTAGGGCGCGGGATTCAGCGCGCGCAGGTAGCGATACATGCGCAACGGATCGACGGCGCCTTTCACGACCTGGCGGCGCGAGAGGACGGCCTGGAAGATGTCGCCCGCCGCGATGTACTCGCGAATCTTGCTGACGTCGCGCTCGAACGCCGCGCGCGGATAGCGGGAGTCGGAACGCGGGGGGGGCCGCGGGGGCCGGGGGGGCCGCAACGCTCGGCTGTCTCCGTCCAGCGTGAGCGGCGCGAGGTGGTGCGGAGCGCCGAGGCGCGCGATCAACGTGTCGATCCGCTCTTGCGCCGCGTCGTACAGCCGCAGTCGCTGCGCCGCTGATGCATCCGCCGGCACCTCGACGTTGGCGACCACGAGGGAGCGGCCGAACACATTGTCGAGAATGACGAGCGCATCGGCGATCATCACGACCGCATCGGGGATGTCGAGGGTGTCGGCCGGTGCGTTCGGCAGCCGTTCGATGGTGCGGACGAGATCGTAGCCCAGGTACCCCACCGCGCCGCCGAGAAAGCGCGGCAAACCTGGCACAGGCGCGCTCGGCAGCGCGCGCAGCCGATCCGCGAGATGCGCGATCGGATCCTGGGTTTCGCCCGCCGGCTGCCATCCCCCGGCCGGCGTCCACCGATCGATTCGGGATCCGCGATAGCGCCACGCCTCCCGCGGCTCGGTGCCGAGGAAGGTGTAGCGCGCCCAGCGCTCTCCGCCCACCAGCGATTCGAGGAGAAACGCGAACGGCGGCCTCGCGATCTTCGCGAAGGCGGCGACGGGCGTGTCCGCGTCGGTGACGATCTCGCGGATGACGGGAACAATTCCGCCTCCGCCGGCTTTCGCCCGCTCCAGGAATGCGTCGCGCGGGTCCATCGTCTAGATTTCGCGCCGATGCGTTGGTCCGTCGCCTTCCTGCTGCTGGTCTTCCCCGCACGCGCGTCCGCCCAGGATTGGAACGGCGATTCCGCGCTGGCCCTGGCACGCCGCGCGATTGAACGGCGCGCCGTAAGCGCGATCGATACCGCGCTGCGCGATTACAAAGCCCAGGCTCACGGGTTTCTCTTCTTCCTCGGCCAGTTCGGCGAAGGGCTTACCGAGCCGCCGCGACTCGTGAAAGCGGATCAGCTGGAGCTGGAAGTGTACTGGAAGGCGCCGGGCCTCAGCAAGCAGCGCATCGTCGGCTGGCGCGACCGTGCCGAGCTGCCCACCGACATCAACTATCACCGCGATCATCTCGGAATCATTCAGAACAATTTCGGACGCGCGATCCGGCTGGGTGAGGGAGACGAAGTGCGCGACGTGCCGCACCCGCTCGCGCCCGTGGGCACGGACATCTACGACTACGCCTTGGGCGACACGACGACGATCGTGCTGCCGCAGCGCGCCGTCCGGGTGGTGGCGTTGCGCGTGCGGCCGAAATCCTTTGGGGTCCCAGCGATCGTTGGCACGCTGTTCCTCGATCTGGAATCGGCCGAGCTGGTCCGCATGGCGTTCAATTTCACGCCACGCGCATACCTCGATTCCCAGCTCGAGGACGTCAGCATCGTTCTCGACAACGCGCTGTGGGACGGGCGGTTCTGGCTTCCCTACCGCCAGGAGGTCGAGATCCGTCGCCGCGCGACATGGCTCGACATCCCCGCGCGCGGCATCATCCGCGGCCGTTGGGAGATCGACAATTATTTGTTCAATGTCGGCCTGAGCACGGGATGGTTCGTGGGGGACGAGATCACCGCGGTCCCGAAAGCGGAACGTGACTCTTTCCCGTGGCCCGGATCCCTGACGGCTGCCATCCAGGATGTCGCCGAGCCGGTGCGCCAGAACGATCTCGAGCGCGTGCGCGCCGAGGTAAGCAAAGTTGCCGGGCGCCGCGCGCTGACCGGCCTGAAGCGTCAGCGTCTCGGTGCACGCGCGTTGAGCGACCTGGTCCACGTGAATCGCGTGGAAGGACTGGCGCTGGGCGCCGGTTACGTCTGGCGAGTACCGGGGGGGGGCGACCGCATCGAGGTCCGCGGACTCGGCAGCTACGGTTTCTCGGACAAGCAAGGGAAGGGAGTGGTCTCGGTGCGGGCGCTGGACGGCATCGAGCTCTCCGCCTACCGGCAAGTCCGCGACATCGCGGACGCGCCCGTGATCGCGCCGTTGCTCAATTCGCTCGCTGCTCAGGAATTCGGTGATGACTACGGCGATTACTATCGCGCCACAGGGATGCGACTCGCTTTGTGGCGGAGTCTCGGCGGCAGAGGCGAACTGCGCTTGATGGCGGCGGGGGAGCGCATCGCGACTCAGACGGTGCACGCGTCTCCCGCGACGGGCCGCTACCGGCTCAATCCCGCGATCGCCGACGGCGATTACGCGTCCACCGCAATCACATTGCGCCGGCGCAGTGAAGGCTTCGCGGTCCGCCATGACTTCGCCGCCGAGCTCACGATTGAAGGCGGACGGCGCGTACAGAACGGCACGAGCAATTATGCGCGCATCAGCGGTGCGGGGCACATGCTCGCCCCGATCGGTGGCACCCGCATTCTTGCGCGCGTGCAGTTCGGTCTCCCGACATCGGCATTGCCACCGCACCGCGCGTTTGTCCTCGGCGGCCGCGGAACGCTGCTCGGCGACCAGTTTCGGGAATGGGGGGGGCGTCGTCTCGCGCTCGTTCATGTCGAATGGCGGACTCCGGTGCCCTTCCTTCGTCTCGCGGCGGGACCCGCGCGCACGCCGGGAACGATCACCCTCGCTCCGTACGCGGCTGCTGGATGGACCGATGATATGACGCCCCTGACCCCCTGGCGTGTGACGCCGGGCACGCGCGCCACCGTGGGATTGGCTGCTGAATGGTTGGGCGTGTTCCGCGTCGAGGCAGGCTATGGCCTCCAATCCCATAACGCGCACGTGGCATTCGACGTAGCGCGCGATTTTTGGGATATCCTGTAGCCAAAAGACTGGACTGAATCGCCGCTAGCACTACCTTGGAGACAGTCGAATGGCGGTCACGGCGTTCCCCGACGAATGGCTGGCCCAATCCCTCGAGGGCCTGATCACACCGGAGCTCCTGCAGGAGCTTCGGGGAAAATCGGACGCGGGCCGGACGTTGTGGGAAGCGCTCGTTGCCGAGAAGATCGCGACCGACGCAGAAATCATCGACAAGCTGTCGCATCGCTTCCGGCTCAAGATCGCCGACGTCTCCAAAATCGATCTCGCGATCCGCGAGGGTGTACCTGAGCAGCTCGCGCGCCGCTACCGTGTGCTGCCGTTGCGTCTCACCGACTCCTTCCTCGAGCTGGGCACAGCGAATCCCTTCGATCTGGATGCCGAGAAGGCGCTGGCCTTCGCGACGGCGCGTGAGATCCGGCTGTTCCTGCTTGCCCCCTCAAAGATTTCCGAGAAGCTCGACGAGATGTACAAGCCGGAAAAAGCGATCGACAAGCTGCTCGAAGGCATGGGCGACGAAGAGGTCCTGACGACGCTGAGGGACACGGCCGCCCCCGAGGAGCTCAATGTCTCGGAAGCGGACGCCAGCCAGAAGCCGGTGGTGCGGCTCGTGGACATGATCATCTCGGAAGGCATCCTCTCCCGAGCGAGCGACATCCACGTCGAGCCGGAAGAGGGTGGCGTCGCGGTGCGCTACCGGATCGACGGCGTGCTGCGGCAGGTCATGAAAATTCCGCGCCAGGCCGGGCTGCCGCTGATCTCGCGCATCAAGATCATGTCATCACTCGACATCGCCGACCGGCTGCGGCCGCAGGACGGCCGCGCGCGTGTTGCCGTCAACGGCCAGCCTATCGACCTCCGCGTCTCGACGCTCCCCGCCCAGCTCGGCGAAAAAGTCGTCATCCGCATTCTCGATTCCCGCGCCACCGTCAAATCGCTCGAGTCACTGGGCCTGAACCCGGGAGAAGCGGACGCGATCAAGCGGCTGCTCGAGAATCACGAAGGCATCCTTCTCGTGACCGGCCCAACCGGGTCCGGCAAGACCACGACGCTCTACTCGGCCATCAATCAGATCAAGAGTGAGGGCGTGAACATCGTGACAGTCGAAGACCCGGTCGAATACCGGATGCAGGGCATCGTGCAGGTGCAGGTACAGGAGAAGGCCGGACTGACGTTCGCGGCGGCGCTGCGCTCGATTCTGCGGCAGGACCCGAACGTCGTGCTCGTCGGCGAAATCCGCGATAAGGAAACGGCGCAGATCGCGGTCCAGGCGTCGCTCACCGGACACCTCGTGCTGTCGACACTCCATACCAACGACGCTGCCAACGCGGTCACGCGCCTCGTCGACATCGGCGTCGAGCCATACAAGATCGCGGCCTCGTTGCGCGGCGTCGTGGCGCAACGGCTGATGCGCAAGCTCTGCCCGACGTGCAAGGAAGTCTGGATGGAGGCGCCGCCCGAGCGGCTGCGGCGCTGGATACCAGCGGGTACGCCGCTGTATCGGGCCGCGGGTTGCCCGGATTGCGCCATGACGGGATATCGCGGCCGCTTCTCGATTCTCGAGATTCTCACGATGAATCCCGAGCTCGAGCGGCGCATCGCCGCCGGCGAGGCGGCGGACCGGGTCGCGGACGCTGCGAAACGCGGTGGGATGAAGTCGCTCTGGGATTCAGGGCTCGCGCATGTGACGCGAGGCGAATCGACGATCGAAGAGCTGACGCGGGTCGTGGATATTCCGTCCGACGAAAGCGGGCCATACGAAGAAGCACCGGCCCCGAAGCGCGGCTCCGGTAGTGCGCGCGTCTCCGGCGGCGCCGCCGCGCTGCAGTCTACACCAGCGCCCGAAGCCGCTCCCGTTTCAACGCACTTCGATCTGCTCGAGGAAACGGCGGCACCCGTCCGCCGCTCGGGGGCGCACGGTGAACCGGCGTCGAAAGTCCTGTTGGTAGACGACGAAGACAGCTTGCGCAAGGTCATGCGCGATTTACTCGAGCGCGACGGCTACGCCGTGACCGAAGCGCGTGACGGCGTGCAGGCCCTCGATCAGGTCGATCGGGTCGGGCCGGACATCATCGTGCTCGACTTGAACCTTCCGGGGCTCGATGGCTACGGCGTGCTCTCGCATCTGCGCTCGCGGCCCGCCACCGCGAACATTCCCGTCATCGTGCTGACCGCAAAGGGCGACGAGGACAATGAAGTTCGCGTCTTCGAGCTCGGCGCCGACGATTTTCTCACCAAGCCGTTCCGCGCCCGCGCGCTCTCGGCGCGGCTCGAAGCCGTGCTCGGCCGGCGTCGCTGACTTCCATTCGCGTGTCCTTCGTGGACACCTACGCATTGCGTGGGGACGGGCGGCAGCTCGAGGTGCTCGCGCTGCGCCGCGGCAACAACGGGCGCTGTCCCGGCTCGTGGGAGACGGTGCACGGCACCATCGAGCCCGGCGAGACGCCGGTGCAGGCATCGGTGCGCGAGCTGCGCGAAGAGACGGGCCTCGCGCCCGACCGACTCTACAATCTCAGCCGCACCGAAGCGTTTTATCAGCATGCCACGGATGAATTGGCGTTGATTCCGGTGTTCGCCGCATTCGTATCGGCGCAGGCGACGGTGCGCCTGTCCGACGAGCACGATCGTGCGGAATGGTTGAGCGCGAAAACGGCGGCGCGCCGGTTCGGGTGGCCCCGGGAGCGGAGAGCACTGGATGACATTTTGTCAATAGTGGGGGGTGGAGACGCAGGCTTGCTTGAAGATGTCCTGCGCGTAAGCTAGTAGCAGGGCTCCCTTGTGAATCCTTTCTATCATCGGATCTACCGCGTGGTCCGTCACATCCCCAAGGGACGGGTGGCGACGTACGGCATCGTCGCGCGCCTCGCGGGCCGCCCCGGCGCCGCGCGCACCGTTGGTTGGGCGCTCTCCGCACTCCCCGAAGACAACGACGTCCCGTGGTGGCGCGTGATCAACGCGGCCGGTCGCATTTCATTCTCGGGTCAGGATCACAGCGCCGTCTTGCAGCGCGCGCTCTTGCTGCGTGAAGGCGTGCGGTTCGCGCCGGGCGGCGCCGTGAATCTCGGGACGTTCGGTTGGCCCGCGGAGTCTTACGACAGCGCGGTCGCCTCCCACAAGCGCGCGGCCTCGACGCGAAGATCGCGCAGATTGAAAGGCTTGCGCACGTAACGCACGCCGAGGCGCGCCAGCGTCTCTTCGGTAGTGGGCCGCACGTCGCCCGTCGCGACGATCATTCGTTCCCGCAGCGTCGGAATCCGCGTCACCAATTCTTCCGCGAGGAGCGTCCCTCGTTTGCCGGGTGCCATGGCGCGCGCATCCGTGATGACGAGATCGAAGCCACCGCGCTGTGCGAGATCGAGTGCGTGCTGGGGATCGCCCGCGACCTCGACGAGGTGTCCATCGCGTGCGAACAGCGCCTTGATCGTGCGCTGCACCGCCGGATCGCCGTCGACGAGGAGAATCGTGCGTTTGACGAAC
>MNDR01000063.1 GCA_001915025.1 Gemmatimonadetes bacterium 13_2_20CM_2_65_7
ATCCTGATGTTGTGCGCAAGCGCCGCCGACGTCGCGCTCGATACCGCGAGCACACTCCGCTCGTCGCTCGACTTCGTGGGGAGCCCGATCGTGGCGCTGCTGCTGGCGCTACTCTTCTCGTTCTGGTCGCTGGGCTACAGGCAGCACTTCACGCGCGATCAGATCCTGAAGTTCGCCAATGACTGCCTCGCGCCGACCGCCACCATCTTGCTGGTGATCGGCGCCGGCGGCGGATTCAACAGGGTACTGCTGGAGAGCGGCGTGGGGAAAGCGATTGCCGCTATCGCACTGGGATCGCATGCCTCGCCACTTCTGCTCGCGTGGACCGTGGCGGCGCTCATCCGCGTGGCCACCGGCTCGGCGACCGTGGCGATGACGACGGCCGCTGGAATCGTCGCCCCCATCGCGGCGGCGACGCCGGGGACTATGCCCGAACTCCTGGTGCTCGCGACGGGTACGGGCTCGCTGGTGCTGTCACACGTGAACGACTCGGGGTTCTGGCTCATCAAGGAGTTCTTCAACATGACCGTGCAACAGACGCTGAAGACGTGGACTGTCGCGGAGACAATCATTGGGTTGGCGGGTTTGGCTCTCACGCTGTTGCTCAGCCTCGTGGTGTCGGGGTGTACATCAGGCGAACCGCGGACGCGAGAGCTGAGCGCAGCAGGGTGGATCGATGTGACGGCTACGCTCGATCCGGCGAGGACGCCGGTGTACGAGGGCGACGCGCCGATGAAGTTTGATTTTCTCAAGGACATGCGGAAGGGCGATAAGCTGACGCTGTCGGCCTACTCGATGGGCGCGCACAGCGGGACGCACATCGACGCCCCGATGCATTTCGTTGCCAACGGAGCACCGATCGATCAGGTGGCGCTCGACCCGCTCATCGGTGCCGCGCGGGTGATCGATATCCCGGACAGCGTGCGGGCGATCGACGCGACCGAGTTGAACAGGCACGACTGGAGGGGCGCGAAGCGGGTGCTATTCCGGACGCGGAGCACGCTGCGCGGCTGGATGGACTCCGCGTTCCATCGCGACTTCGCCTACATCGCCCCGGACGCGGCGCAGCTCCTCGCGGACGCCGGCGTCGTGCTGGTCGGCGTCGACTACATCTCAGCGGAGCAATTCGGCGCTCCGGCGCCGCGGACGCACCAGATTCTGCTCGGGCGCGGGATTCCCATCGTGGAGGGACTGGATCTGCGCCCCGTGCACGCAGGTGACTACGATCTCATCGTGCTACCGATCAAGGTCCGAGGGCACGAAGGCGCGCCGGCGCGGGCCATCGTTAGGGAGCGGTGAGTCTGGCCGTGTGGCCCCTTCGGCCGGCGGAGTTGAATGCGGCGACGCGGACTGTCCCGCGGAAGGGGATCGGACCGCGCACTTCGGCGCTGCGGACCGTAGGCTCGCTGCCGTCCGTCGTGTAGCGCAGAGTGAAGCCCGGCAGCTCCATGCTGGTGTGAACAGCTCCCCCTTCGACCTTCAAGCCCGGTGTGGGGATTCGATAGTTGAGGCCCGGGACCTCCCGATCGAGTCGAGGCAGCTCGCGCTGGCCGACGATATTCACGAAGCGGGACCAAGCCTCGCGATAGAGGGAGTCGGATTTCGCGGCGTCGCGCTCTCTCGCCCAGTCGGGGTCGGGCGCCCACGCCCGCTCGGCGAGGGCGAACAATCTCGGGACGAGCATGTACTCGACCCGACCCTCCCCGCCCAGCGTCTCCGACCACAGATCCGCTTGAATCCCCACGATGTGTGCGCGGCCGTAGTCGGTGAGCCGGTCCTTGCCGGCGAACACGGCGGGGTCCAAAGGATTGCCTCGGCGGTCGAGGCGGGTCGACGTCGTAACCGCCATTCGCGAGGCGGTAGGCGAGGTCCTCGGCGCCACCGCCGGGGACGTTGTTCCAGACGTAGGCGCGCCAGCCGCGCGCGGCGAAATCGGGATTGGGGATGTTCGTCCGTCGCCCATCGCGGCTGGTCTTGCGTACGGCGATTTCCTCCCAGCCCGAGGGAGCGATACCCTGCGCCTTGAGGATCTGCTCCACGCGGCCGTAGAACACGAACCACAGATCGTCGACGCTCGTGAGGCCGTGCGCTTGCATGTACGCCTGGACGGCCGGCGACCCTACCCAGACACCGGCTGGAACCTCATCACCACCCATGTGAATGTGGCGCAGCGGCGCACCGGCCTCGCGGTGCATCGCGGCCAGATCGCTCACCACGCGCTCGATGAACCCATACGTCGACTCGAGCGCCGGGTTCATCACGTTGTCGGGGTAACCCTGGACCGACGTGTAGACCGAGCGATCGTCCGGGTCGTTGAGGCGGTACTGCTGGTTGCGCTGCATGGCCTTGACCGCGGCGCGCGCGTGGCCCGGCATCTCGATCTCCGGAATCACCTCGATGTGCCGCGCCGCGGCGTACCGCACAATCTCGACGTAGTCAGCATGGGAAAAGAATCCGCTCCCCCAGGGCCGGTCGACTGCGGGCCCAGAGCCGAATGCGGGCTGAAGATGCCGGTCCGAATCGGGCGGGTGGCCGCGTCGCGCACCCACCGCGGTCAGCTCGGGGAGGCTCGGGATCTCGACCCGCCACCCTTCATCGTCGGTGAGGTGCATGTGAAAGACATTGAGCTTGTAGCGGGCGAGGAGATCGAGCGTGCGCAGCACGAGCGGCTTCGAGTGGAAGTTGCGGGCAACGTCCAGCATGAACCCGCGATAGCCAAAGCGCGGAGCATCCACGACCCGGATCGCCGACAAGACAAGACCTGTCCGAGGAGTTGGCGTGGGCAGCAAGCTGCGTAGCGACTGGAGACCGTAGAAGACGCCGGCGCGCGACGTGCCCACGACACGAACGCCCTGGACGGTATCCACCACGAGCGAGTACGCCTCGGGCGACGTCTGACCTTCGACGGAGCCGACCTCGAGCCGCAGTGGCGGGCCGCTTCGCTTCTGGGTGGTGCCGAAGTAGGGACGCAGGTACTCCGCCGCGAATGCCGCCTCGGTTTTGAGCGCTTCGGGCGCTTCGACCGGCGGCATCGCCGTGAAGCGCAGCGCTCCCGCTCCTTTCGTCAGCTGCACCGGCGTCGGGAAAACCGGCGGCAAATCACCCGCGGCGAGATCGCGAATCGCGGAGTCGAGCGCGAATTGCTTCTCGGGGCTCGCGACGCTGGGATGCTCGAACGGGGCGGCCACATAATCGCTCAAGGGGACACCCACGTCCTTCGCGTCGTCGAACACGATGTAGGGCCCCTGCGGCACGAAGCTGCGATTGAGCAACAGGTCCGTGACGTACGGGATCCGCACGCTGGCGCCGCGCGCCAATCCAGCGAACCCCGCTGCCGGCACCAGGCGGTGCAGGTCGCCCGGCAAGTCTTCGATGGTGAACCCGGCCCCGACGCTGCCAGGCCGCGCGCCGTGGAGCGCGTTATAGTAGATCGCCCATCCGCTCGGCGGCAGCGGCTTCGTGCCGCGGTTGGTGAGCGTGAAAACCGCGATGCTGTCCCCAACGAGCTCCCAGCGGAGCTGCGGGGATGTCTGAGCGGCGACGGGCCTCGCCGTGAGGGTCAAGAGAAGTGCGGGCAGTGCGGGAAGGAGTCGGTTGCGCATGCGGGAGATTAGACCTCTGCGGGTCGCTATGTCCAGTACGGCAACGGCCGCGCTCATCTATTTCTGTTTAGCGCCGAGTAGCGGCAGGCCGGCGTTCAGAGTGATCGCGTTCTTTACCGGCAAAGAGGATCCGGCGCATATCAGCTTTTTACATGAAGCCGAGCGATGGTTTCCGGAAATGGCGGCGAAATACCATTTCAGCTTTGACACCACATCCAATTGGCACAATCTGAATGCAGACTTTCTTGCGACGTATCAGGTCGTGGTCTTTCTTGATACGCGTCCTGAAGAACCCACACAACGAGCGGCGTTTCAGGCGTACATGGAGCACGGCGGAGCCTGGATGGGCTTTCACTTTGCCGGTTTTGCGCTGACACCTTCGGCGTATCCGGCAAACTGGGACTGGTACCACAACACATTTCTCGGGTCAGGATCGTACGTCAGTAATACGTGGAGACCGACGTCGGCCATTCTCCGTGTTGAAGACCGCATGCATCCGGCGACTCACCATCTGCCCGAGACGTTTCGGTCCTCGCCAAATGAGTGGTACCGGTGGGAAAAAGATCTGCGGCAGAATCCTGACATAGAGATCCTGCTTTCCATCGACTCGAGCAGCTTTCCGCTGGGCACCGGGCCAAAGCCACACGAGATCTGGCACCGCGGATACTATCCCGTGGTTTGGACCAACAAGCACTACAAGATGATCTACCTCAACATGGGTCACAACGACATTGACTATGAGCACAAGTACGATGCAACGAACAAGACGTTGTCACATACCCTGAATAACCCAACACAGGATCAGCTAGTCATCGATGGCTTACTGTGGTTGGGGGACAGAGAGTCATTCTAGTGAGGGCGTTTTTGACCTGCCTCAACACGCACAGCGAGGCGATTCTCCTCCGGCGGCAGCGGACACGTAGCGAAGGCCGTGTAGGCACAGGGCGGACTGATCGCACGATTGAAGTCGATGGTCGTCCAGCCGGTCGAGTCCGGAACAGGCACCCAGAGATAACGGCCGGCGGGATACGTCTCGAGCCGATTGGTGGAGTCCTTGAACATCAGCCAGAGCCACTTGGGATCGCTGGGCTCGGCAAACGCTTCGAGGCGCATCTCCCTACCGGCGAGGTGGAATACCAGCTCGCCCGGAACGGCGAGATGCTGTTCAGCGCCGGTTACATCTGCGAGGCGGAAGACCCGCCGTTGCCGATACGCCTTGAGTCGCGCGGCGACACGCCACCGCGGGTCGGGCTCGTAGTCCGGCGCCAACGTGAACCCCTTGAGACGTGGACTCGCCAAGTCCGTCACCCTGAGGTACTCGCGCTCATCCTGAACATGGATCCACATGCGCAACGAACCAAAGCGCAGGTAGGTCGGCATCGAATCGTCCTCCGTAAGAAGTGTCACGGTCGACGCGATTGGACGCTTCTGGTCCGAGCGGAGGCGGTGCCCGCGCGCGGGTTCGACTTGCACGATCCGACCGCGGCGCACGAAGGTACCGACGAGCACCCGCGGGCCAGGCCCTGGGAGAACGATAGGCAATGAGGAGTCTGTCCCAAACGGCGTTCGCCCCTCGTTGAGGAGCCACAGACCGGCAAGCCCGACGAAGCGTTCGCCGATCGACTGCTGTAGCTCCGAGCGCCACGCGGCGTGTGCAGCGAGGAACGCCGGCCGATCAACGGGCGGCGGATCAGGCCACGCCCTGGACGAGCAAGCACTCACCGTCGCGGCGAGCAGCAACCATTGGGCCTTCTTCATGAGCGCCACAGCGTCACGATGAGCGGTATCACCAGCATCTTCACGAGCCAGTCGCCGGCATGGATCGCGGCCACTTTCCACGGGACGTTTTCCCAGAGGACCGATCCTGTGAGCAGGATGACGGGGAACCCGATCCACAGGACAAGGCCGAAGTGGATCGCATAGATCCAGCTTCTGATGCCAAGGAGAGTGACGAAGCCCGCAATCACGTAGGCGAGGATGATGCACCGCACCAGCTCGACCAACAGCTTCCCCGCCGGCATCTTCGCACCGGCCATCGCCGCGACGGGGTCCAGGCCACGCAGTCGCATCCAGGGTTTGAAGAACAGCAGGGGACTGTACCAAAGCCAGCCCAGCACGAACACGACGACGGCGGCAATGACGACAGGCAGGATGCTCACGTGGACCATGTCACGCCCCCCGGTTCACTTCCCGAGCCTTGCTGAGTAAACGCTCCGCGAAATCGAGCCGCTCCTGGGTTTCGGCCTGCTCCTGTTGGAGATCTTGCAGCCGACTCTCGAGTGCCTCGAGCCGCGCAGTGACATCGTCCGATAATGCTTGCGGACGAGCGGCACGAAGCCGAGCGAGCTTGATGACGGTGAGCGCGGGGATCCCCACGAATATCAGGAGTGCGGTAAGAAACACGGCAGGTTCCATGTGGCTGTCCTCGTCGTTGCCTGGTAATCGCAGCGGGCCTAGGCCGCGGCATCATGCTCACCACGATACACCAAGCGGCCGGTGGCAACCAGCAGAAGCAGCACTGCTGTTCCCCCGCACGCGGCCGCGCAGACCAAGAGCAGCGGCAAGCGCTGTACCCGTACTCGATCCCAATTGTTGAATCGAAGACCGATCTCCTGCGCCGTGAGTGCACGTGATTCCGTCCCGTCCATCATCGATACCCGGTGCTGCTCGACCAGCGTGCCAAGCGGCTGGCCGCGCGCGTAGATCTCCACACGATCTTTGCTATCCGCAAGCGAGAGAGCCAAGGGCGCCGGCGTCCACCAGATGTCAGCGCGCCGCGAGAGCTCGCTGTAGAGCGCGACGGCGGGAATGCAGAACAGCGCGGCCATAAGAGCTGAGAAGAAGATGCGGAGACGGGGGGGCATTGAGTCCTCCTGTGAACTTCAGCTCATTGTGAACGCTGGATGACGACTGCCGTTCCGTAGCAGAGAACTTCGGTGGCCGAACCTTGTCGGCCAACTTCCGAACTCTCGTACCGGACTCCCACGACCGCGTTCGCCCGGAGTGCTCGAGCATGTTGTAGGAGCAGCTCGTAGGCCTGCTCTCGCGTTTGCTCACACATCTCGGTGTACGCACCGATCTGCCCACCGATGATCTGCTTCAGCCCACCCAGAAACCCCTGGCCGATCGTTGGCGATCGCACGACGATTCCGCGGACGAGGCCTTTGTATTCGGTGATGCGATATCCCTCAATCGAAAAGGTCGTAGTGGTCTGCAGCGTCTCTGGCATCCATGCTCCTTGAGGGCGTTTATCGTTGCTTCATCACGAGCGCGATGGCCACCGCGGCAGGCACACCGAATACCAAGAGGAAAAACGGAATCTCTTCGGCAACTGAGTATCCCGCCTTCGTAACTCCCGCCCACATGTTGATCCCGGCCCCGATGAACCACAGCGGAATGAACACCTTCGCGGCGGTCGCGAGCCCGTGCGCCGGCGTCGGCGCGCCGAGCCAACCTCCAATGAGCAGGCATAACGCCAGCAGACCGAAGCCTGCTCCGATCACCTTAATTGAATGCGCCATGGCGTTGGTCGGGAGTTATGGAGGAGCGTTCATCAAAGGCCATAGAGAAGACTCATTCCTTAATCTACGCGCGCGCTTGACGTCCGCTTGATGCCAGGTAGGCAAAGTCAGGTCTCCGACCAAAGGAGCCATGCCATCAACTCCCCAAGAGGGCCCTGAACACGAAGGGCTCCACGATCTTGAACGCGACAAAAACGGCAGCGATCACAGCTGCCCGTCGGATCGCGATCTCCGGCAGCTTCCAGAGCAGGAAGACGCACAGCGCGAAATACGGGAGCAAAACCACAAGGCCGATGAGCGGAGTCAGAAAGGAATTCATCAACGCAGAGGCAATGACAAGAATGAATGCGACGAGCCCGGTTTCCAGAAAGTCGCGATTAGGATTCTTCCGATCGAAGAGAAACATAAGTCCGAGCAGAACCAGACCATCCAGAATGATCGTGATCATCGGCGGTCTACCCGATCTGCAGCGTGCTCACACACCAAGTTGAAGACGAGTAGCGTGGACGCGACCGGATGCTAATCTACGCGCGTCAGGCGCCTCGCGACACGACCCACCGCGCGGCCGCCCGCTGCATCAACGCCTGGCCGTGCCACGCACACAACACGGGCACATCGCCCGCGATCTGACTCACGAGCCGCGGATGCGCGAACAGAATCACGAGCGCCGCGTCAGGGACGAGCCGCTCGAGGCGCGCCACTGATGCGGCACCCAGATCGGCGCGGCCCTTCCATGACCGCGGCTCCGCATAGACAAGCAGAATCGAGTGGCGGGCGCTTAAGCGACGGAGCAGTGCCCCGAAGCAGATGCACGGTCCGATCCGCCAAACTGTCCGCGAACTTCTGATGCTCGGCGAGTTGCCCCTCGTCCAGTGCGCTCGGCTGACCCCGGGACGGCGCCCCGGGATTGGGCGTTCCCCAACTCTCCACGACTTTCTCATATCTCTCGAGCGCCTGCCCCGCCCGATCGGCAGGCACTTGCTCCAGTGCGCGCACGACGCCAGCCCAGTCTGTCGGATAGAGCAGCATGTCGCATCCCGCCGTCACCGCCGCCGCCGCCGCCACTCCCTCCGGTGCCGCTGCTGTCGCGCCGGCCATGATAAATGCGTCCGTGACGACGAGCCCATCGAATCGAATCGTGTCGCGCAGATAGCCGAGTATCGGTTTGGAAAACGTCGCGGCTGAGCCGGTCGAATCCCACGCCGGATACGCGACGTGCGCGGGCATCACGCTGCCGACGCCGGCCTGCACGGCGGCTGCAAACGGCGCGCAGTCGGCCTGCTGGAGCTCCGACGCGGGAACGTCTACAAGGGGCAGTCCCTCGTGCGAATCGGTCGTCGTGCGGCCGTGTCCCGGGAAGTGTTTGGCGCACGCGAGCACGCCGTGCTCCTGGCAGCCGCGGATCCACGCCGCTGCCTGCGCGCCGACGACCTGCGGATCGGCGCCGAACGACCGCGTCTGCACGATCGGATTCTTCGGCTCGACGTCCAAATCGCACACGGGCGCGAACGCCCACGTGAGACCGACGGCGCGCGCTTCGGTGCCGGTGATTTGCCCGCACGCGTACGTCACATCGAGATCATTGAGGTAGCCGAGCGCGGCGGGAGGCGGCAGCTCGGTGAGGCCCTTCACCTGCTGCCCGGGCCCGCGCTCGAAGTCCGAGCCGAGCAGCAGCGGTCGGCCAGCGATATCGCGCAGCGCACTCGTGAGCGCGGTCACCGCGTCGCGCGTGCCGCCGAAGAGAATGAATCCGCCGACGCCGGCCGCGAGCGCAGCGTCAATCGTGGCACGATTGGATCGGAACGAACCACGTTGCCAGCGCAGCGCCGGACAGACGAGACGCGCGCGCGGCTGGATCACGGCGGCGTGACGTGCCCCAACACGCGCGGACCGCGCGCGCCCGTCGCGGCCGGCAGGTTGCCGGGCTTCCCCATCACGGTCTCGAGGCCGAGAAACGCAAAGGCGACGGCTTCCTTCGCCTCGCCGTCGAAGAAGAGCTGCTCGAACAGCACGACAGGACGAGGCTGCACTTTGGCGGCCAGCCGCTCGACGAGCGCCGGATTCTTCGCGCCCCCACCGGATATCACGAGCTCGGTGCTCGAATCGTCGGTTCCCCAGCGGGCGATTGCCCGCCCAATGGTCTCGGCAGTAAGTGCAGTGGCGGTGGCCACCGCGTCGTTATCCGAGCCGCCCGCTTTCCGCACGCGCGCGAGCAGCCTGTCGGCGTAGTCGATGCCGAACCGTTCGCGTCCCGTGCTCTTCGGCGGCGGCTGATCGAAATACGGATCGGCGAGCAGCTCGTCGAGCAGCTTCGCGTTCGGCCGGCCGCGCCGGGCGCGGTCGCCGTCGCGGTCGTAGGACGCGTCGGGATCGACTTTGCGCGTGACCGCATCGATGACCGCGACGCCGGGCCCGGTGTCGAACGCGAGCGCTCCGGCCGTCACGCCGCGGCGCGGCACCCACGTGACGTTCGCCATCCCGCCGAGGTTCAGCAGCCAGCGCCCATGCTGCTCGTGACCGAAGAGCATGACGTCGGCGAGCGGCACGAGCGGAGCACCCTGCCCTCCTGCGGCGACGTCGCGCGCGCGGAAGTCGCTCACGACCCGCACGCCCAGCCGCTCCGCCAACACCGCGGCATCGCCGAGTTGGAGCGTCGCTCGACCGGGCTCATGCCAGATCGTTTGGCCGTGCGAAGCGACGAACGCCAGGTCTCGCGGGTTCGTTTTGGAGGACGCAAGCAGCGCAAGCACCGCTGCCGCAAAGCGCTCACCCAGCGCCACATGAAGAAAGGCGAGCTCCTTCGGTGTACCGCGCGCGATGCCATCAATGATCGCGCCCCGCTCGGCCGCGCTGTAGGGCTCCTGACGGAACGCGATCAGCTCGGCGCTGGGTGCATCGGGAGGAGTGTCGCGTAACTTCACCAGCGCAGTCGTCACGCCGTCGAGCGAGGTGCCCGACATGACGCCGACCGCGAGCGCTTCCATCAGGACCGCCCCCCCGACGTCACGGGCGGCGGATCGCCGACGACCGGCCGGACAAACCCGCCGGCCGCGTCGAGCAGGCGCCGCGCTTCCGCCGCGTCCACGCCACGGCGCACCATCACGATGGCGAGCTTCACGCTGCCTGCGGCGCGCTCGATCGCGGCGCGTGCTTCGGTGCGCCCGACGCCGCAACACTCCATCACGATCCGCTCGCCGCGATCCACGAGCTTTGCGCTCCACGCCATCAGATCCACCATGAGATTGCCGTAGGCTTTGCCGAGCCGAATCATCGCGCCGGTGGTCAACGTGTTGAGCACGAGCTTGGTCGCGGTGCCCGCCTTGAGACGCGTCGAGCCTGTCAGCACCTCGGGACCAACGATGGGATTGATGATGACGTCGCACGTCTCGGCCAGCACCTTGGGCGGCGTCGAGCAGGTCACGAGAATCGTGCGCGCGCCCAGCGTCTGCGCGCGCGCCAGCGCGGCCCGCACGTACGGCGTGGTGCCGCTCGCGGCGATCCCGACTACGACGTCCCGATTGGTAATCGCCGCCGTGTCCATCGCCGCCGCGCCCGCGTTCACATCGTCCTCGGCGCCCTCGAGACCTTTCACCAGTGCGCCGTAGCCGCCGGCGATCACGCCGACGACCATCGACGGCGGCGTCCCGAACGTGGGCGGACATTCGGTGGCGTCGAGCACGCCCAGCCGCCCCGACGTCCCCGCGCCGACGTAGACCAGCCGTCCGCCAGCGCGAAACGCCTCGACCAGCAGATCGATCCCTTTCGCGATCCGTTCGCGCTCACCGCGCACGACGCCCGCTATGGACGCATCTTCGGCATTCATCAGGTCCACGATCTCGAGACTCAAGGCGACGTCGATTCGCTCGGTGTTGGGATTGCGCTGCTCGGTGCTGCGGGGATCGCGGAAATCGGGTTTGGACATGGAAGGTGGCGTCAAATTAGACGTTGACCGCGGCTCGGGTCAACTTCCAGATTAGGAAATGAAGAACATCCTCCTCCTCTTCGTTGCGACGCTCACCTTGTCGTGCGGCGTCTCGCGCGCTCACGAAAACCCGGCGCCCGAACTTCTTCCCGCGCACACCGTCGTCATTCGCGGCACCCGCACGATTCCACCTGCATGGACGCTTCGGTCGAAGCCCGCGACCGCGCAGCATGCGATGGTCGTGTCTGCTCATCCGCTCGCGACCCAGGCCGGAGTGGAGATTCTGAAGCAGGGGGGCAATGCGATCGACGCTGCCGTCGCCGTCGCGTTCGCGCTCGAAGTCGTGCTCCCCGACGCCGGCAACATCGGCGGCGGCGGATTCATCGTGCATCGCAGCGCCGCGGGCGAGGTGCTGGCGCTCGACTATCGCGAAGCCGCACCCGCTGGGGCGACGCACGATATGTATCTCGACTCGGCCGGCAACGTGACCGACAAGAGCCTCGTCGGGCATCTCGCCGCGGGTGTCCCCGGTAGCGTCGCCGGGCTGTACGCGGCGTGGAAGCGGCTCGGCTCGCTCCCTTGGCCTACGCTGCTTGCTCCCGCGATCCGGCTCGCGAATGGCCATATCGTGGACAGCGCGCGCAGCCGCGACATCACGAACGACCGGGAGCTGCTCGCCCAATTCCCGGCGAGTCGCGCGCAGTTCCTCCCGAACGACAGCGCCCCGGCGCCAGGGACGCTGTGGAAGCAGCACGACCTCGCGCGCACGCTCCAGCTCATCAGCGATTCCGGGCCAGACGTCTTCTACCGCGGTCAAATCGCCGATCTGATCGTGGCCGAGATGCAGCGCGGCGGTGGATTGATCACGAAGAATGATTTGCGCGCCTATCGCGCCAAATGGCGCACGCCGGTCGAGCTGACGTATCGCGGCTACACGATCTACTCGATGCCGCCGCCCAGCTCCGGCGGCGTGACGATGGGCGAGATCCTGAACATCCTCGAGGGCTACGACACGATCCCGGCGCTGGGCACGCCGGCGTACGAGCATCTGCTCGCTGAGGCGATGCGGCGCGCGTTCATCGACCGGAACCACTGGCTCGGCGACCCTGACTTCGTCCAGATGCCGATCGAACGCCTACTCTCGAAGTCTTACGCGGCGTCTTTGCGCTCGGAGATCGATCCTCAGCATGCGACGCCGACTCCACCGTCCATCACGACCGGTGGCGGCGTCCACACCACGCATTACTCGATCGTCGACGCAAAAGGGAACGCGGCCTCGGTTACCACGACCCTGAACGGCGGTTTCGGGAGTGGCGTCACCGTCACCGGCGCCGGTTTCCTCCTCAATAATGAAATGGACGACTTCGCCTCGGCGCCCGGCAAGCCGAACATGTACGGCTTGGTGCAGGGTGAGGCGAATTCGATCGCGCCGGGCAAGCGCATGCTCTCGGCGATGACGCCGTCGATCGTCCTCGACCGCGGCGGCAAGCTGTTCATGGTGGTTGGGACGCCGGGCGGGCCGACCATCATCACTACGGTGGCGCAGGTCATCCTGAACGTTCTCGACCAGCGGATGAGTCTCGCCGATGCGGTCGCGGCGCCGCGCATCCATCATCAGGCGTTGCCCGATGTGATTCACTATGAGCGTGACGGTCTGACCGAAGCGACGGTGCGCGCGCTCGAGGCGATGGGGCACAGGATGGAAATGCGGCGCGGGATGAGCGGCATCGTCGCCGCCATACAGCATACCGCCGGCGGATGGATCGGGGTTGCCGATCCACGCTACGCCGGCGGTGCTCTAGGCTACTGACTAGTACGACTGACACGCTCACCATTTCGCGCTACGTTTGGAGCCCTATGCGCCCCCCCCCACTAAAACAGTCATCGCCCGCGGACGTCTGCATCGTCGGCTCTGGTGCCGGCGGTGGAATGGCGGCTTATGTCCTCACCCGCGCTGGTCTCAACGTCACTGTTCTCGAGGCCGGCGCACCGTGGGACAACACGACCGACTCCGCGATGTTCAAGTGGCCCTACGAATCGCCGCGCCGCGGCGCCTCGACTCCTGCCAAGCCCTTCGGTGAATTCGACGGCTGCATCGGCGGATGGGAGCTCCCGGGTGAGCCATACACCGTCGCTCACGGCGACAGTTTCCGCTGGTGGCGCGCGCGCATGGTCGGCGGGCGGACCAACCATTGGGGCCGGATCTCGCTCCGCTTTGGGCCGCGCGACTTCAAGGCGAAAACGTACGACGGCCTCGGGGACGACTGGCCGATCAGCTACGAGGACGTCCGCCCCTACTACGAGAAACTCGAGCAGCTGGTGGGGGTGTTCGGCAGCAAGGAAAACATCCCCAACGCGCCCGACAGTCTGTTTTTGCCGGCGCCCAAGCCCCGCTGCTACGAGCTGCTGGTGCAACAGGCGGCGCGCCGACTGAACGTCACCTGCGTTCCGGCGCGTCTGTCGATCCTCACGCGCCCACTCAATGAACGTCCGGCGTGTCACTACTGCGGGCAGTGCAATCGCGGTTGCAAGACGAACTCGAATTTCTCTGCGACGAATGTGCTGATCGCGCCAGCGCTCAAGACCGGAAGGCTCAACCTGATCACGCACGCGATGGCCCGCGAGGTGACGCTCGATCGCACGGGGCGCGCGAGCGGCGTCACCTACATCGACACGACCGATGGCAGCGAGCACCATGTTGCCGCGCGAGTGATCGTCGTGGCCGCCAGCGCCTGCGAGACGTCGCGGTTACTCCTCAACTCGAAGTCCTCGCTGTTCCCGAATGGCCTGGCGAATGGCAGCGGCACGGTGGGCAAGTATCTGACGGATACGACCGGCACCGACGTGGCGGGCTTCCTTCCCAAGATGATCGACCCTGTGCCCCACAACCATGACGGCGTGGGTGGGATGCACGTCTACATGCCGTGGTGGCTCGACAACAAGAAGCTCGACTTCCCGCGCGGCTATCACATCGAGGTGTGGGGCGGGACCGGCATGCCGGAATTCGGCTTCATGGGCGGCATCCAGAATTACCCCGGTGGCGGCGGCTACGGGAAACAGCTCAAAGCAGATTATCGCCGCTACTACGGCGCGTACGTCGGGTTCTCGGGTCGCGGCGAGATGATCCCCAACGAGAACAGCTACTGCGAGATCGATCCCAAGCTGGTGGACCGCTGGGGCATCCCCGTTCTTCGCTTCCACTGGAAGTTCACGGACCACGAGTACTTGCAGGTCAAACACATGCAGGAGACATTCCGCGCCCTCATCGCCGAGATGGGGGGCGTATCACATTCGCAGATGCCGTCGCGTGAAGACGGCTACGGCATCGCGGCCGGCGGCGTGATCATTCACGAGCTGGGCGGCGCGCGCATGGGATCGGATCCCAAGTCGTCCGTGGTGAACGCCAACTGCCAGACGCATGAGGTCAAGAATCTCTTCGTCGCCGACGGCGCCCCGTTTACCTCGCAGGCCGACAAGAACCCGACCTGGACGATCATGGCGCTCTCCTGGAGGACGTCGGAGTACATCGCGAACCAGATGAAGGCGAGGGCCCTATGAAGCGGCGCGAAGCGGTAGGCGCAATCGCGGCGGCCGCGCTGACGGCGGCGTTCAAATGGACACCGGCCGAGGCGGCAAAGGCGGCAGGGTTGGCGCGCGAGGCACTAAAAGCGCCGTACGCGCCGGCATTCTTCACTCCCCACGAGTGGGACACGGTGCGCGTCCTCGCGGATCTGGTCATTCCAAAGGACGAGCGCTCAGGCAGCGCCACCGATGCCGGCGTCCCCGAGTTCATGGATTTCATGATGAACGACCGTCCGGACGGGCAGGTCGAGATGCGTGGCGGGCTGTCCTGGCTGGACGCGCAGTGCCGCGAGCGTTCGGGCAAGACATTCCTTGATTCCACTGACGCCGAGCGGACCGGGTTGCTGGACGACATCGCCTGGCCAAAGAAAGCGAAGCCGGAGCTCAGCCAGGGCGTCGCGTTCTTCAATTTTTTCCGCGACCTCACCGCCTCCGGGTTCTATTCCAGCAAGATCGGCATCGCCGATCTCGACTATCGGGGCAACGAATTCGTGCGCGAGTGGACCGGCTGCCCGCCGGATGCACTGCAGAAACTCGGCGTCCATTACGAGGATTGAATGGCCAAACGACTCGGCATCGGGATGGTGGGCAGCGGCTTCAACGCCAAGTTCCACTTGCAGGGATTCGTCGGCGTCCGGGATGCCGACGTCCTGGGCGTCTGGAGTCCCAACGCCAAGAATGCCGCAACGACGGCGGGCGTCGCCAAGAAGCTCGGCGTCGGCGACGCGAAGCCGTATCCCTCCATCACGGCGATGGTCGAAGATCCGGCCATCGACGCGATCTGGCTGTCCGGGCCGAACTACGCGCGCATCGAGAACGTCGAAGAGATGGTCAGTGCGCTCGAGCGCGGGAAGGGCAAGCTCGTTGGCGTCGCCTGCGAAAAACCACTCGCGAGGAATGTAAGTGAAGCAAAGAAAGTCTTGGAATTGGTAAATAAAGTCGGACTGGCGCACGGCTATCTCGAGAACCAGGTCTTTGCGCCGCCGGTCGAAGCCGGCCGGACACTGTTATGGGCGCGGGGCGCCAAGATCACGGGCCGGCCGTATCTCGCGCGTGCCGCGGAGGAGCACAGCGGACCGCACGGCCCCTGGTTCTGGCAGGGCGCGCTTCAGGGCGGCGGCGTGCTCAACGACATGATGTGCCACTCGTCGCTGCTGGTGCAGCACTTGCTCACCGACCCCACGAAGCCGTCGACCTCGGTGCGACCGGCGCGCATTACGGCGCACATCGCCAGCCTCAAGTGGAGTCGTCCCCATTACGTCAAGAAGCTGACGGCAACGATGGGCAAGGACGTGAACTATGAAAAGGCGCCCTCCGAGGACTTCGCGAGCGTGGTGATCGAATTCACGACCGACGACGGACATAAGGTCCTTGGCGAAGCCACGACCTCGTGGAGCTTCGTCGGCGCGGGCCTGCGGCTGTCGGCCGAGCTACTCGGGCCGGAGTACTCGCTGGCTTGGAATTCGCTCGACTCCGGACTGAAGCTGTTCTTCAGCCGCGAGGTTCAAGGGAAAGTCGGCGAGGACCTCGTCGAGAAGCAGAACGCCGAGATCGGTCAGATGCCCCTGGTTGCGAACGAAGCTGCCGCCTACGGCTATGAAGCCGAAGATCGGCATTTCGTCCAGGCATTTCTCAATAAACAAAAGCCAGCGCTCACCTTCGACGACGGGCTCCAGGTCGTGAAGGTGCTGATGACGGCCTACATGAGCGCCGAACAAGGTCGCACGCTCGAATTCCCCGCCCCCGGTGTCGATACATTCGTGCCCGCCGTTGCCAGAGGAACATGGAAGCCATGATCGCCCCGTTAGCTTTGCTCGTTATGGTACAGGTCTCCACCCGATGGCCCCAGCATTCGATGGATCGTCCTCGGCCCCCGGTCGTTCAGCCGGCGCCACACGCGGGGGAGGCGTCTCCGCCCGCAGACGCGATCGTACTCTTTGACGGCAAGGACCTCGCCCAATGGCAGGCTGAAGACGGCTCCGCCGCGAAATGGATCGTCAAAGACGGGTACGTCGAGGTGAACCCGGGCACCGGCATGCTGGTCTCGCGTCGTGGATTCGGCGACGCACAGCTGCACATCGAGTGGGCGACGCCAACGCCACCAAAGGGCGAAGGCCAGGAACGCGGCAACAGCGGCGTCTTCCTGATGGGCATCTACGAGCTGCAGGTTCTCGATTCCTACCAGAACGACACCTACCCGGACGGCCAAGCCGGCGCGATCTACGGCCAGAATCCGCCGCTCGTCAATGCCACACGGCCCCCCGGCCAGTGGCAGGCGTATGACATCGTGTTCCATCGCCCGCACTTCAAGCCGGACAGCTCGGTCGAGCGGCCGGCCCGCATGACCGTCTTCCTGAACGGCGTATTGATCCAGGACAACTTCGAGCTGAGTGGGCCTACGGCACACCAGCGACGCCCGCCGTATAGTCCACATGCGGATAAGTTGCCGCTCAAGCTCCAGGACCACGGCAATCGCCTGCGCTACCGCAACATCTGGTTGCGGGAACTCGAGCACACACCCTAAGGCACGGAGCAGTTTACGACGATTGGCGTGCGAGCCGAGGCGGTGGGCCCCTAGCCTCGCTCGATCGGAGTAGCGCTTTCTTGCGTCTGGGGCCGGAAGAATACGGCGAAGAGCACCATCACCACAGCGGCAAAACCGGCGGGCAGCGGCCAGAACTTCGCCCACTGATCCAGCGTCAGCGCGCTCGCGGCGCCGAGGAATCCGTTGTAGACCTTGCCGGCGATCAAGCTGCCGATCAGCATGCCGACTCCGTAGGTGACGAGCACCAGAAACCCCTGCGCCTGGCCACGCACCGCCGGCGACGACTTCTTGTCGACGTAGATCTGGCCGGTCACAAAGAAGAAGTCGTAACAGACGCCGTGGAGCAGAATCCCGGTGACGATCAACCAGAACACGGCGCTGGGAGCGGCAATCGCAAACAGCACATAACGAAGCACCCATGCTCCCATACCCACCAGCAACATCTTCTTCACGCCGAGCCTGGCGAACATCAGCGGCATGAGGAGCATGAAGCCGGTCTCAGACATTTGGCCGAGCGTCATCAGCGATGAGGGGTTTGGCAACAGTTTGGTGACGAGATTTTGCGTACCGACGTCGTAGACACCGATTTTGGCGAATACGGGCGCGTATGCATAGTACGCCGCCAGCGGAATGCAGATGAGCAGGGAGCTGACAATGAACACGTAGAACGGCGGACTGCCGAGTTCCCGCAGTGCGTCGATGCCGACGATACTCCGAATGGATACAGGCTGCCCAGCTGCCGGTGGTGGCGTGTGCGGCAAGCTGAAGCTGAAGACGCCCAGGATCAAACTGGCAATTGCCGTCGTGTAGAGCGGCAACGAGGTCTTATCCGGCATCACGCCATTCGTGAACTTGCTCAGCACAAACCCAACGAACAGCCCTGCGACGATCCAACCGATCGTGCCAAACACACGAATGAATGGGAAGTCCTTCTCCTGGTTCCTGATGTTGTGGAAAGCCAACGAGTTTGCCAGCCCAAGCGTCGGCATGTAACAGAGGTTGTACAGCAGCAGCAGGAAGATAAAGAGCCCGGCCGAGGTTCGAGGGACGAGCAGCATGATTACGCCACCGAGGATGTGCAGCGCGCCGAGCACCTTCTCCGTCGAGAAATAGCGATCGGCGACCAGTCCGAGAAAGAACGGCGCAACAATGGCCGCGACCGGGTTGACCGTAAATGGCAGGTATCCCAGCGCGGCCATTCCGTGGGCCGGCATGTAATTGCCAACTGTCGTGTACCAAGCCCCCCAGATGAAAAACTGGAGGAACATCATCGTGGACAGCTTGGTGCGGATCACCGCGTCAAGATGCCGATACCGCGAGTTCCTTCGATGATCGTGCCCTTCTTGTTGCCGCCGAGCACTCGGCCCAGCACGGCGCCGGCGACGGCACCCGCCCCGACCTTGGCGGCGTCACCAGTCGTAATGCCGCGGCCCTTGTGGATCGTCTCGAGGGAATCAATCGTGCCCTCGATGGGATACGTGTGGCCACGTACACTGAGGCTCGTAACGGAAAGTGTCAATGTGCCCTGGCTACGCGGATTGGGTGCCGGCTTGACGTCGGTGATGGTGCCGTTCACGGTGGATCCGGCGGGAATAACTACGTGACCAGCGGCATTTTTTACATCATCGACGACCCGAGCCGTAAACGGCTGCCCGGCCTTCGCCGTGCGCGATGAAATCGTATCGGTAGCGGCCATATCGATGGTCGTGCCGGCGCTCAAGCGCAGCGTCGCCGGCCGCGCGGGAGGCGCGGGGGGAGGATTCGCTGTGCGCCGCGTGCGGTTCACGGGGGTACGTGTCGGTTGGCGCTCCGGTACGTCGCGCAGCTGCGTCGTGGACTCAGCGGGCGCGAGCGTCAGATTGCGCGCGGTCGAGTCGGTGGACTGGCCCCCCGATTGCTCGGCCTTTTGACACGCGGTCAAAGCGAGAGCGCCGGCAGTCGCCAGGGCGAGAATGCGATTCATAGAGTCCTCTCTGTAGGAGCTTGAGCCGCGACTGAAAACGGTACCCGCGTCCGGTATCAGGTTCTAGAGGCGCCGCCGCAGTGAATCGGGCGTCAGGCCCTGCAGGTAACCCGCAAGTACTGTGAAGTTGTCCGTCACCAGCAAGATACCGAGCACGACGAGCAGCGCACCGGCAATCCGATCCACCCACATTATGTACGGTCGAAAGCGCTGAAACCAGATGAGGAAGCGATCGAGCGCCAGCGCGGTGAGGAGAAACGGCACGGCGAGCCCCGCGGCGTAGACCGCAAGCAACATCACTCCCCGCGCGAGCCCGGTTTGTGTGGCCGCGAGCGTGAGAATGCCGCCGAGAATTGGGCCGATACACGGTGTCCACGCGGCTCCGAAGGTGAAGCCCACGACACCCGAGCCGACGTACCCGATCGGCTTGCGCGCCAGCTCGATGCGCCGCTCGCGCATCAAAAACGCCGGCCGCAACACACCGAGCAGATACAGGCCGAACAGGATCAGCAGCACGCCGCCCGCGCGGCCGAGCCATTGCTGATAGTCGCGCAGCAACGCACCGAGTGCGGAGGCCGCGGCTCCAAGGATGATGAACACGAGCGTGAAGCCGGCGACGAACCAGAGACCATGCAGCACGGCCGTGCCGCGCCGCCGCTCGACTTCCTCGACCGACATCCCGGTGAGGAAGCCGACGTAGCTGGGGATCAGGGGCAGGACGCAGGGGGAAAGAAAACTGAGGAGGCCGGCCGCGAACGCGACCGCGAGGGAGACCCCCTGCTCGTTCACACTAGCCGCAGAACGCGACCGCGGAGACGACCGTCGTCCAGCGACCGTCCGCTCCACATTCGGCGGTCGAGGTGACGTTCATCGTGCGCACGATTTCGCCGGACAAGAGCCACTGCTCGCGGCGCTCGTCCCACGCCTGGTCCGCCTCGAAAGGCACGCCCAACACGGTCGCGAGCATCGACGCGGCCAGATCCTCGGCGTACTCGCCGGAGACGCTTTCGCTCTGACCGTAGCTGTGATGTTCGGAGATGTAGCCATGATGAGAAGGATCCGCCGGCATGGCGACGCCGATCGACGCCGCGACGAGACGGCTGGGCTCGTTCGTCGCCGACTCGGCGATGACGGCGAAGACCACCTGACCGGGCCGCAGCATGCTCATGCCTTCTTCCCGATCCACCAGCTCGCAGTGCGGAGGGAAAATCGAGCTCACCCGAACGAGGTTGAAGTTCGCGAGATGCGCGTCCCGCAGCGCCATCTCGAAGCTCGTGAGTTTTTCCTTGTGCCGGCCCACGCCCTTGGTGAGAAAGGCCTTGGTCGGGATGAACATGCGCGCGTCGATCAACCTGAATGACCTCCTCCTTCGTACCAAGCCGAGCGACCAAGTTCGACCGGCGGCTCGGTGTCACCGCCGCGGTCCACCGTTGCCTGCATCACCTGCGCCAGCACCTCGGCGGGACTGAGCGCCACCTCCGCCACTTCGATCTTGGACTGCCCGCGCTCTTTGCCGCGGACGATGAGCATGTATTTCGCCGTGTAGATGCGCAACCGGCCGTCTGACGCTTTGCGCGTCACCACCGCCGTGCCCCATTCTTTGCCTTCTCGCTTGATGGGGCGGAAGACATAGATGGTCTCAATTTCCCCCGGCGGCACCTGAGCCTCGACGGCGGCGGCGAGTTTGGCCCAGCCCGCCCCCTGGCCCGGAGCCGGCGGGGGGGGCGCTAGCGGGAAGAGGGCGCCGGGGTCCGGACCGGTTGGTTCGCTTGCTGCCATCGCTCCACATAGAAGCGCAGGACGTGCATGAAGTCCTGCGCATTGGTGACGACGCCGTACGCCTGATGCGTCCCGCGGTCTCGCAGCTTGGTGACCACGAACTCGGTTTGATCCACACAGATCGTGGTGAGCGGGCGAATGTCCTCGGTGACTCTGGAGTCCACGAATGCGGGCAGCATGTTGCCGACCGCGATCGCGTGCAGCGCGGTCGCCACGAATACCGCGAACGTGGCGACCGCCGTATAGGAGCGCATCGCGTCCTGCGCGGCGAGCGTATCCGGAATCACGTCGGGCAACGGGCCGTCGTCGCGGATCGAGCCGGCGAGCACGTACGGGATGCGGTGCGTGACCAGCGCGTGCATGATCCCGCTCTGTGCGATCCCCTGCCCGACTGCCTTTTCGATCGAGCCGGCGCGCCGGATCGCATTGATGGCCCGCATGTGGAGTCCATGGCCCCCTTCGACGCTCTCGCCGGAGCTGGACATCCCGAGCGTCGTGCCGAAGATCGCGGCCTCGAGATCGTGCACGGCGACCGCGTTACCGCCGAAGAGGACGCTCACGTAGCCGTTCTCGATGAACCAGATCATGTCCTCGCGCGCTCGTGCATGGACGAGAGCGGGACCGATGACCCACAGCATCTTGCCGCCGCGTTCCTTCTCTTCGCCGAGCAGCTGAGCCAAGACGCCGTAGTCCACGGGTCGCTCGCGCGACACTTCCGCCGCCATGAACCGGAATTCGTTCGGGCTGTGTGTGCCGCCGAGGAAACCCTCGACGTGAACGAAGATCCCTTCGCTGCCGTCTTCGGCCGCCCCGACCGCAACTTTCTCTCCGCGGCGCACGCGACGCGGCTCGCTGACGACCAAGTCATCAGGACCCGCTTGCACGATCACGCAATCCATCCGCGGCAAGCGGGGACGGCGCCAGCCGGTGGGAGGAGGAAGCTTTACGTAGGTCGGCAGGTTCGTGGTCGAAAAAAAACCGTCGGGCAGGACCCCGTCGGCCGGTGCCGGCGTGAATCGCGCCTCGGGCGCGCCCGACAGCGGCGGCGCGGAAAAGTTGGGTGGTCGGTACTGAAACCGGGGACGATTCACAGGGGAGTCAAAATACCAGAAATCAAAGACCATTCACAAGAGTGAGACGGGGTCGCGGTCCACCATCACCGCGCGATGCGACTTCGCTCGCCACGCGCGCACCACGCGGCCGAGCACGCGCGGCTCCGCCGCCTTCGTCAACACGTGCCACCGCCACTTGCCCTTGAGGCGCATCAGCGGGCACGGCGCCGGTCCCAGCACGGTCAGCATCCCGTCGAGCCGGGCGCTCGACGCGCGCCGCAGCCATGCCGCCACACGCTCGGCGAGATCGGCGGTCCAGGCATGATCGGTCCCCGAGACCACGAAGCGGACGAGGCCGGTGCGCGGCGGATAGGGAGGATTGGGCGGCGAGCGCAGCGGCAGCTCGGCCGCCGCGAATTGCGCGACCGAGTGCGCCGCGGCGGCGCGAATCGCGTGATGGTCGGGCGCTCGCGTCTGCACAAACACGAGCCCGCCGCGCGGTCCCCGCCCGGCTCGGCCGGCGACTTGCGCCACAAGCTGAAACGTGCGCTCCCCGGCGCGAAAATCGGGGAAGTGCAGGCCCGTGTCGGCGTCCACGACGCCCACGACGGTGACATTGGGAAAGTCCAGTCCCTTCGCGATCATCTGGGTGCCCAGCAGGATGTCCACCGCGCCGCTCGCCATGCGCTCCAGGATGTGATGATGAGCCCACTTGCTCGTCGTCGTGTCCAGATCCATGCGTGCGATGCGCGCGCGCCCGAATCGCTCACCCAGGAAATGCTCGAGCTGCTGCGTGCCCAATCCGCGTAGCCGCTGAGTCGCAGAGCCGCAGAGTGCGCACGTTTCCGGTACAGGCTGCTCGTGCCCGCAGTAGTGACAGCGCAGCGCGGGCGGTGTCTGATGGACCGTCAGCGCGATCGCGCACTGGGGACAGCCCGGCACATTGCCGCACGCGGGACATTGCACGAACGTGGCGAAGCCGCGCCGGTTGAGCAGGAGAATGACCTGCTCCTGGCGCTCGAGCGCACCCGCGACCGCGCTGTCCAGCGCTTCGCTCCAGGGGATCGTCGCCGTGGCCTCGACACGAGGCGCACTGCGCAAATCGACGATCTCCACCGGCGGCAATGGCCGAGCGCCCACTCGATCGGGCAGTGCGAACGTTCTGATTCGACCCTGGGCGGCCTGATCGAGAGTCTCCAGTGAAGGCGTCGCGCTTCCGAGAATAAGCCGCGCTCCCTCGAGCTGCGCGCGAACGGCCGCCGCGTCCCGCGCGTGATATCTCGGCACGGAGCCCTGTTTGTAACTGGGTTCGTGCTCTTCATCGACGACGATGGCGCCGAGCCGCTGCACGGGCGCAAAGACAGCGGATCTGGGACCGACCGCGACGAGGCGCTCGCCGCGCCGCAGCGCGCGCCACGCATCCGCCCGCTCGCCATCGGACAGGCCAGAATGCAGCACTGCCACATGATCGCCGAACACGCCGCGCACGCGCGCAACGGTCTGCGGAGTGAGCGCGATCTCCGGCACGAGCAGGATGGCGCCTCGATCGGACGCTACGACTCCGCGCAGGATTTCCAAATACACGAGCGTCTTGCCCGAGCCTGTGACGCCATGCAGCAACACCGGCACGGCGACCGGCGTGGACTCGATGCCCGCGACGACGTTGCGTTGATCTTCGGTCAGCGTCGGCGGTGGGGGCGAGGACATGGCGGCAAAGGGATCGCGCATCTCAGGGACGCGCTCGATGCGAGCGAGACCCTGTTGCACCAGGCCCTCGAGGGAATTCCTGGATAGTCGCAGCTGGTTCACGAGGTGGGAAACCGGCGCGCTACCCCCGAGCGCCTCGACGGTCTCGTAAACCGCTCGCCGCTTCGGCGCGCGCTTGAAACGCCGCTCGCGCTCGAGCAGCGAATCCATCCCATTGCGCGTCAGCACCAACAGCCGCTCAGCGGCGGGTGGAGGTCCGGCAGGACGGGCTGCGCTCCAGAGAGGACCGGGCAGGATCGCGCGGAGGGCGAGTCCAAGCGGCGCGCCATAGTAGTCAGACAGCCAGCGGCCCAGCTCGACGCGGGCACCGGGAACGACGCGTTCTGCGAGCGCATCAGGGACTTCGTAGATGTACGGACGATTGACCGGGACAGGCAGTACCACCGAGGCATAGCGCCCCCCCCGCCCCGCCGGACCAATCATCGCTTCCGAACGCCGAGACCGGGCTCCGTGGGGAGGCGAATCTGCCCGTTGTCGATGGTCGCGCCGGTGAACGGATCGTCGACCGTCAATGCCGCGCCGTCGAGATCGGCGGCGTCGACGAGCGGCGTGAAGTGCGCCGCCGCGGTGATGCCGAGCGAGGTCTCGATCATGCAACCGACCATCACGAGCATCCCGTGCGCGCGCGCGGTCGCGATCATGCGCAACGCCTCACGCAGCGATCCGCACTTGGCGAGCTTGATGTTGATGCCGTCGACTTTGCCGGCGAGGCGCGGGATGTCGGCGGCGATCAGACAGCTCTCGTCGACGATCACGGGAAGATGCTTCGCCGCCGCCACGCGCCGCACTTCCGCGAGCCCATCGAGATCGTCCGGCACGAGGGGCTGCTCGAGAAATTCGACGCCGTAGTCGACGAGCACCGGAACCATCTGCTTCGCGCGGGCCAGGCTCCAGCCCGCGTTTGCGTCCACCCGAATCGGCTTGTCGGTCGCGTCGCGGATCGTGCGCAAGATTTCCTCGTCGTGATCCGTGCCCAACTTTACTTTGAGAATTGGATACGCGTCGGCCTCCCGAACCTTGGCGCGCATCTTCTCCGGCGAATCGAGGCCGATGGTGAACGAAGAGAGCGGCGCTTTCTTCGGATCGAGTCCCCAGAGGCGCCACAGGGGCTGCCGCAGCGATTTCCCGACGAGGTCGTGCAAGGCGGCGGAGAGGGCTGAACGAGCAGCCCAGTTCTTGGGAACGACCTGCGCCCAGCGGGCTTCGGCCGCGTCGAGGTCGAACGGATCGCGCGGCAGGTGGGCGGCGAGGCGGTCGAATGCCGCAAGCACGGTGTCCAGATTCTCACCATAAAAAGACGAGGGATCGGCCTCGCCCCACCCTTCCTGCCCGTCACCGTCGGTGATCCGTACCCAGGCGCGCTTGTAGCCGTTGGTCGAGCCACGAGCGATGACGAAGGGGTGTCGAGTCGTGATGGAGCACTGCTCGACATGGAGCTTGAGCGTCACATCCTCAAGATAGCGCGCGCACGAGAGCGCTGCAGCCCGCCGCGAGCAGATCCAGGCGGTAGCCGCCTTCCAGCACACCGACGATCGGACGCGAGCCTATGCGCTCGCGCAATGCTGCCGTCCAGTCGGCGATGTCGTCGGGCTCCAGTGTGAATTCTCCGAGTGGATCCCCGGCGAGCGAGTCGAAACCGGCGGAGATCAGCAGTGCATCCGGTTGCCAGTCCTTGAGCGCCGCGTCGACACCGGCGAGGAAATCGCGTGCGTAGGTCGCCCGCGACAGTCCGCCCGGCCGCGGGATGTTGAACACGTTGCCGACGCCGCGCTCGTCGGCGGCGCCCGTTCCCGGATACCAGGGATACTGATGCATCGACACGAAGCGGATAGACGGATCGCGCTCCACAAGCGCCTGCGTGCCGTTGCCGTGATGCACGTCCCAGTCAGCGATGAGGACGCGCGCGCATCCCAACGATTGCGCGTGGCGCGCAGCGATGACGACGTTATTGAGGAAACAGAATCCCATCGCCCGCTCGGCGAGCGCATGATGCCCCGGCGGCCGTGTGACCGCGAACGCCCGTGCCCGGCCGCCTCCGCGCAGCGCCTGCTCGACCGCGGCGACCGCGACACCGGCGGACGCGAGGACGCTCTCCCAGCTGCGTGGTCCAAGAAACGTATCGGCATCGAGTGAGCCCCCCCCACGTGCGTCCATGGCCGCGAGCAGGTCGATGTACGCAGCGGGATGCACCCGCCCGATCGCTTCCCGCGTCGCGAGCGGGGGGGGCGGGGGGGGCGGGGGGGGGGCTTCTACCCACTCCACGAGAGCGGCGAGCTCGGGACGACGCAGCGCTTCCAGCACCGCTTCGAACCGTTGCGGGCGCTCGGGATGGCCCGCGCCCGCGTAGTGATGCCGGCAGGCGGGATTCCAGACTACCCATGTCGACACTAGTTACGGCGGTGGACTTCCAGCAGCTCGCGCAGAGACTCCGCTTCGAGCTTCATCTCTTTCCGCGCTTGCGCGAGCTCCGCCATCGCCCGGCGGTAGCGGCGCCAGCCGTACACCACGAGCACCGCGGCGACGGCGCAGCCGGCTGCCCAGACGAACCGGCTCACCAACGCGAACAGCGCGGCATCGAGCAGCAGAAACCCGATCGCGAAGACCGTGACCGCGCGGCTGAATGCGTGCGACGTCATCGCACCGGTTGCCGCCGCGCGGGCAGCACGATGAAGGGCGCATTAGGGCCAGCGCCGAGTGCGCGCAGCGTTAGGGATTCGTCGAGCACCGCGGCGCCCCGGAACTTGACGACATACTCCTGCTCGTTGACGTCGGAGCGCTTGAGCGCAGCGCGCAACGCGTCGCGCTTGAGCTGAGCGATCGTGGTGCGTTCGTCGACGTGGATCACGAGATTGTCCCATACCGGCGTCACCATAACGCGCACGGCATACCGCCCGTCGACTGAGGGAGCCGTCATGCGACTTCAACCTGGGACGCGAGCGGCAGCGTGGAGAAAAAGCGATCGATGGCCTGATCGAAGAACAGCGTCGACGCGCGCACCCGCGTCACGCCGTTCTCGCTATCGGTCCACACGCCGAAGACGACTTCCTCCCCGCCCTGGCCCCGCAATGTCAAAAAGGTCGGGCCGCTCTTCTCCACGAACGCTGCCGCATGGGGCACGCGGTCGGCGAAGAACTGCTGCGCCCGCGCGAGCACGTCGGCCGGCGCCAATGTCACCGTCGTGGTGTGAATCATGGGGTCCGGAGGATGGTGATGCCGGTGGGCTGCCGCGGGACCGCGATCGTCGCAACGCGGGCACGCGTCGTGAGATCGATGACGTCCACCGCTCCCGGGTCCGCTCCGACACTCTCCTGCGAGATGAACGCCCAGCGACCTTCCGGAGAGTATGCGATGCCGTGCGGCAGCGATTTCGACGTCGGGATCGTGGCGACCTCCGTCAGGCTGTGCGCGTCGACGAGCGAGATGCTTTGCGCCTTCTTGTTCGTGACGATGACCCAACGGCCATCCGCCGACGGCTCGACGTTGTACGCCCCCGCGCCCACCGGAATCTCCTTCACGAGCTCGAGCGTTGCGGCGTCGAGCACCTGCAGCGTATTGCCGTGATTGCAGGCGACGTAGAGTCGCCGATCATCGGGCGAAACGGAAACGAAGGTGGGTGAGCAGTCGTGCCCTGGCGCTGCCGCCGCGGGCCCAGCCGTATGGGCCGGCATCGCTCCCATCGCCATGCCCGCTCCGGTCTTGTGCCGCCGCGTGATGCGCAAGGATTGGCGATCGATCTCGAGAATCTCATCGGAGTTCATGCACGAGACGTACACGAACGACCCGGCGTGATTGACTTTGACGCCATGCGGCATGTCGCAGGCACGCAGGTTGGTGAGCGGCGTCATCGTCGCGGTTTGAATGATCGAGACGAGGTTGACGCGAGGATGATCGCCGTGAAAATCGGAATTCGCGACGAACGCGAGCGCCCCGTCCGGCGTCACGGAGATCGTGGTCGGAAACATCTCGACCTGCGCGCGGCCCAGCAGCGAATCGGTGCCCGCGCTCATCTTCCACAGCGATCCATAAGGCGTGCCGTGTGCGATCGTGACGTACCAGGCGGAGCCGTCGGGCGCGACCGTGACGTTGTGCGGCCCGTCGATGTCCGCGGGCATGATGCCGACCGGGACGACCTTGGCGACGGTCAGCGCCGTGCCGTCCCACACGAGCTGCGTGACGATGTCGCCCGACTCGCTCGCCACCAGAATGCGATAGCCCGGCGGGGGCGTCGCTGCGGCGACGAATCCTCCCAGCAACAGCGGTAGCGTGATGATGAGACGCATTAGAATGAAGATAGACGGTACGGCAAATTCAGCGAGTGGCGATCTTGTCTTGAGGCACGCGTCGCTTATTCGGGAGCCTCGGGCCAGTCTTTGTCCGGCCGCGCGGGCGGCGGCTGCTCAGCGTTCAGCCGATCGGCCCGAATGTCGGCGTAGATGAAGTTTTCGGGAGCGACCGGAGAGTCGGCGAGGCGACGCAGCATCGCCAGCTGCCCGACGTGCGTCATGGTGTCGGCAAACGGTCCCTGCAGCAACTGCTCGGTCGTGATGTCCCGCAGCGGCGTACCGGCCGACAGGAGGTCGCCGACTCTTTGCAACATCTCGTGAAAGCGCGCCACTTCGGCCGCGAACGTCGGCAGCGGGTCGGGCTTCACGGGATACGACCCGCCGAGAAAGTGGGTCGTGACGTAGCCCATGAGACTCGCCATGTGCCGCACGATCTCGGCCGGCGTCCGCGTGCGGTTGCCGGCGCTGAAGGCGGGATAATGCTGTGGCGCGCCGCGCACCGCTTTCTGCGTGCGATAGGCGATGGCGGCGAGGAAGTGGCGCAGCAGCTGGCGATCGCGGTCCATTTCAGGCAGGCGCCACTTCCTAGCGTTCCAACTGCGCGCGCAGTGCCAATTCGACCTCGGAATTCGGCACTGCGCGCGCCCCCGCAGTCCTCGCATCGCGCAGCTGCTCGGCGTTGAGATGTGAGCCGAACGCGAGCACTGCGACTCCGCGCTCCACCAAGCCGCGGATCCGGTCCTGTGCGTCTGCTTTTCCTAATTCGACAACGGCGAGGTCGCACGGCTCGGCGCGAGTGATTTCGGCACCGCTCGTGCGCACGATCTCCTGGATCTTGCCGCGGAAAAACAGATCGCGCGTCTCGACAAGTACGCGCTTACTCAACCCGCGAGCTTTTGCGTGAGATAGTCGACCAACTGAGCGGCGGCGACGCGGTCCTGCTTCAGCGTGTCGCGGTCGCGGACCGTCACCGTCTGATCCTGCGTCGACTGACCGTCGATCGTAATGCCGAACGGCGTCCCCGCTTCGTCTTGCCGGCGGTAGCGCCGCCCGATCGAGCCACCGTCATCGTAGAACACGTTGAAGTGCCGGCGCAGATCGTCGTAGATGCGGTGTGCCAGTTCGGGCATGCCCTCCTTGTTCACGAGCGGAAAGACCGCCGCTTTGAGTGGGGCAAGCGATGGCTTGAGCTTCAACACCACTCGCTGCGCGCCGCCCTCCGCCGCTTCCTCGCCGCCGACTTCTTCCTCTCGATAGGCATCACACAGTACGACCAGCGCCGTGCGATCCGCACCAGCGGAGGTCTCGACGACATACGGAATGAATCGTTCGTTCGTCTTGGGGTCCAAGTAGTCGAGTTTCTTCCCCGCGTGTTTCTGGTGATTCGAGAGATCGAAGTCCGTGCGGTTGTGAATGCCCTCGAACTCCTGCCAGCCGAACGGAAACTCGTACTGAATGTCATAGGCGTCCTTGGCGTAGTGAGCGAGCTCGTCCTTGTCATGCTGATGCCAGCGCAGCTTGTCGGACCGGATACCCAACCCTTCCACCCACTTCATTCGCTCGGAGCGCCAGAATTCGAACCACTCGTTCTCGGTGCCGGGCTTCACGAAAAACTGCATCTCCATTTGTTCGAATTCGCGCGTGCGGAAAATGAAGTTGCCGGGCGTGATCTCGTTGCGGAACGCTTTTCCGATCTGCGCAACGCCAAACGGGATCTTCTGTCGTGACGACTGCAGTACGTTCAGATAGTTGACGTAGATCCCCTGCGCGGTTTCAGGCCGCAGGTAGATGACCGCGGCCTCCTCCTCGACCGGACCCATGAAGGTCTTGAACATCAGATTGAACTGCCGCGGCGCCGTGAGCGTGCCCTTGCTGCCGCACACGGGACATTGCGCGTCGGGCTGACCGGGCGTGCCTCTGATCCTCGGATCGTCGGCGCGAAAGCGATTCTTGCACTTCTTGCAGTCGACGAGTGGATCGGTGAATCCCGAGACGTGCCCCGACGCCTCCCACACCTTGGGATGCATCAGGATCGCGGCGTCCAGGCCCTCGATGTCCTCGCGCGCGTGGACCATCGACCGCCACCAGCGCTCCTTGATGTTCTTCTTGAGCTCGACGCCCAGCGGACCGTAGTCCCAGACGGAACCGAGGCCGCCATAGATCTCGGAAGATTGAAATACGAAGCCGCGCCGCTTGGCCAGCGACACGAGCTTATCCATGATTTTGCCAGCAGTTACGGGAGCGGGGGGGGGCGACATAAGGAAGCCGGAAGTTAAATGTGGAGGGCCTCCCGCGCGACCTGTTCCGCCATCTGTGCAAGCGCTGGGCCGTCGAGCATCCGTCCGGCGCCGTCGCCAGCAACGGTATGCACCCCCACCATGCCTTCCACCCGGCCCGCGACGACGGCAACCTTCTTCTTCGCTGCTTGCGCACGTCGCACGACCTCTCCCGGCGCCTTTCCCACGAGCGACGTCCGGTCGAAAATCCCTTCCGCAGTGATGACGAGGTCCGCCTTGGCCAGCGCCGCGTCGAAACCCGCTCGCTCGAGCACCCATTCTGCGCCGCGCGCGAGCTCGGCTTTAGCGAAAAAGACGAGGCCGGCACCCAGCCCGCCGGCCGCACCGCCCATGGACATGGTGCCGAGATCGGGCCGCCCCGCATCGCTCCAGAGCGCCGCCAGGCGCGTGAGTCCATCGGCCAGCCGCGGAATCTCCTCAGGGCGGGCACCTTTCTGCGGCCCGAAAACGGGAGCGGCGCCGTCCGGGCCGAGCAGTGGTGTTGCCACGTCGGCCAGCGCGATCACGCGGGCCGCGAGTCCCCAACCAGACGCGAATGCTGCGAGCTCCACGAGCGATCCACCGCCCTCCGGCAGCGGCTTGCCTTCGGTGTTCTCGAATGTCCACCCGAGCCCGCGCGCCGCACCCGTGCCGCCATCGACCGTCGCGGTGCCGCCGAGTCCAACGACAACGGACTTGGCGCCGCGATCCACCGCCGTCCAAATCAGCTCGCCAACGCCGCGGGTGGTGGTGCGCAGTGGATCGCGATCTTCCGGTTCGACCAGCGCCAGGCCGCACGCGGAGGCGCTTTCGATGATTGCCGTTTCGCCGTCGATCCATCCCAGCTCGGCGGAGACTGGCTCGCCGATCGGGCCCGTGACCGGAAGCCGCTCACGCAGTGCGCCGACCGGCAACACCACGTCGAGCAGTCCGTTTCCGCCGTCAGCGACCGGACACTCGAGCACCGAGGCGCCTGGCAGCGCGCGGCGCACACCAATCGCGATCGCCTCGGCGACCTGACGAGGACCAAGGGTGCCTTTGAAGGCGGCGGGAGCAACCAGGACGACGGGCGGCATCGTGGAGGCCAACATAACAGAAACGAGAAACCCCCTGAGTTGCCCCAGGGGGTGATCGCCAGCCGCACACCGTGCGCCCTAGAACCCGATGTGAGCGAAGCGAACTCCTTCTCGCAAATCGGGCAGGCGCTGGGTGCCTCTGGCAGCTGGGCTGTCTCTGTCCGGCCGAGACCCCTTTGCTTTGCGCCCCGCCGTCACCGGCGGTTTGCCCTTTGCAGAGATTCTGGCCGCTTTGGTTAGCAAGAACGGTGCCGAGTTGTAAGGGCTGTCACATCAATTGCAGTCCAGATGACCTAGGGGAAGTACTTAACTGTGTTCTGCAAGAAACATCGCAGTATGCGATACTGCAGGCGCAGCAGACGCAACAGACGCAACAGGTAATCAACAGCCTCCTAACTCGTGGCGGCAGCCGCTGCCGAGAGCTTGCGCAACAACCCGTAAACCGTTCGAGCACATTCGTCGCGCGCCGAGACGACGTCCTCGAGCTCTGTTGGTTGAATGAGGCCGAGGTGTTGCACTAGATCAATTACCGCTTCCACTTCGACCAGCGAGCCCCGCGCCATGTCCGTAAAACGGCGAAACTCCTTGGAACCGCGACGGCTCACGCCTTCGGCGAGGTTCAGAGCGATGCTATTACAAGCACGACGCCACTGATCTGCCAAATCACGCTCAGATTCAGGAAGTCGATTGATAAGGGGTCGCGACAACATTGATAGCCGCCGCGCGTGTTGGTATGCCTTGAGATCTCGGAAGAGCATGGACGGAAAGTATGTAACGAAGCCATTCGAATGTCACCGAAAGCACGCAAGCAGTATCATTTTCTCTCCGCTATCAGCGGAAGACCACTGCTGCGCCTGTTGCGTCTGCTGCGTCTTCTTAGAACGGTGTGCTACAATCAGACTTCGATTATCTGGTCTCTCCTCGTTCCGATACTCACATATCGGATCGGAGCTCCAGCCAAGTCTTGCAATCGATCGACATATGCGCGAGCTGCTGGAGGAAGGTCCGCAAGTCTGCGCACCTCACTCAATGGTTTCTGCCATCCGGGCACCGTTTCGTAGATCGGCTCGACTCTGCCAATCGTCTCCACGTCCGCCGGCATGCTATCGATCGTCTCGCCATCGAGTCGATATCCGACGCCTACTGGGATCTCCGCGAACGTGTCGAGTACATCGAGTTTCGTGACCGCCAGCCCCGTCAATCCGTTCACGCGCACGGCGTACCGCACGACGACCGCGTCAAACCAACCGCAGCGCCTCGGCCGTCCCGTCGTGGCGCCGAATTCGCCACCCAGCTCGCGGATCCGCTGCGCCACATCGGGGGCCGCTTCGGTGGGCAGCGGGCCGTTACCCACGCGCGTGGTGTACGCCTTCACCACGCCGAGGACGGCGTCGATCGCCGTCGGGCCGATTCCCACGCCGACAGCAGCGCCACCCGCAGTCGTGTTGGACGACGTCACATAGGGATACGTGCCGTGGTCGACATCGAGCAACGCGCCCTGCGCGCCTTCGAGCAGCACCGACTCTCCACGCTCGAGCGCCTCCCATACGACTCGACCCGCATCGACCGCCAATGGCAATAGTCGGGGTGCCAGTCGCTCGAGCAAATGCACGTGCTCTTCAGCATTGGCCCGCTCGCCGCTGGCGCGTGAGCCGCCTGCGAGCAGCTCGAGCATCTGATTCGCCGCCTCCACGCGGACGCGGACGTGCTCCTGCGCACGCGTGAGATTGCGCAGATCGCCGACCCGCACGCCGCGGCGCCCGTACTTGTCTTCGTAAGTCGGCCCGATGCCCCGCCCTGTCGTCCCGATCTGGTCCTTTTTCTCACGGGCGCGATCGAGGAGCTTGTGAAAGGGGAGCGTGAGATGCGCGCGCTCGGAGACATGCAGCTTGTGCTCGGTACGGACTCCGCGTGCCGCCAGCGCATCGAGCTCGGCGAACAGTTGCTCGGGATCGAGCACCACGCCGTTGCCGACGACGCAGACCGCGCCCTGAAGAATTCCAGATGGTATCTGGTGCAGGACGAATGACTTACCCTCGCCCGTATCCACCGTGTGCCCGGCATTCGCGCCGCCCTGATAGCGCACCACGAGATCCGCGCGCTCGGCCAGGACGTCGACGATCTTGCCCTTGCCCTCATCGCCCCATTGGGCGCCGACTACCACGACGCACTGCGTCTTGGGTCCGAACACGCGAGGTCACTCCGTGACGAAAAAAAGGCCCCGGGGCCATGCCCCGGGGTCCTCTGTGGGAAGCTATGCCGCGCGGAGCACGCGCGCCAGTGCCGCGGCAACGGTGGCGGCGCCGTCCAACCTGACCCGAGTCGTGTTGTCCGCTGGACGATGCACGACCCGCATGGTGCGCCAATCTCCTTTCAGGATCGTGACACACTCGCGCGCTACCCGCGCTAAGGCAATACCGTCCACAATGACCGGCAACCAACGCCACCGCCGCGCCCGAAGTGCCTCAGCGATGGCCACACTGGTCCTCCCGGCTCGATGCAGCAAGGCAATCGGCCGACCGCTGTCATCGATGCCATCGAGATTGATCACGGAGGCATCTGCGAACAGATCGGCGCGATCAGCGGTCAGCGCCCGTGCACCGACAAGGCCGAATTCTTCGCCGTCAGGAAAGATCACCCCGACGCCGGACGAAGATGAAAGCTGATCGATGGTCATGAAGATCGTGACCAATGCGGTCGCATTGTCCACCGCTCCAGCGGAGTTGTCGTTCACGCGATTCTGAAAAACGACAGCCAGGCTGATCACCAGCAGCGCGGCCGCGGGGAGGGACGCCACCAATACTCCGACGAGCCCAAGCACCAGCCCCACGAACCCCAATAACCGAACTGCCATCGAGATCGGTTGGCCTTTGGAGTCATAGTGAGCAACGAGCCATGTGTTCACACCCTGAAGGGTGCGCTCGGCCGGCACTGTCCTTAAGGACCGTTGAGCAATCAGATTGATGCCTTGAATGTGGCGCGGAGCACCAAGTAGGGCTTTAGACGGCCGACCGGTGAAGCTGTGTTCCTGAACGTGGAAGCCGCGCGCCGTGAGCTCGCGCTTCAGAATCTCCCGGACTTTGGCGTGATTGGCTGACCCTACGAGCCGCGGAATCGCCAGCTCGCGGAATAACACGCCGTAATCAGTCACCGCGCACAAGGGCCGTGATGCGCTCGCGATCGGCGGTTGAAACGGGCGCGAGCGGCGGACGCGTGGGACCACCGTACAATCCCACGGCGTCCATTGCCGCCTTCACGCCCGCGGGGCCGAGCTTGCCGACGATCTCTTTGTCTAGCGGTGTGACGCGTTCCTGGATCCGCCCCGCGGCGGCGCGATGCCCCTGCTCGAACTCGCGCACGAGCTGCACGCAGAGACTCGGCGCAAAGCATGCAACCCCGATGACCCCACCCTGACAGTCCATCTCGAGCGCGGCGAAAAGCAGCGACGCCGATCCGGCGAGCACGGTCCATTGCGGCACCGCTTCACGGTATGCCGCCAAGTTTTTCGGATCGCCCGACGAATCCTTGACTCCGATGATGCGCTCGTGTGCGGTGAGCTGCTGCAAAAACGCCGGCTCGAGCGCGAGATGAGTGTACTTCGGGATGTTATAGACCAACACGGGCACGGGGCTCGCGTCGGCGACGGCACGGAAATGGAGCGCGAGCGACGCCGGCGTTGCGCCGGCCGAGAAGTACGCCGGTGGGCGCACCAGAACGGCGTTGGCGCCTTCGATTGCGGCAGCCCGGGACAACGCGATCGTCTGACGCGTCGATTCGGCGCCGGTGCCGGCAATGAGCCACGCGCCGTCACTCAGCTCCTTGCGCGCCACTGCGACGAGCTGTCGCTGCTCATCGGCGTCGAGGAGCGCGGCCTCCCCTGTCGATCCGGAGACGACGATGCCGTTCACGCCCTCGGCCAGCAGCCGCGCGATGTTTTGCCGGAACTCGAGCGGCGCAAAGTCACCGCTCGTGGGATCGAACGGCGTGGGGATCGGCGCGAAAACTCCGTTCACTCGCTCGGCGCCGGCGAGGCGACCCGTGAGCGGCGCCGCAGCGTCCGGACCTGCAGCTGAAAGTCGGAGGGATTGGAGGACGCCGCCAATGCGGTCTCATACGTCACGACGTCATCGGTGACGAGATCCATGAGATGCTGGTCGAACGTCTGCATGCCGTACTGCTCGCGCGATTCCCTGATGTAGTCGTGCAGCGACGGCGTGCGGTCGCGCTCGCGGATCATGTCGCGCGCGGCGTCCGTCGCCAGCAGGACCTCGAGCGCCGCCGCGCGCCCGTGGCCGTCGCCTCGCGGCAGCAGGCGCTGCGAAACGACGGCGTGCAGCGCCTCGGACAGTCGCAGCCGGGCAATTTCCTGCTCCTCGGGCGGGAACATCGAGACAATCCGGCTTATCGTCGTCACGGCATCGGGAGTGTGCAGCGTCGAGACGAGGACGTGGCCGGTTTCGGCGGCCTTCATCGCCGTGTCGATCGTCTCGGCATCCCGCAACTCGCCGATCAGGATGACGTCCGGATCCTGGCGCAATGCCGCGCGCAACCCCGTGCGAAAATCGTCGGTATCTACGCCAATCTCGCGCTGGGTGACAGAGCAGTTGATGTCGCGGTGCAGAAATTCGATCGGGTTTTCGAGGGTGAGGATGTGGCGATGCTGATTTTGATTGATGTGGTTGATGATCGCCGCCATCGTCGAGCTCTTGCCCGACCCCGTCACGCCGGTCACGAGGATCATACCGCGCTCCGCCGTCGCAACCTGGGCGAGCACGGCAGGCAGCTTCAGCGATTCGAACGTCGGCACGTCGAACGGAATCACGCGCATCACGATCATGAATGAGGAGCGCTGCCGCAGGATGTTCACCCGGAACCGGCCGATGCCCGGCATGCCCCAGGAGCAATCGTAATCCCGCAGCTTGTCGATGCGGCCGCGGTCCTCCTCGTTGGCGATGAGCTGCAGCGCGATGGCCTTCGTCTGATGCGGCGTGAGCCGCTGCTTGGTCAGCGGGACCAGCTTGCCGTCGATGCGCGCCCGAAAGACGTCCCCGGCCTTGATGTGCAGGTCGGAGGCCCCGCGATCTACGGCAGCCTTGATGATCTTTTCCATTCAGTACCCAGCTTCGAGGCACCCGCGGATGGCTCCAGAACGCGTGGTCCGGCGGCAGCGGCTCGACCGCAAACACGTCGAGCGCGGCACCGCGGAGGTGTCCCGCATCGAGCAAGTCGAGTAAGCCGGCTTCGTCGAGCAGCGTCCCCCGCGACACGTTCACGACGACGGCGTGCTGCGGGAGCAGCTCGAGCACGCGCCGATCCACGACGTGCGTCGTCGCGTTTGTGTGCGGCGCTGCTATGACCAGGCAGTCGCTCTCAGCGGCGAGCCGAGGCAGCTCGTCCGGCCCGCCGACCCAACGCACGCCGGCAGGCCCGCCGCGCGCCGGACGGCGCCGTACGCCGGCCACCGGCATCCCCAGCGCCAAGGCCCGGCGCGCCACCGCGGTGCCGATCCCGCCCAGGCCAACGATGCCGACGCGCAGATCCGCGTACTCCCGAACGGGGAGGGTG
>MNDR01000003.1 GCA_001915025.1 Gemmatimonadetes bacterium 13_2_20CM_2_65_7
CCGCCACCGCCGCCGCCGCCACCGCCGCCACCGCCGCCACCGACCGGTGATCTGACGGCGACGACGAGCACGACGGGTTCTGACCTCGATCCCGATGGCTATACGGTCACGGTCGATGGAGGGCAGAACAATCCCATCGGAATCAACGGAAGTGCACCATTCCCCGGACTGGCGGCTGGTGACCACAGCGTTCAGCTCTCGGGCCTCGCGGCTAACTGCACTGTGAGCGGCGCGAATCCGCAGACTGTTTCCGTACCGGCCGGTGGAACGGCGACCGCGCCCTTTGTGGTGACGTGCACACCGATCACCGGCAACATCAACGCGACTTCAACGAGCGGCGGCGCGAACATCCCAACCAGCTACACCGTCAGCGTGGATGGAGGCAACACCAAGACCATTGCCAGCAACAATGGCAGTGTGACCTGGACCGCACTGTCGCCGGGGAATCACACGACCTTCCTCACGGTCCCATCAAACTGTACGGTGAGCGGAGGACCGTCCAAGAGTGTCAACGTCATCGCGGGCCAGACGATGGCGGATCCCTACTCGGTGAACTGCAACGCGCCGCCAGCAGTGAATGCGGGTCCCGACGAAACGGCCCTGACCGGCGTTCTCTACAGTCTCCAGTGGAGCTTCACCGATGCCAACCACAACGGGCCCTGGTCGTACAAGATCAACTGGGGTGACGGATCGACCTCAACCGGTACGGTTTCGAGCGAGGGCTCGTTCACAAACGGACACACGTACGTCGTGATCTTGCCGAAAACCTTTACGGTCAAAGTCACCGTGACAGACGGGGCTGGCGCCCCCGGGTCGAGCACAAAGAAGGTGACTGTGCTGCTGTTGTAGCCTCACCGCGACGCCTGCTACCGACGAACCACGAACGACGCTCACGGCGTCGTTCGTCTTTTTGGGAGGACCGTCATTCATACTGCCGTGACGATCACAGGGAGTTAGTCCAGTGCGACGCCGCGGGTGTTGCGTGAACGCCGCAACTCAATTCAATCCATGCGTTTGCCCTTGGCCTAAAGCTTGCCTTTGAGACGTGCCGAAAGGAGTCATCAATGGATAAGCGGATCACCCTCGTCAGTTCTCCAGCGCTCGTGGCGGCCACGTTGCTGCTCGCGAGCTGCATGAGCCCAGTCAGCCCCGAGCGTACCACTTTGGGACCGCCGCGATTCGCCCTTGGTGCCCCGGGCGCGCCCGGCTTGGATCTGGATCAGTGGAACGGCTCGCTGAGCGAAAATTCGTCAAATCCTGCTTCGTGCGACGGCACCAATCCGTGCTTGATCAAGGGATTCAACCCGCAGAATCCGCACGTCGGTGACGCGATCATCGCGACGTTCTTCTGGGTCGGTTCGACCAACATCATCACCTCGGTGACTGACCACCTCACGGACATCTACCGCACGCCTGTGGGCAACCAGTACACGCTGGTTCGCTACGTCACCGACGGGACGGTATCGATGGCTACGTATGTAGCTACGAACGTGCAGAACTTTCCTGACGCAAGCACCGATGGCAACGCGATCCTGGCGGTGCGTGCCAACCTGAGCCAGAACGTGCCCGATGGCGGAGTCGTGATGGCTGCCTATAGCGGACTCCCTGTGACTGTTGGACCGTCTGCGGCGGCTCAAGGCTCTGGAAACGCTCTGACGGTCGCTGCGCCTGGCCTAGTGTCGGCGGCCGCCGGGGGATTGGTCTACGGCGTAACCATGTCCGGAACCTTGGTGGGCGCCGATGAGCCTGGAGCGCCATTCCTACGACTCGCGCAATTGAGCGACGCCTTCTTGACGATGCATGCAAATCACGCCCTGTTCTCCGATGGCGGCACCGTCAACCCACATTGGACCTGGTACTTTGATCCAACGCATCCGGGTAACTGGCTCGCCGCCGCGGTTGTCCTCAACCCGGCAGCGACGCACCTCGGGTTCACCACGCAGCCGACCACGACGTTGCCTTTGATGACGATCAAGCCGCCAGTACAAGTTGCGGCGCTGGACGATCTCGGCCACACGATCACCACCTTCTCGGGCTCCGTCACGATAGCGATCGGAAAGAATGGCGGACTGCTCGTTCCGGGTACACTGTCCGGAACGAAAACCGTGTCATTCGTCAATGGGGTTGCGACATTTTCAGATCTGAGCATCGACCAGGTCGGGAACGGCTACACACTCACCGTCACTAGCTCGGCGCTGCGCGGCGCAGAGAGTAACCCCTTCAACATTAGCGCGCTGTGATGAAGCGCGTGGCATTACTGGCAGGAGCGCTTCTCGCAGTCGGTTGCGGTGAGGCGATCGCACCCAACGCCGAACCACACGGTTCCAGCGGACCCAGGTTGGATGTCGCCGCGGCTGGCACCGGCGGTATCGCGTTCGACCAGCACGGCGGCAAGCTCGGTGAGACCACGACGATCTGGCAGGATTTTCGTCCTACCAATCCACACCACGGCGACGCAATTGTGGCGACGTTTGTTTGGGTTGGCTCGACGAATATCATCACGAGGGTGTACGACCACCTAAGTGACGCGGCGTGGACGCCGGTCGGGAATACCTACACTCTCGTCGAATACGTCACCGATGGCGTGAACTCGATGGCCACGTATGTCGCCACCAATGTTCAGAATTTCCCGGAGGGAACGTTTCCCAACGGCGACCAGGACCTCGTGGTACATGCAGACCTGGCGTCGCCGATTCAGGATGGCGGGATCACCATGACTGCCTTTACCGGTGTGTCAGTTACCGCTGATGCACTGGGTGCGCACCAATCGGCTTCGGGTTCCGGGTCCACGTATCCGACCGTAGCCGATGCCGGAACTCTTCCGATCGATGCGGGCGCGCTCGCGTATGCCGTCACGATGGCGCACGGCGGCGGGGCGACTGACGTGCCAGCGGGCTTTACCTCGCTGACCGCGCTGACATCGCCAAACATGTGGGTCGAGCCGGATTACGCGATACAGGGCAACGCGGGTTCAATCCATCCGCAATGGAATTTGTCGTTCAATTCGCCCGGCACTTGGGTAGCCACTGCGCTGGTGCTGCGCCCGGCGGCGACGGAACTCGCGTTTATCGTTCAGCCGAGCACAACGATGCCGCTCATGTCGATACAGCCGGCCGTGACGGTCACGGCAACAGACGGTGCGGGTCATTCGGTCACGAGCTTCAATGGGCCGGTGACAATCGCAATCGGGACCAACGGCGGCTTGGTCATGCCGGGCACGTTGTCCGGCACCAAGACCGTGACGGCCGTGAACGGCGTCGCAACGTTCAATGACTTGAGCATCGACCAGCTGGGTAACGGCTACACGCTGAAGGTCGCGGCTTCGGGGTTGAAGGGCGCTGAGAGCAGATCGTTTAACATCGGCCCACTCTAACGCGGCACCGGGGGGGCCGGCATGATCGCGCACCACTTCACGATCGACGTCGAAGAATACTTCCAAGTCGCGGTGTTCGAGTCCCGCGTGGCGCGGTCTGATTGGAAGCGGCTCGAGTCTCGAGTGGCTGCGCAGGTGACCCAGCTCCTCGACCTGCTCGCTCGATTCAACGCGCATGCCACGTTCTTTGTCCTTGGCTGGGTAGCCAAGCGTCAGGCAGCCCTGGTGCGCACGATCGCCCGCGCGGGTCACGAGATCGCGTCCCACAGCTGGGACCATGCGCGCGTCACCACGCAAACGCCACTCGCGTTCCGCGAATCAATTCGACGAACCAAAGATGTGTTGGAAGGAATCGCGGGCGAGCCCGTCTTGGGCTTTCGCGCGCCGAACTTCTCGATCGTTCGCGGCACGGAGTGGGCGCTCGACGTGCTGATCGAAGAAGGCTATCGCTACGATTCCAGTTTGTTTCCGATCCGGCGCCCCGGCTACGGCTATTCCGGTGCATCACCGGATCCGCACTGGCTCGAGCGTCCCGCTGGTGCTTTGCTGGAAATCCCTCCAGCTACGTTGCGGTGGTGCGGCTTGCGGCTCCCCGCCGCGGGCGGCGCGTACTTCCGGCTGCTGCCCTACAGCGTTGTGCAGACAGCGTTGCGCCAATGCGAGCGCCGCGGCGTTGCGGGGACCTTCTATATCCATCCGTGGGAAGTAGACCCCGGCCAGCCACGACTCGACAACTCGCTGCTGATTCGCGCCCGCCATTACGGAGGTCTCCGCAGGACGCTCCCGCGACTCGACCGACTGCTGGCGGAATTCCGGTTTCGGCCGATTCGAGAGACCGTGGCAGCGATGTCCAACGCACATACCGGTGACGCGGAGAGGATCGCCGTCAGCGAGAGCCCAGCGTGAGGGAGGCTCCGCCGCAGCTCGACCTGATTCCGCTCGACGGCGAGACGCGAGCGTGGGACGAGTTCGTGAACCGCACGCCGACAAGCACCTTCTGCCACCTCGCTGGTTGGCGCGACATCCTCAATGACGTGCTGGGCGCGCAGTGCCTGTACTGGGCGGCTGCGGACGACAGCGGCGAATGGCAGGGCATTCTACCGCTCGTGCGCGTGCGCAGCAGAATTTTTGGCCACTACCTAGTCTCGCTGCCGTTTCTCAACGATGGCGGGCCGCTCGGCTCTGCAGTCGCACGACAGCGGCTGGTGGAGGAGGCGGTCAATGAGGCCCGCCGGCAATGCGTGGATCTCCTGCAGCTTCGAACTCGCCACGCGGGTGGCTTCGACCTGCCGATATCGTCGAGAAAGATCACTGTGCTGCTTGCGTTGCCGCCTGACCCCCAAACGCTCTTTCAGCAATTCTCCTCGAAGCTGCGCAGTCAGATTCGGCGCCCCTTGAGAGAAGGGCTCGCGGCCCGGTTCGGGCCCGAGCAGCGGGAACCGTTTTATGAGGTGTTCGCGCGGACGATGAGGGACCTGGGCACGCCGGTCCTGCCGCGCGGGCTGTTCGAGCGCGTGTCCGAAACGTTTGCCGACCTCGTTGTCTTCGGCGTCGTGTATCGCGGTGAGCAGCCGCTTGCTGCTGGTTGTGGGTTCGCGTGGCGCGAGGAGTTCGAGCTCACGTGGGCGGGGTCGCTGCGCGAGTCGCGCAGCATCGCCGCCAATATGCTGCTGTACTGGTCATTCATGGAGCACGTGATCGGTCGTGGCGCGCGCATCTTCAACTTCGGTCGCTGCACGCCGGGTGGCGGTACGCACCACTTCAAAAAGCAATGGGGGGGCGACGACGTCCCCTTGCCCTGGCATCAGTATGTCCGCGCCGGTGGGGTGCAGGCCACTCCGTCGCCGGACGACCCCGTCTACTCGTGGGGGCCCCGACTGTGGCGCCGACTTCCACTCTTTGTCGCTAACCGGCTCGGTCCGCGCCTGGTCCGTTTTCTGCCGTGAAGAGCTGGCGACATCAAGTTCCAGTACATTCGCCGCTGTCCGCCGCGGCGCTACTCGCGGGCATAAGTGGGATCGCGCGCAATGGGTCAGCTGCAGCACGGCAGGAAGCCCGCGTTGTCGGGCTCCTCAGCAAGCGCTACGGGCCGCGCGAAGTCCTGCTGACCGATAGCGGTACCACGGCGTTAACGGCGGTGCTGATCGGCCTCCTACGGGAGCGACGTGGGACGCCGATCGCAATTCCCGCGTATGGGTGCTACGACCTGGCCACTGCGGCTGAAGGGGCCGATGCGACAGTACTCCTCTATGACCTCGATCCTCTGACACTGGCGCCAGACCTGGCGCAGGTGCATGCGGCCCTGCGGCAAGGCGTGGCAGCTGTCGTCGTTGTTCATCCGTATGGCTATCCCATCGACATTGCCGAGGTGCAGCGTCTCGCCGCGGAGACGGGCGCTTTGGTGATAGAAGATGCGGCGCAGGCCGCGTGTGCAGATCTAGACGGTCGGCCAGTCGGGACGCGCGGCTCGCTCGCGGTGATGAGTTTCGGTCGCGGAAAAGGGCTCACAGGCGGGAGCGGCGGAGCGGTTCTCGCTTACGATGACGCCGGCGTCCGCATTCTGAAGCGGGCGACAGGTCTACTCGGCGTGCCACGGCGGGGTTGGCCTGAACTATTCACGATCGCCGGTCAACTGGTGTTTGAGCGGCCGCGCCTATACGCCCTTCCGGCAGCGCTCCCGCTTTTACGCCTCGGCGAGACCATCTATCGTGAGCCGCGGCCTTTGCGCCGGCCTACTCCAGTCTCCTCTCCTGTTATCGCGGCCACTTGGCATCTGGCCGAGCGCGAGGTCGAGACGCGCCGCCGCAACGCCATGCGGCTGCTCTCGGCATTGCGATGGCTACCTGGATTCAAAACAATCGGTTCGCCGATGCATGCGCGACCGAGCTACCTTCGGCTGCCGGTTCTCGTGTCACCAGCGGTGCGCCCTTTGGCAAGTCAGCGCGGGGCGCGGCGGTTGGGAATAATGCCTGGCTATCCGCAACCACTCTGCGACCTCGAGCGTTTCAGTTCGCGATGCTTGAACCGCAACGGCGCGTTTCCGGGCAGTCGCTTGCTCGTCGCCAGACTATGTACGCTGCCGACCCACGGACGTCTTCGGGGGAGCGATCTAGAGCGACTGGAAGTCTGGATTCGAACCGTTGGTGGTCGGGAGGACGCCCTGCCGATTACACCGAGCGACCGTTGAGAAATTCACGACAAAGAGGATCGGGGCGGTAAGCGGGGGATAGATGCTTCGCGTACAGAGCGGCATAGCGGTCTACCATCGCGTCAAGCGAGTACTCTCCTCCAGCCCGGGTCGCCGCTGCCAGGCCAAGCCGTTGGCCGTAAGCGAGATCAACGAGTACGCTCGCCAAGGCATTCGCCAGCGCGGAGGCGTCTGCCGACGGGACCAACAAGCCGGCGCGGCCGCCATCCAGCACGGTAGGCACCTCGCCGACCGCGGTTGCCACGATTGGCTTCGCCGCCAGCATTGCTTCTAGTAATGCAAGCGGTACGCCTTCGGAGAGCGACGGCAGCACGAAGACATCGGCCGCAGACAACACGTTGCCGATGTCGGACCGCAGACCAAGCAGATGGAATCGATCATGGACGTTGAGGGCGGCCGCGTGCGCGCGTAACGGACTGGCCAGCTCGCCGCGACCGGCGATCGCCACATGCAGTCTCGGGAGGCGAGGGGCGAGCAGTGCCAGTGCCTGGAGCAGGTAGGTGTGACCCTTTATAGGGTACAGATTGCCGACCGCCACGACCAACTGATCCGTGTCCGCCAACCCCAGCTCTTGGCGAAGCGAAGATTGACTCGTTGGGAAGTGCCGCACGCCGTTCGGAATGGTGATCAGACGGTCCGCGCTCAACAGCAAATCTCGGCGCAGCTGACGCGCGAGGCTGTGAGACACTGTAACGACCGCATCGCTCATTCTCGTCGCGAGCCACAGAGCGATCCGCCGACGCCACCGTTCGGCGTAGTAGCGGCTCCCATGCATGGTGAAAACGTGTGGTATTCCGGCCCGTCGAGCTGCCCACGTACCATACACGGCCATGGTGAACTCATGACTATGCGCGAGTGCCACTCCGTAACTACGGAGGATATCCGCAAGCCGGCGCGCGAACATCGGTGAGAACGGCCGATCGAGACAAAACGACTCTACGTGCACGCCTGTCCCGCGTAACTCGCGTGCTAGCCATCCCTCTCCTCGCTCGGGAACGATGACGACGTTGTCGCTCCCAGCAGTCTGGAACTCGGTCGCGAGGTTGGCGAGCACGCGCTCGGCACCGCCGGGACCGTCCGTTTCGATTAGGTGCGCGAACCGCATGCCGCGCAGCCGACTCGCTGCGGTTGGCATCACACCCCGCGCCCGCCTCGCAGGTTCAGGCCTGCAGTCCACGCCTGAAAAGCGGGGTCAGAGATGGAGGCTGGGACGTTGAGCCGGGGGAGCGCCCAAGGATCGGTGGTAGAAGATCGGTCGCTGTAATCGAGCGTGAAGGCCGCCCGGTATCCCGCCCGACAGGCAGCATCGCGCACGCGGTCATTCCAAAGGCCGTATGGATAAGCGAAGAACTCTGCGGTCACACCGGTGTGCTTTCTTATCACATCGCGGCTCGCGACAAGTTCCTGCTTCAATTCGTGGTCGTCTAAGTTGGAGAGCGAGCGATGCGACAACGAATGCGCCCCGAGCTGCAGACCATCTTTCGCGGCAGCGGCGATGGTCTGCCATGCAGCGGGTCTCTTGTACGCCGGAACTGGATCTGCAGGAAGGGAATTACGTTCCAGCGTCGCCAAGATCGTCTCGCCGTCGCCGCCCTGCGCCGTGAGCCAACTCTCCAGCCGGGATGGAGAATACGCACGGCGTACCTCTGGACTTTCCCACCAGAAGACCTCTTCGCCGCAGGGCGCATTGCCGACGAGAAAGACTGTCGCTGGAATGCCGAGCTTTTTGAGAAGAGGCCAGGCAAATTCGAAGAAGCCCTGATAGCCATCGTCGAAGGTCACAGCGGCTAGGCGTTGCCGCGGCGAGCTGTTCGCAACACAGTTTACCAGCTCCGCGAGTGGGACCACGTTGTACGTTCGCGCCAGCCAGCGCATCTGTCGTGCGAACGTCGAGAGCGGCATATGCAGGCCAAGACTGTCGCGCGACGTTGGGTCGTCCGTTGGCGTGACGTTGTGATAACAGAGGACGAGAGCGCGCCTGGACAGCCGACGAGCGAACGCCGTGATTTTGAAAAGCTGGAGAGCGCGATAGCAAAGAGACGCTAACCTCAAGTTACATCCATAGTTAGGTCACCAAGCAGGGCGCAACTTCCATGCCGATAACACACCCACTTCAGGCAGCACCTTGAGTTGAGCTCCTATGGCACGCAAGCAACATGCCCACCGGCGTCCCCTAGCGTCATCAGATGGCATGCATCGTGCGACCAGGCCTGCGCAAAGCTCGCAACGGACGGAGGAGCCATTGAAGACGGACAGTCACGTCGTGACCAACCCTCGAGAGTTCTGGCAGCTCTCGCCTCATGCGGAACACTATGAGCAAGGCCGCTTCGGTGACCCGTGGGGCCGTCTGTATCGCAGAGCGGAAGAGCGCGCGATCCGCCGGGCATTGCGGCCGTTGTCGCGAAGCAGTCGTACATTGGACGTGGCGTGCGGAACGGGGCGAGTCACCGCCCTGCTCGTCCGCGAGGGTTTTGTCGAAGTGGTCGGCAGCGACGTGTCCGCGGCGATGATGGGGGTCGCCAAACGTCACCTCCCTCGTATCGAGTTTTTCCGGGGCGACGTGACGCAGCGCCTGCCCGTTGGCGACAAGTCATTCGACGTCGTCACCTGTATTGGGCTGCTCATGCACCTCGACGCCGCCGTTCGCCTTGCCGTCCTGAAAGAATTGGTGCGAATCAGCCGTGGGCCCATCGTGGTGCAGTACGGTGTAGTCGGAGCATTTCTGCGTCTCAAGAGCCTGATCACGGGCAAACCCGCGGGCGCCGTGCGCTCCCCGGTCGTGGAAGCTGAGCTGCGCGACGATCTGCGGCGCAGCGGGTTGCGAGAGCGTTCTCGCTTCTGGGCACTGCGTCCCGTTTCCAGCAGCGTCATCCTGACACTGACGACATAACGGCCGCGACCCCGCTAGTCGCGCGCCGTTCGGAGCCACGGTTTATCCCCGACCTGCTTGAGCGCCGCCACCGCCGTTCCCACACGCCAGACCAGATAGAAGGGAAGGAGTGCGAACGCTCCGGCAGCCCGTAGCGGCTGTGACTGCACGGCCAAGCCCGCCACGGTATAGATCGTCAAGCGAATCAGCGACGCGGTCAGGACAATGAGCAACCACTCGGCTCCGGGCGGTCGCAGAATCGCAGTCACGCCTGCCAACACCATCACAAGACTGAGATGCATCACGGGACCAGGGTGCGTGAGCTCGGCAACGGCATCGAGTTTTTGCGCGAGGCCGATGTTGCGGCTGCGGAGGAGACTTCCGACGTGCCGCCACAGCACGGTGACCTTGCCCGCCGTCCAGCGGCGCCGCTGGGTCGAGCTCTGCTCGAGCGATCGCGCCTCCTGGGCATAGAGATGCGCCTCCTCGAGCGATTCGATTGGGACACCCTGAGTCGTATACAGCGCGTACAACTCCCAATCCTCCGCGATCGTGAATGCCTTCCAACCGTGCCGCTCGAGCACCTGCGTCCCAATACACATGCCATTGCCGAGCAGCGGCGCGTTCAAACCCACGTTCCGCTTCAGTGCATACGCGAAGCGGTAATTCGCCGCGGCAAGGACCGTCGCCATTGTGGTGAGGAGGGTGTCATGAGGATTGCGCACGTCGAAGTATGCCTGAAAAGCGCGGCCAGACACTGGTCCTACGCTCGCGAGCGCGTTGCCGAATTGGGCATCAACGATGGTGTCGGCGTCGATGATAATGACCGCGTCGTACTGTTGGAGCGGCAACTGCGTGAGCGCCCACGCGATGGCGCGCGGTTTGCCGGGAAGATTGCCGTCGTTTCGCTCGAGGCACTGCGCGCCCGCGCGTCGGGCTCGCCCGGCCGTCTGATCCTCGCAGTTGTCCGCGATGACGACTGCTGTGAAGCGCTCCGGGTACTGCTGGTTCAACAGCGACCGCACGCATGATTCGATCATGCGCTCTTCGTTGTGTGCCGGCACCAGAAACAGCAGGCGCGGTGGTTCGGCAGGAGGCTGAGCGCTCGATCGTTTACCGCGCGCAAGTCTGAACAGACTCAGAAGATCCGATACCGTCGGCAACAGCAATACCGCAGCGAGGAGCCCCAGCAGGGCGGTCAGGACAATCATGCTGGTTGAGCGGCGAGCGCCGGCGCGGCGCGCCCGGCGTCCCGCATTGCGTTCCGAAGAACTTGCTCTGACAGCGCGTAACTGTATCGGCGAGGTCTGAGAATGCCATACAACGCGAGCGGCTTCGGTCGTCGTAACCGCGGCAGCGCGAGCGCGTAACGCGCGGCGTGCACGAGGATCGCGAACAAAGGGATGGGAACCCAGACAAAACGCCCGCGCCATCCACGACGGCGGAACTCCTCGATCAAGCACCGGCGACTAGGCAGCGAGGGGTCGACAAGATTCAACACGGGCGGTGCGTCGGCAAATTGCGCGACTGTCCAGCCAACCACCGTGGCGGCCGTCCCGACGTCACAGACCGGCAGCGGTAGCGCAGGCCGGCCAAACCCAAGGTGCCACGCACCGAACAGTCGCCGCGCCATAATCCCCGGCGTCTCCGGATTACTCCAGTCCACCAGCGCGCCGGGGCGAATTATGCGTGTTGCTATTCCGAACCTCGGTGCTTCGGAGGTCACGATCCGTTCCTGATTTGATTTTCCCCAGACGTAGGCGCCGAACGGGCGTTCGTCCGTCAGCGGCGTGTTCTCGTCTTGCTGTTCCCACGGCGTTCGCGGCGGCCGCAGGACGGACAGGCTGCTCACATGGACGAGTCGCAACACCCCTGCTGCCTGCAGGCCGTGGAGAACGTTGCGTGTCGCTTCCAGCGTGTGTCGCTGGTGCGTGTCATAGTCGCCGGACGATGCCGCCGCCGCGTGCACGACAACCTCAGCGCCGGCGAAGGCATCCGCGGGCGCCGAGCGACTGAGATCGAGACGGCGCCACTCGTGGACGTGCGGATCTGATTCGTCAATCGAGCGACTGATCCCGCGCACTCGATAGCCCCGTCGCGCAAGCTGTTTGGTGATTGCCTTACCGAAGAAACCGCGCGCGCCCGTCACCACGACGAGCGGCGCATCGGACAGCGCAGTGGCGATTAACGAGCGCCGTGTTTGAGCGGACGTCCGCGCCGCGCTGCGCACGTTGGCGGCGAGCTCCTCGAAGAGCCGCGTGACATATCGCAGATGATCGGGGGAAACGGGCGACGCGACGCTGGTGGCCCCGGTGCTACTCGCCGCGACCGCCGCGTAAAAATCTCCGATCAACTCCGCCAAGCCGGGATAATCCCCGCTGAGGATCCTGCGGGCGACTCCTGTGGCACTACGGAGCGCGAGCTGGCACGACTCGACGAGCGGATTGGCGGCTTTCTCAACGGGCGTCACACCGGGATTCGCCGCACCTACCACGGTCGAGCGCAAGAAGTCCGCGGTCAACATTCCACCGCTGGCGCTGACCGAAACCAGTGACGCAATCGGCCGCGCCCGCAAACTCACCGAGAGGCGTCCGTAGCGTCCGTTCGCGCGAATCACGGCGTGCAGGTCCGCTGGACCGGCCACCACCGACGCAAGCTCGAGTGGAGTGAGATCGGTGCCGGTGCGGTGCAGCACGTCGACCAACGTGTACAGCGGGTGAGGGAGGACATCCACGAGCTGCGCCGCGAGAACCTGCGCGCCAGCACGCTCTCCGCTCGATCCGACAGGGCGGAACGTCAAATGGCTGTCTACCTGGATGACCTCACCGACGTCGCGTACCCCTTCGAGCAGGCGCAAATACGCCGGATCCCGCAACTGCTGGTGGCCGGCGCACACGAGCAGCCGCCGTCGCTCGGCGATCGCAAGAAGCTCCTCGGTCTCCTGCAGGGTGTCGGCGAACGGTTTCTCGACGTACACATGTGCTCCGGCTTGGAGTGCCTCCCAAGCCGGTTCGAAGTGCGATCCCGCAGAGGTGCAGATGTGTACGACGTTCGGTTCGGCCGAGCTCAGCAGTTCTGCCAGGGTCGGATAGCTGGTTGCGTTGGCCAGCTTAGACAATTGATGGCTGGCCGCATCGTCCTTGTCGTAAACACCTACGACGCGGTGTCGCGTCGCCACCCGGCGGAGGGCGTGAAGGTGGAGCCGAGCCATGTTCCCGGCCCCAACAAATGCGATCCGAAGCGGCTTCACGGCTGGCGCTAGGTGCAAGACATGGACCTAGGCATATCCAAGGCGATGGGAAGGGGGGCGTTGCGACCGTGCAACACTGGGGGGTAACCCTCCGTGCCGACCATAGCGCGGGTTTTGCAACACCCACCCGTCATGTCAACTGCTCATCATTTCACCGCGGCCGCGCTCTTAACACTGGGACTACTTGCATGTAAGGCTCCAACGGCCCAGACGTGCGATTCGCAACCAGCCGTCACGCCGGCTCCAGCTGCCCTGCGCGACGGCTGGCCTAACGAGCCGACGGGATTGACTGTCGTGAGTGACGGTTCATTAGGGGCGTTGGGTAAGGACGGCTGGAAATGTGCAGGGACCGGCGTGTCGGTCCTCACGGATCCAGCGGCCCCGTCTTTCCGAGCGCTGGTGTTTACGTATGAGCCCGGCTTTCCATCAGGCTACGCTCCCGGCGGAGCGTATTACGATCTGCCAACCCCCACGACCGAAACCTACTTTGGATTCTGGTGGAAGCCGAGCAACCCCTGGCAATCACACGCCAGCGGGGTGAACAAGATTGCGCTGCTGTTTCCGGTGACTCCGGCGGCCGGCACGATTTACATCATGATGTTCTTCGATGGGCACAAGTACACCATCCAGACGGAGACGACGTTTGACACCGACACACGCCGGCTCGAGCCCAATCTGACGGCGACGCCCGTCGTGCTCGGCAAGTGGCATCAAATCGAGTGGTATGTTCGCTATAGCTCGAGTCCCAGCAGTCACAACGGCGTGGTCCGCTGGTGGCTCGATGGTGTGCCGCAGGGCGCTTACGCCGATCTGCAGATGCCGCCCGATCCTGGATTTATTGAATACACTGTCCGTCCGATCTGGGGCGGGGGCGTCGGCGAAACCAAGAAACAACGGGATTCATTCTCCTACGGTCCTGTTCACATCAGCAAGCATTGATCACATGATCCCACGGTGGAGAACGATGGTCGCGATTACGGTCGTCGCGAGCGCAAGTCAGGGCTGTGGTGCACGCGGCGACGCTGCTGCTTCGGGCCAAGGTCTGCTCTTCGTTGAAGACTTTGAATCGGGGATGTTGGCGGGGTGGCCCGACGGCGTAGATCCGAGTCGGCAGCGGGTGATGACGGGCCGGGAGTTTGCCCAGTCGGGAAGTCACTATCTCGAGGTGACCTATCCCGCCGGCGGTGATGGGGGATGGCTTACCCGATTCTTCATGCCTGGATATGACTCGTTATATGTGAGCTACTACGTCCGCTTCCCCGCCGACTGGCGCGGGGGAACAAAGCTGGTTGGCTTTTTGGGTGCGCGCACGGACAATCAGTGGTCGGCCTCAGGCAAGGCAGGAGTTTGCCCGGATGGCACCGACTTCTTTATCACGATGCTCGTGACAGAACCGACAGGGAATCCGGGACCGACGCGATTCTACACGTATTATCCGGGCATGAAGCGCGAACCTGACGGTGTGACCTGTTGGGGAGGCTATGGTGATGGAACAGAGAAGTACGTGGAGCCACTCGTCTTGAGCCCGGGAACGTGGCACCACATCGAGTTCATGGTCACGCTAAACGAGCCAAGCCGATCAAACGGAACTCAGCAATTTTGGATCGATAGTGTGCTCCGTGGTACTTGGTCTGGAATCGAGTTTCGCTCGAGTCCGGCCTTGCGGCTCAATGCGGTGCAACTGACCTTCAATCGTGGCATCGCGGGCGGACCAACGGCGCAAAAGCTGTGGGTAGATAACCTGATTGTGGCAAAGGCGCGGCCACCAGTGATCCCCTCCTCTACTAGCCAGTGAGACGGTTGAAACGAGCAGGTCCGCTGATGGGGCCCGTTTCGTTTCTCCCCACCAGGGCGTTGCGCGCACGCCACACTGGCTGGCGCGACTTGGCTGAAGCGTGACGGCACGTTTCTCTCAAAGCTGGGCACGGTATGGACGTCCTGCTTACGGACGGTAATGAGCGCGCCGCTTTGGCGGCGGCGCGGTCCCTGGTGCGCTTCGGTCTGAAGGTCGGCGTTGCGGCCGACCGGCGGTTTTCGCTCGCGGGGGTGTCCCGCGGTGTACGGCGACTGCGGTTGTCGACCAATCCGCTGGCCGACCCGGAGGCGTACGCGGTAGAAATCGGCTGCCTGGCTCGGCAGCTGGAGGTCCGGGTGTTGTTACCGGTTACGGACGCCTCGGTCGAGGCGATCGTTGCCGGTCATCGGCTGCTGCCGCCGTCAGTCGCGCTCCCCTTTCCCGATTTGAGCACGTATCACGCAGCTTCGGATAAGGCTGAGATGCTCGATCGAGCACGGTGTGCCGGGCTGAGCGTGCCGGAGACCCTACTGCTCAAGAGTCCGGACGATTCGTTACCAACGAATGCCGGATTTTTTCCAGCTGTCCTCAAGCCGCATCGCTCGGTCGTTCGCTCAGTCGTCGGCGCCGTGCAGCTCGCCGTCCGGTCCGTCGACACGCTGGAAGCCTGCCGGAGCGCGCTCCGCGCCTTTCCCCGGGCCGCTTTCCCCATCCTGCTGCAGCGCCGAGTGCGCGGCTCCGGAGAGGGTCTGTTTCTATTGCGTTGGGGGGGACGCATGATCGCGGAGTTCGCGCACCGCCGCTTGCGGGAGAAACCGCCGGATGGGGGGGTGAGCGTCTATCGCGAGAGCATTCCACTGGACAGCGAGCTGGCTACTGCCGGACGCCGCCTGCTTGAAGACCTGAACTGGCAAGGCGTGGCGATGATCGAGTGCAAGCGCGATGCCGAAACCGGGCGTCCCGTCTTCATGGAAGTGAATGGACGGCTGTGGGGCTCGCTGCAGCTCGCCATCGATGCAGGGATTGACTTCCCGCGGCTCCTCGTCGCCTGCGCGCTCGGCCAGCGTGTTCCACCCGTGACGGATTATCAGGTCGGTGTGCGCCTGCGATGGTTTTGGGGCGAAGTCGACCACCTGTACCTGCGGCTACGCAACGGCGGCGGCGTGGGCGGCAAAGTCGCTGCCGTTCGCGATTTCTTTCGTGCGAAGGTGGAACGCAATCGAGAAGAGATCTGGCGTTGGCGCGATCCTCTGCCATTCCTCGTCGAATCCCTCCAGCAAATCGGTCTCGCCCGATGAGCACCTCCGCCCCACGCTTCCCTGTGCCCCTTCAGTGTGGAGTGGACGCAACAGGCTGGGACGCGCCGTAGCTCTGTCGAAGCAGGCACGCCTGTGGCACAGCACGTGCCCCGCCGAGCTTTGTGTTCAAGAATGTCGGCAGCAATTGGGTCGTGTCGTTGGTGAGCATGCTCGCCATCTACTTCATCACGCCGTTCACCATCCACAAACTCGGCGACGACGGATACGGGACGTGGAATCTCATCAATGCCATCACCGGGTATCTGGGATTGCTGGTGCTCGGGGTACCGATGGCGTCGGTGCGCTACTTCGCTCAACACGTCGCGACGGGCGATGAGGAGAAGCTGAACGAGACGATCGGCAGCTGCACGGCCCTCTATCTCGTCCTAGGCGTAATCGCGCTCGTCGTCGGCGCGGGGCTATACCTCTTTTTCACGCACACGTACAACATTCCGACGACGATCCGTGAGGACGCGCATTGGGCCTATGCGCTTGTGGTCCTGTTCGTCTCGCTAGGCTTTATCGGACTCCTGCCGAGCGGAATCCTCGCGGCCTACGACGAGTTCATTCCCCGCAACATGGTTCGCCTGTGGGGGGTGGTGCTCCGCCTCGTTCTCACGTTCGCACTCTTGGCCATCAATGCGTCCCTCACCATGCTGGCCCTCGTGCAGCTGGCGTGTTTGATCTTTGACTTCGGATTTTGCTGGCTGCTCATCCGGCGGCGCCACCCCCGCGCTCGCCTGCGATTGGCCGATTTCAACTGGCGCATGACTCGCTCCATCTTCGCCTTCAGCCTGTACGTCCTGGTATTGACGGCCGGCATCCGCCTTTCGTTCGAAACGGACTCGATCGTCATTGGCGCATTTCAGAATGTGCGCTCGATCCCTTACTTCACCGTCGCCAACAGCTTTGTCGTCTACTTCATGGAGTTCATCATCGCGATCGCCGCGGTCGTGATGCCAACCGCAACCAGGCTGAAGACAAGTGGCAGGAGCGAGGAGCTCCGAGAAGTCCTGCTGAAGTGGTCCAAGATCGCGTTCTCGGTGACGTTGGTAGTCGGACTGTTTCTCATCGTGCTCGGCGGACGCTTCATCGCCACATGGATCGATCCCACGTTCGAGCGGCCGGCGGGCCAAGTGCTCGTGATCCTCATGATCTCGAACCTCGTTTTTCTGCCGGTCCGTGGCGTTGCGCTTCCCATTCTGATGGGACTCGGCAGGCCGGGACTGCCCACGGTCGGATTCTTGGTCGCCGGTCTGGTGAACCTCGGCCTGAGCATTCTGCTCGTGCGTCCGCTGGGACTCGCCGGTGTCGCGCTCGGCACCGCGATTCCCAACGTGCTATTCGCCGGCCTCGTGCTCTGGCAAGCGTGCCGAGAACTCGACACGCCGCTGCTCGGGTGCGTGCGCTACGTCTTTGCCCGAGCAGTGCTGGGCGGCATCCCGGTGTTGGCGTTGCTGTTGTGGTTCAAGCTGGGCCTAGATGCTCACGGCCTGACCGAATTGGCTGGAGCCGGTCTCGCAATGATCGCGGTTGTGGCATTGACGTGGGCGGTGTTCGTGTATCGCAATGATCCGTACATCGATCTGCGAGCGCGCCTTCCGTTGCTCAAGGCGTGGAGCCGGGCGTGACCTCCTGGATCATGGCGGGCGCGCTCGTCGTTGTTGCCGCCCTCGCAGTTGCGGAGCTCGGGAGCCGCTGGTGGCTGCGACATCGGTCCCGGTACCGTGTCTGGCCCGCTCACGCGCGAATGGAAATTCTCATGGACCCGGATGTCTCTCCCGAGCTCGAGCCGCGCTGTCGTTTCTATGTCAACGGAGACGGCGAGCGCGGCGCCGAGGTCCGCGCCGGCGAGCCCGGGCTCTATAGAATTCTGGTGGCAGGCGGGAGCGCTGTTGAGTGTTTCGGGCTCGACCAACCTAGTAGCTGGCCCGGCTGCCTCGAGCGTCTTCTCAATTCGCCAGACGCCCTCGCGGCTCTGCGTGCGCGGCGGGTGCACGTGGGCAACATCGGTCACGCGGGAGTGGGGTCGGCCGAGCTGGATCTTATTTTCGCGCGCGTGCTTCCCCAGTACGGTCATCTCGATGCGATTCTCATCATGGTCGCTGCGAGCGACGTTTACCATTGGATAGAGGAGGGCGCCCGGTCGGCGCATCCGCCCTCGGTAGTTCCGGAATCGCTGTTGTTCGGCGAATACCCACGGCAGCCGTTTGGCTGGAGACCAGGAATGTGGGCCCTCGCCGAAATTGCGCGCAGGGTACGTCGCAGGTGGTTCCATCCTCGAGAGGTCAAGGAACGCGCGGCGGCGTGGTTCCGGACCGCGCTCAGAATGCGCGCAGAAGCCACGGACGTTCGCACGACAGTGCCGGACGCTGCCGTTGTCGTGTCGAACTTCGAAGATCATTTCAGGCGTGTGCTGCGCAGGGCTCGATCCAAAGCAGATCGCGTGCTCGTCGTGCGCCAGCCGTGGCTGGAGGGTACCTACAGCGCCGAAGAACAGGCGCACATGTGGCAGGGTGGCGTCGGAAGACCTTGGAAGGATCGCGTCACGCTCTATTACAGCCTGGACGTGGTCAACCGACTACTGGAACTTGTCGATTCCCGAGTGGCTCGAGTTGCCGACGCCCTCGGTGTGCAGCATCTCGATCTCCGATCGCTGCTGACCGGACGCCTCCGTCACTATTACGACCATGATCATCACACGCCCGCCGGCGCGGCGGTTATCGGGCGTGCCGTTGCCGCCGCGTTGCTGGCCACGACGTCCGGAGGCCCGCGGACCGGCGATCGCACCGTCGCCGCAAACGCGTTATGACGCGCGAGACCGTTGTTCTCGTCTCGATCGACACAGAGGAGGACAACTGGTATTGCAGCCGTAACGGAGTGGCCGTCAGCAATATCCGCGCACTCGAACCGCTGGCGCGATTTTTCGATCGCTTGGGAGTGCGGCCCACCTACCTCGTAACCTATCAGGTTGCCATCGATCCTCGCGCCGCGGAGACGGTCCGCAACGTCGCGGCAGGTGACGGCGCGGAAATTGGGGCACATCTCCATCCCTGGAATACGCCGCCGCTGGCAGAGCCGTTCTTACCGCGCAACACCATGCTGAAGAACCTCCCAGCAGACCTGCAATTCGTCAAGCTCGAGTGCCTGACCGCGGCAGTCAAGCGGGCGTTCGATCGGGCCCCGCGCGTCTTTCGGGCGGGGCGCTTCGGCTTCGGGCGCGACACCGTTGCCGCGCTATTGCGCTGCGGTTACCGCGTCGACAGCAGCGTAACGCCGTTCTGGAATTGGGAAGGATTCGATGACGGGCCGAGCTTCGTCGGCGCGCCGCTCGACGCGTACCGGCTCGCACCGAACGGCGACGTCCGACGGCCCGCCAGCCACGGTGAGCTCCTAGAGATTCCCCTCTCCTACGGGTTCAGCCACGCACCGTTCAGTTTTTGGGATCCTACCCGTCGCCTGTTGGAAGCAGCGCCTTTCCGGTGGTTCCGCCTGGCCGGCATTGTCGCGCGCGCTGGCGTGGCGAGGCGGATCGTGTTGTCCCCGGAGCTGGGGTCGGCCGACGACATGCTGATCCTCTCGCGCCGTTTGCTTGAACATGGTGTGCGCCACCTTCAGGTATTCTGGCACAGTCCAAGTCTCGTGCCCGGTTTGACGCCGTTCGTCACCACCGCAGCGGACGTCCGGCGCCTCTACGACTCGGTGGAAGCCTACCTCAACGGCCTCACCGCTCTGACAAACGTGAAGTTCGCGACGCTTAGTGAGGCAGCGGCGATGCTGTCGTAGCGGGCGCCGTCACCGGCCGCCACGGCACTGAACGTGTAAACCTCGCCCGCGCGACCGCGCCCGCCACGCGCCGCGCCGCTGCTCCACAACCGGCGACGAACCGATAGAGCGGACCAAACGCACGCAAGGACGTGAGTCCGACGAAGTAGAGTCCGGGGACGCTGCTCTCAAAGCGGCTACTCAGCAGAGGAATCGCGCGGTCCGTTTGGATAATAGCCCGCAGCGCCGGATGAATCATCATCAACTTACCGAGGTCGACCTTATATCCTGTTGCTTGAAGGATGTGATCGACGCTCAGCGTCGCGCCGTCTGAAAGATTGACGTGAAGCTTACCGTCCACAGCTTCGCAACCGACGACGGTCCGCCATTCGTGCACCGTGACCTTTCCGATGACTCTGTTTCTCAGCCAATCAGTGGCGCCGGATTCGTAGTTGCTGTTGTAGGAGTCTTTCCAGACTTGGGGGAACTGGTAAAAGAGATAGGGGAGATGATCCAGGACCCAGTTTCGCCAGCCAGGCGCGATGCTGGCGTTCGGCGCCCTGAGCCGCTCGAGAGCAGTGCGCTCGTGCGCGCGATCAGGCGGAAGCCACATGATGCGCCGCCGCGCGACAACATGAACTTTGGCGCCTGCTTCGTGGAGCAGCGCGGCATACTCGATGGCGCTCTGTCCGCCGCCGATCACAATGACTTCACGGTTCTTGAACCGGTCGAAATCGCTATGATCGGAGGAATGCGAGACGAATTCGTGCCCCAGCCTGTGGTATTCTGCAAGTCGATTGGCGAATGGATGAGGTCCGATCGCCATCACGACCGCCTGGCTCGCTACCTCCCGACCATCCGCTAACGTGATGTGAAACTGGCCGTCCTGACGCTCGATCGATGCCACGTATGTCTCGTCGACGTCAGGCACAGCACGCTGCTGAAACCAGAGTCCGTACTGCACGAATACATCGAGCGGCACGGGATAGCCTTTGTCGTTCCCCGAATCAGCACAGAAGCGGGCAAACCCATAGTTGCGCTGCGGATCGGAGAGATTGGTTGCCCACCAGTGCGATCGCAGCCGCATCCCCTTCGGCATGTGTTCCCGCCACATGCCCAGCGTCCTGCCAAACACCGCCGTCTTCAGCCCGCGGCCGCGGAGGTGCGCAGCAACCGACAGTCCATAGGGACCAGCGCCAACAACCACAACGTCGTACGCGACGCTCATAGAAGCGTCTTCCTCAGGCGAGAGCCGAGTCTCCGGAGCGTTGCGCGGATGAATCCGGCCGTGGCGCTCGCTGCCGGAAGCGGATCCTTCCAATCGAAGTAGTCGTAGCCCATCGGTTTGAGAAACGAAGCTCCAAAGCTCATGATCGTGCGCATCCGAGGTGGGATTCCCGGTCTGCCATGCTGCTGCAGTGAATCGATGGTCGTTTCAATGTCGCCGCCCAGATGGCGCATCCAGCCGCCAATTCGATAGCCATTGCCTCGCTCGAGCGCTCTGCCGCTCGCCCACTGATACAGGAGATAGGGGAAGTCAACGCCGGCTCGCACAGCGACCTCGATGGATGCCGAGAGCCGCGGGTTGATCTCCATCAGGTAAGGCACGCCAGCCGCATCGCGCCGGAACTCGACCTCCGAGTACCCCTCGAGATTGATCTCGCGCACGAGCGCTTCGCCCTGACTTCCGATGTCGGACGGAATGGCGATGCTTTGACGAACAACGGACGTTCCGCCGAGTGGCGGATGGGTCCGGATTGCCCACTGGGCGAACCGCGCATAGATCGCGCCGTTGGCAAAGAAAAAACTCACCGCCTCACGCCTTCCCGTCAGCAGTTGTTGGAACAGCACGAAGCCCCCGAGTCGCGTGACTTCCTCCACCGCACGACGGGCCTCGGCCCGAGTTACAACGAGCTGCGGACCCACTCGGGCGCCATGAGCGTTTCGCCACCGCCGATGTCCGCTCCTTGTTGACTGCAACTGCTAAGGCCGGTTCCTCCGCGAGGGCGATTCGAGTCTTTCCCCCCCAATCGACGCGCGCGCGGTGCTGACGAAGCAACGCGATCGTGCCATCGTGCGACGGAATGATCGTCCGCGCTCCGGTAGCGTCGAGCCAGTGCTCCAACCGCGCGAGGTAGGCATCGGAAGCGTCCTCCGGCGGGAACACGAAGCCTTGTTTACACCAGCGCGACGAGAAAGCTGGTGCCGTGCGGACCGTTGCCGCTGCGGCGACTCGTAGCCCACGCCGGCCGAGCGAGCGCACGGTTACGAGCGCCTGTCGCAGCGACGCATTCAGCACTAGCGCGTCGAAAGCCATTGTTCTTGGTCGGGGGGGGCAAAAACCGGGCCGAGTGCTCGGGATGCAACACCGTCTCTTCCGCTGTTGCTTCGTCGCAACGTCGGGCATCCAGCCCCGACCAGCGAGGAGTGATGGCATGTGTCTCATATCACGCGGACTGCGAGAGACGTGCCCCCACACATGAGGCGTGACCCATAACACTATCGAGCAGGTCGCTTGGCATGGCGGGTTCTTACAGTTGGTTCGCGGCAACCTCGCACTGACGCACTCCCACTTGCGGTTAGGTTCTTCCAGGGAATCTCCCACTTGCGTGTGTTGCCGCCCCGCTGGTACCATGGATCGCGTGTTGAGCTGTTGCATCGCGTGTTGCAGTGTTGTTGCGATTTGTGCTCCTCTTTTTTGCAAGGTTGATCGGTAGTCGCGGAGCGCCCCCGCTGAACAATTGAGGTTGGTGAGAGCCAAAACCGTCGACAGGCGGTGAGGCAGAACTGCTTCTTTGGGGGAAGCATGCCGTTCACGTTCAAGCTGTCGAAGCGACTGGCACAGATGCACGCCGGGGACCCGTGGTTCCTGGTTGTAGCGGATCTCCTGCCCGTAAGTCCTGACGCCCGACCGTACGCCGCACTCTCGCCTCTCCAATTCAATCGCGTGGTGTCGCCTGCAGATGAACTGCTGGAGGGTTGCCCATGACGTTCAAACACAAGTTGTCGCGGCGGCTGGCTCTGATGAGAAATGTGTCCGTGGCGGGTCTCGTAGTCCTCGCCGCGTGCACGCTC
>MNDR01000097.1:0-14361 GCA_001915025.1 Gemmatimonadetes bacterium 13_2_20CM_2_65_7
ATCCAGGCGCGCCTGGCCGCGGTGGGATTCGAAGTGACGATTCGCCAGCTCGAGCTGTCTGCTTTCCTGGGCCGGGTGTACGGCCCCGGTCACGATTTCACCGCCGCGGTCATGGGCATCCCTGGCGACCCCGGCCTCGGCTATCTGCAGCCGCTCGGTGATCTCACCGGGATTCCGGTTCCGGCCGATCCGATCGCTGCGCAACGGCTCTTTGCTGAAAGGCTGCCCGTGGCATGGCTGTATCACGCGCGTGGAGTCCAGGGAATGAACGCCCGCGTGCGCGGCGTCCAGACGGACATGCGGGGCGAGCTACCGAGCGTGGCCACGTGGCACGTCACCCCATGAGGCGCCGCGAACGACCCCCCCCCGCCGCGTTCCACGCCAGCGCCCCGATGCGGCTCGACTTCGCAGGCGGTTGGACCGACGTGCCATCCTTCTCGGCGCGCGAGGGCGGGATCGTCGTGAACGGCTCGATCGAGCTGCGAGCTCAGGTGCAGCTCGAACTCGGCGGGCAGCTACTGAGACTCGTGTCCGAGGAGTTGGGTGAGACCCTCGAATGCGCGAACTCGGGCGGCCTCACGCCGGGAGGGAAGCTGCCGCTCTTGACGGCCGCGCTGCGCATGTTTCCCGTCCTCGGTGGATTCACGCTGACGACGCGGTGCGATGCACCCTCCGGCTCGGGACTCGGCAGCTCAGGCGCGTTAGGCGTGGCGCTCGTAGGCGTGTTGACGCGCGCTCGGCAAGAACGCTTGAGCGACGCTGAATCCGCCGATCAGGCGTGGCAGGTCGAGGCCGTCGAGGCACGGCTGCCGGGTGGAAAACAGGACCAGTATGCGGCCGCGCTCGGCGGTTTTCATCGCCTCAGTTTTCGAGATCCCGACGTCGGCATCGAGCCGCTGACCCTCGATCCGGCGTTTGCGACGGCGCTCGAACGTCAGCTACTGCTCTGCTACACCAACAAGAGCCGCGTCTCCGGCGATACGATCTCGCGCGTGATGAACGCCTACGAGCGCGGCGATCGCACCGTCACCGGGGCGCTGCGCGCGATGAAAGACGTGGCGGAGGCGATGGTCGAGGCGCTACGAGTGGCCGATCTCGCGCGCGTAGGCACGCTCCTCAGTGAGAACTGGAAACATCAGCAGGCGCTCGACGCGAGGATGCGGACCACGGAAATGGCGCAACTCGAGCGCGCGGTTGCGGCGGCGGGCGGAGGGGCGCTGGGCGGGAAGGCGGCCGGCGCCGGCGCGGGCGGCGCGATGTTTTTCCTGATGAAAGGCGACGCCCGCGCAGCCGCCCCCGCGGTCGCGAAGGCGGGCGCGCGTGTCCTGCCTTTCTCTTGGGCTGTGGAAGGGCTGAAGACGTGGTGACTGCCGAGGACTTGGCCGCTCGCGCGGAGGTCATTCGCGGTTCGTCTGATTTGCGCGCGCTGCTGGCGCATCTGCGCGAGCGCGCGCAACCGGTGCTGCAGCGCTTGCCGGTAATTCCGGAACAGAAGGCGCTCTTGTCGATGGATGGCGGCGTCTGCCCGGATGACGGCACGCCCCTGGCGTTCGATCCGTGGAGCCCGCGCGAACACCGATGTCCGCGCTGCGGCAAAACGTGGAGCGGCGAGCGCCACGACCTTCACTGGGTAAGGTTTCAGCATCTCTGGCTTGCCGAACGAGCGGCCCATCTCTCGGCACTCGCTGGTATCGGCGAGCACGCCGATCGGCGTGCGGCCACGCGCGCGCGCGAGATCCTGATGGCATACGCCGAGCGCTACTGGCGCTATCCGAACCGCGACAACGTGCTCGGTCCCAGCCGGCTCTTTTTCTCGACGTACCTCGAGTCGCTCTGGATTTGCAACTATGTGGCTGCGGCCATGCTGCTCCGCGCTGCCGGTGCGCTGGACGATGCGGCCGCCAAGGGCGTCAATCAGGTGGCCGAAGAAGCCGCGACCTTGATCGGCGACTTCGACGAGGGGTTCTCGAACCGCCAGACGTGGAACAATGCGGCGCTGGCCGCGGTCGCCGTGTGGTTCGAGGACGAAGAGCTCGCGCAACGCGCCATCGAAGGCGACACCGGGCTCATCGCGCATCTCGTGCGCGGCTATGGCCGCGACGGCATGTGGTACGAGGGCGAGAACTATCACCTCTTCGCACTGCGGGGTCTGCTCACCGGCGCGGGGTGGGCGCGCGTCGCGGGCGTGGACTTCACCGCCGATGAGCGATTGGCGAAACGATTGCATGCGGCCTTGCGCGCCACGGCGCTGAGCGCATTGCCCGACTTCACGTTTCCCGCGCGCAAAGATGCGCGCTTCGGCGTCTCGCTCGCGCAACCTGCCTATCTGGAGTTGTGGGAGATCGGCATCTCGCGACTTGGCGAAACGGAGCCCGAGCAATTGAGCGGTTGGCTGCACACGCTCTATCGCGTCGCCAACGCGCCCAGGCTCGAATTGTTGGAATATTATCTGCACGAAGCGCCGTTTTCGGACGCCCCCTTTCCGGTTTCTCGTTCTGCTTTGTCGTGGTGGTCGTTGTTGGAGATGCTTCCTGAGTTACCTCCCCCGGGCGCGGATGCCGCGTGGCAGGCGCCGAGTGTGCTGCTCGAGAGCCAGGGCCTCGCCGTCCTCCGCCATGAGGACCGCTATGTGAGTCTCGAGTGTGGCCCGTACGGCGGAGGGCATGGCCATCCGGACCGCCTCCATCTCACGCTGCACGCCGGCGGCGTGCACTGGCTGCCGGATCCTGGGACCGGCACGTACGTCGCTCGGGACCTGTTCTGGTACCGGTCGACGTTGGCGCACAATGCGCCGCGGTTGGACGGCGCGTCGCAGCCGATGGGCGCGGCAACCTGCCAGTGCTTTGACGACCAGGGTGAATGGGCATGGGTGCGGGGACGCTTCGGCGACCTCACGCGCACCATTGTCGCCGGCCCCCGTTATCTCGTAGACGTCGTCGAAATGAGTGCGGGAGAGTCGCACGTCCTGGAGCTTCCGTGGCACATTGCCGGACGACCGGCTATCGAGACGTCCGGCGGTTGGGATGACGCTGAGCTACCGGATGAATTCGTCAATCATGTGAAGCGCTTTCAGCCAAATCGGGACGGGGACGGGGAGAGGCGCGATGCGATCGTCGTGACGCACATCGAACAGCGCGCGCGACTCACGCTGCACCTGCTCTTCGACGGCGAGTTGTTGCAGGCTGAAGGTCCCGGACTCCCTGGCCGCAATGAGCGCGTGCCGTTCTACGTGGTGCGCACGAAAGGCCGCAACGCCCGGCTCGTGACCATTCTCGAACCGCATGGCGGAGACAGAGTCGTCCGAACCGTACGGACGCGCGGCGAAATCATCGAGGTCGAGACCCAGGACGGCGTGGAGCGACATCGCCTGGGCGGGGTCGGTGGGGGAACCGAATGGACCATCGAGACAGACAAAGCAGCGCCGCAAGTGCTGCGGGGCGCTCGCGCCGCCGAGCCGCCGTTCACGCCGCTTCTCGAGATCGACGCGCCAACTCCAGTGGCCGCACCCGCCTTCCGCGTGTCTTCGCCGCCGCCGCTCGATGGGACGCTCGAGGGTTTCGAGCTCGCCGAACCGTTAGAGCTTGCGCTCGAAGACCAATACCGGCGCAGCGAAGATGCCTATCCGGGCACCGACGAGTTCTCGGGGTTAGCGTACGCCGCCTGGGATGAGACCGCGCTCTACCTCGCAGTCGACGTCACCAAGCCCGACGTCATCCTGCGGCCCGGCGGTGCAGCCCCGCTGCGGCTGGACAACGAGCCCGACGATATCCACTCGGATGGTTTGCAAGTGTATCTCGCTCCCATGGCCGGACAGTCAGATGGCAGCGGGGACGCCATCGGTTATCTGATCGTGCCCGAGGAGAAGACTCGTCGCGTCCGTGCGATTGCTACGACGGACAGCGTTACCGATGCACGTACCGAGGATCTTCGCGGCGGCTGGCGGCGCACGGAAACGGGATATTGCGCGACGGTCGCGATGCCATGGCCCAGCGGCGTGCGTCCCCATGCCGGTGCCCGCGTCCGCTTCGATCTTATCATTAATGAGATGCTTCCGGGCCGTATGCGGCGCGCGGGACAACTCGTCTGGAGTGGGGGCGGCGGCTGGGTATGGTTGCGAGGCGATCGGCAGGACCCAACACGATTCGGGATTCTCGAGTTGGTCGGATGAGTGTGATCGTGGTCCTGGATCACCCCCAGGATCTCGTCAACATCGCGCACGTCGTTCGCGGCCTGAAGAATTTCGGCCTGCGCGACTTGCGGCTCGTGAATCCGCGCGAATACGAATCCTACCGCGTCGAAGGGATCGCGCACCAGACGCAGGATATCCTGTCACGCGTGCGTGCTTACTCGACGCTCGAGGAAGCGATCGCGGACTGCGTTCACGTCGTCGGCTTCACCGCGCGCGGCCGCACAGCCAAGCGCAATCTCCAGCGGCCTCGCGAAGCTGCGGCGGAGATCGCGGCGCTTGCAGACGGCGGTCCCGTGGCCTTGCTCTTTGGACGCGAGGACAAAGGGCTTTCCAACGACGCACTCGATCGCTGTCACCGCGTCGTAACGATCCCGTCCGACCCTGGTTATCCCTCGCTGAATCTCGCGCACGCCGTGATCATCATGCTGTACGAGCTGGCCCTGGTGCGCGGAGCGGAGGAGCGTCCATTCAAGGAGCCGCGGCGCACGTCGGAGCCCGCGCCTGCGGATGAGCTCGAGCGGCTCTTCGCGGACGTCGCCAAGGCCCTGCAGGCGATCGAGTTCTTCAAGACACGCAACGCCGATGGCGTGATGCGCACCATACGCGAAATTGCGCATCGCGCGCCACTGGATCTGCGCGAGGTCAAGCTGCTGCGCGCGATGGCCATCGAGGTAACCAAATACGGTGAACGACTGGCGCGTTCCGGGCTTCACGTCGACCGGTAGCAAACGGCCCGACGCTCTGTTTGGACCCACACCGGAGGCTGGCTTCGACCCTCCGGCGCAGATGACGCGCGCGTCCGGCTGCCGGGTGTGGGATCAGTCCGGCCGCGAATACGTCGATTACATCATGGCGCTCGGCGCGGTGGCCCTGGGCTACGGGCATCCCGCGGTGAATCGCGCCGCGACGGCCGCCATCAACGCCGGCGTCGTCGGCCCGCTGCCGCCGGTCTCGGAGCAAGAGCTGGCTGACGCGCTGGCGGCCCGGATCCCGTGGCTCGAACGCGTCCGATTTCTGAAGACTGGGGCCGAGGCGGTCGCCGCCGCCGTGCGGCTCGCGCGCGTCGCGACGGGTCGAGAGGAAGTGCTCGGCTGCGGCTATCACGGCTGGCTCGACTGGTGCCAGGGCGCAACGGACGGAGTTCCCGCCGGCATACGCGCCCTCTTTGCCGAGCTGCCGTTCAACGACGTTGCGACCTCACGGCAAATGATCCGCGACCGGGGGCGGGCGCATCGGTTGGCGGCCGTCGTCATCGAGCCCGTGGTCGTCGTCGAGCCCACACGCGAGTGGCTCGAAATGCTGCGCGCCGAGACAACGCGGGCCGGTGCGGTGCTGATCTTCGACGAAATCAAGACTGCGTTTCGGTTGGCGATCGGCGGTGCCGTTGAACGCTATGGCGTGCGGCCCGCTCCCGATTTGGTCGTGCTCGGCAAGGCGCTGGCCAACGGGTTTCCTCGACGATGTGTGCGGGCACTTGCATCGGGTGGGCATGCGGCTGCTGCACGGGCTGCATCGGCTCCAGAGTGCGCATTCGGCACTAGTGACTGGCGTCGCCGGCATTGCCGAGATGTGTTTTCTGCACTATGCGACGGAGGAATTGTCCCAGCGAGCGGCGCTGGCCGCGGCGCAGCGGGGGCTGTTGTTCAAAAGAACCGCGTACAACTTCGTCTCGCTCGCGCACGACGACGCGACGGTGGACAAAACGCTCGAAATCCTCGATGAGGTGCTGCGGTCGCTTTAAGCCGAGACGACAGCCAACCCAATAAGGAAGATGACGATGGCTACGATGATGACGACAGCCGTGTAGCCCATCGCGCGGTCCTTCGGAACCTTCATGATGATCGGTAACCCGATGTACAGCAGCACGAGGCTGTACAGCGAGAAGATGATGAACACCAAGCTGAGTGCGGGGATCAACGTAAAGACGCCGCCCAACAACGCGGCGGTGTACGCATATCCTACGACCTTGAGGCCTTGCACGTCATTTTTTTGACCGCCAAACCCCGGCGCGAGGAGGCTGGCGACCTTCGAGAGGGCGAAGATGCTCAATAGCGAGACCACGAAGGCGACGATCCCACCCACCACCGCCGTCGTGAGAGAGGCCGGATTCGTGAGGCTCGTGAAGGCGATGGGCTTGCCAAATAGCAGCATCCCGACCGCCCGGGCGATCGCCCCAACCGCGGCGAGCGGAATGATGTATTTGCCCCACAACTCGCCCGGCTTGATGAACTCCGAGTCGAGTTCTTTCCAGGTGCTACGGGGCTCGAGCAGAATCCCCTTCACGCGACTGATCAGCGTTTCCATCGATTCTCCCTCCCCAGGTCGACCCCCAAAATAGGGGAGCTATACTTTGAAGCAATGCTTGTGGACACCCATGCCCATTTCTACCATGCCAAAACGCCACGCGCGGATTGGCACGAGCGGAACGAGAGCCGTCTCAGGGCCGGGAAACGCATCGGCATCACGACGCACGTAGCATCGATCCTGGGCAGTTGGGGCCTGACATCGCCGATTTATTTCCCGTCCCCGCGCGACGTCACGGCAGGAAACGACGCGCTCCTCGCGCTGCAGCGCGAACATCCCGATACGATCCGGGGCTACGTGTGCGTGAATCCGAACTACACGGCGCACGCGCGCGCGGAAATTGTGCGTTGCCTCGATGCGGGTATGATCGGTATCAAGCTGGCGGCAAGCCGACGGGCGGACGATCCGCTGCTCGATCCGATTGGCGTGCTCGCGCGCGAGCGTCGAGTGCCCGTGCTCCAACACATCTGGCAACACCGCCGGCGCGACTGGCCGGGGCAGGAGGCGTCGGACGCCGTTGAGCTCTGCGCCCTCGCGCGACGTCATCCCGATGTGTCCTTTATCCTGGCACACATCGGCGGCGGCGGGGACTGGTTGCATTCGTTGCATGCCGTCGCCGACGTTCCCAACGTCTACGTCGATCTCTCCGGCAGCGGTGTCGACGGCGGGATGCTGGAAGCCTGCCTCGAGAGCGTCGGGGCGAAACGGTTGCTGTGGGGCACCGATCTGACGATGGACACCGGTTGGGCAAAACTGCGCTACCTCGAGGCGCTGCTCACGAAAGAGGAGGTAGCTCTCGTCCGCTGGAAGAACGCCGCACAGATCTTCCCCGCGGGCGCGTTCCCCAGCGACTGATGGCTCCTCGCGTCGACGTCAACGCCTTCCTCGGCGCCTATCCGTGGCGGAAAGTGCCGGGGACGTCGCCCGAGGCCCTCGCCAAGGCTCTCGATCGCGTCGACATCGACACGGCGTGGGTCACGCACCTGCCTGGGCTGTTCTGGCGCGATCCCACCGAAGGGAATGCCTGGTTGTACGAGACCGCGAAAAAACAACGGCGTTTCAAACCCGTCCCCACTGTACATCCGGGCATGGCGCAGTGGGAGCAAGTGATCGCCGACGCGGCCAATGCGGGCGCGCCGGCCGTGCGGTGCGATCCCCTCTATCTAGGGCTGGACCCCACGGGCGGAGAGATGCGCGTGCTGGCGGCGGCATGTGGCGCTGCGCGGATGCCGCTCATGCTCGCGGTCCGGTTGGAAGACGGGCGCCAGCGGCATCCCAACGACCGCGCGGGCGACCTTCCTGCCGCGGCCGTGCGGGCGTTGCTGCGCGCCGACGGCGACGTGCGCCTGCTCGTCACGCATGCGGATCGCGGGTTCGTCGAAGAGGTGCATTTCGGCTCGACGCCGGAGGAAGCGCGTCGCGTCTGGTGGGACATCTGCTGGATCTGGGGACCTCCTGAGGATCACCTCGCCACGTTGCTCGCAACGGTGGGCGTCGATCGCTTTGTATTTGGCACCGGGCAACCGCTGCGGTTGGCGGAAACAAGCGTCGCGAAGCTCGATCTGCTCGAGCTATCGTCCGATGCCCGCGGCGCCATCGAGTTCAAGAATGCTCAGGAGCTGATGGCCTGATCCCGAGTCTCGAGTGGAGCCTCATTCCGGCAGTGCCCGTTCCATTTCGCGGCTCGACGATCGACATCGGGGCACAGCGCGGCTACGCGGCCTGGATGGCGCGCCAGCCCATCGCGGGCGTCGCTGTGTGGGCGCATACCGGGCGGGGACCGCACCTCTCAGAGGATCAGCGGCGCGTCGTGCTGGAGGAGTGGCGCGCCGCGCTCCCCGGAAAAGCGATTGTCGCTGGCGCCAACGGGCCGACGCTGGCGCGCGACGCAAAACGGAGCGGAGCGGACGCCTTACTCGCGTTCCCGCGACGCGACAACCCGGTCGTCTATCACGCCGAGCTGTCGGAACAGCTTCCCGTCATCGCGTTCTATCTCTATGAGGCCGCGGGCGGCGTCTCGTACGACGATGCCACGCTCCATGCCATCCTCGCGTTGCCGGGCGTGATTGGTATCAAAGTCGCCACGCTCGATTCTGTCATGACGTTCCAGCGCATCGCTACGGCAATGCGAGAACATCCGGACAAACTGCTGATCACGGGCGAAGATCGATTTCTTGGCTATTCGTTGCTGATGGGTGCCCGTGCAGCGCTGATCGGCATGGGCTCCGCGCTGACCGATCTGCAGGCACAGCTGCTGAGCGCGAAAGCAAACGGAGACGACCGCGCCTTTTCGCGCCTGTCTGCGCAGGTGGATGCGTTCAGCCAGGCGACGTTCACCGAGCCCATAGAAGGCTACGTTCGCCGCATGCTCTGGGCGCTCGCCGCTGACGGCGTGATTCCCGACGACGCGTGCGACGATCCGTGGGGCCCAGCGCTGCCCGCGTCTGAACGGGAGACGGTGCGCCGTGCCGTGCGCGAGGCTCGACGCTGAAACCCCACGTCGTCGTCGTCGGAGCCGGCGCGTTCGGCGGCTGGACGGCGCTCTACCTGCGCCGTCGCGGTGCGCGAGTCACGCTCCTCGACGCCTGGGGCCCCGGCAACGCGCGCGCCAGCTCCGGCGGCGAGACGCGCGTGATTCGCGCGACCTATGGAGGGGGACCGCGCGCGATCTACACGCGTATGGCGGCACGTGCCCTCGTGTTGTGGAAAGAGCACGCAGCCCGCTGGCGACGCCAGCTCTTTCATGGCATCGGCGTCCTCTGGCTCGTCGAGAGCGATGACCAATACGAAAAGGCCGCACTGCCGATCCTGCGAGACGCAAACATTGCATTTGAGGAGCTGACGAGCGCTGAGACCGCCAGGCGGTACCCGCAAATCAATTGCGAGCGTGTCCGCTGGGCGATTTACGAGCGAGACGGCGGTTATCTCACGGCGCGTCGCGCCTGCGCCGCGGTCCTCGACGGCTTTCGCGCCGAAGGTGGCGACTACCGCGAGCTCGCCGTCCAACCACCGCAGCCGAACCGCGGCGAGCTCGCGACGGTAACGCTGACGGATGGAACGACGCTCGCTGCCGATCGATTCGTCTTTGCCTGTGGTCCGTGGATGGGCTCGCTCTTTCCCGACGTCATCGGGAATCGCGTGCGATCAACGCAGCAGGAAGTCTTCTTCTTCGGCACTCCGCCCGGCGACCGCCGCTTCACCGAGGAAGCCATGCCGGTCTGGGCGGATCATGGGACTCATTTCATGTACGGAATTCCGGGCAACGAATGGCGGGGCTTCAAGATCGCCGACGACACGCGGGGCCCGGACTTCGATCCGACCAACGGTGAGCGGCTGCCAAGGCCCGAGGCGTTGCAGGTCGCGCGGGACTACCTCGCGTTTCGCTTCCCGGCGCTCAAGGGCGCGCCCTTGCTCGAGTCGCGTGTCTGTCAGTACGAGAATTCACCCGACGAGCACTTCATCGTCGATCGCCATCCGGCGGCGGCCAACGTGTGGCTGGTCGGCGGCGGTTCTGGACATGGGTTCAAGCATGGCCCCGCGGTCGGAGAGCTGGTGGCGCGCTGGGTGCTCAATGGGGAGTCGCCGGATGAGCAATTCAGGCTCTCCCGCTTTGCTCGATAGAGATTTCGAGCGCTTCAAGCGAGGATTGCCGCGCGACTTCCCGGGCCACGTGCGCGAGACGCATCGCATCGATCTTTCGGCGCGCTACCTGGGGCAGCCGATACCACATCCGGTCGGAAAAGGGTCCGGGCAATTATCGCTCAACGCGGGACAGCTCGAGAGTGATGCGGAAGCGGGCCTGGCGTTCGCGGTTCTCAAGACGGTCATCGCGCAGAATGCCGCGGGTGTGCAGTCGATGGCGGCCTGGGCGATTCATGAGACCAAAATGAGAGTCGAGCGGCGCGGCGACGGCTGGACCGTGACGTGGAAGGGCAGGGGCTGGGATCGCTCCTTCGACGATTACCTCGCGCTGGTGCGGGCCGGTCGCGATCTCACGCGCGCCGGTCGACTGCTCACGCTGCCATCGGTGAAGTACCATCTGCCCCGGCTCGATGAACCATTTCGCGACGACGAATATGCGTTCACGACGCGTGCGCTCGCCGACGCCTGGGGCGAATCGCCGTTGCTCCAGGCGTCGGCGAGCGCACGCGTCGTGAACGCATATTCGTCGTCGCGAAATGGTTGCCTTCCAGGTCGAGATGGTGAACGCCGCGAGCAGCGCCGATGCGCTCGTGGTGTTCAACCGGCTATTCGATGTGGAGAAGGGAGTGGCGTACGGCGGAGCCGAACTCAGTGATCGCAACCTGCGGGTTCTGGATTTTCTGACCCCGGGCGCCAGCCCGGCGTTCAAAGAGTTGTCCGGGACCGGCAACATCCATTCCGGTCGCATGATCGTCGAGTACGCGCTGCGGGGCTGTTCGTCCGTCCAACTGCATACGTTCTTCCAGCTGCCACTCGAGGAGTATCCGGCGACCGAAGGTTCGCGCATCCAACGCGCGCTGCACGCATTGATCTTCGCACCGCGGGACGGTCTGATCGCCGTGATGCGCGAGCGTGAAGTTGCCGGTTTACTGGAGCGCAGCGGCGGCGAGTTGCGTTTCCTCGATCTCGTGCCGGAGCAGACGCATTGAGCGCGCGCCGGCGGTTGGCAGGCCTGGGATTTCTCGTGCTCGCAGGACTGCTCGCGTGGGGCGGCACCGTCGATCCGGCGAAGGCCTCCATACGCTGGATCTTTGTCGTCGCACTGGCCAGCATGGGAATCGTCTCCCTCAGACTTCGGAGCCTCGGTCGCATCGAGCGCGCGTACCTGCAAATGATCATGGTGGGCGTCGCTATCGGCTCTGTGGCATGGCTGATTCCGGCGAACGGGAGCGATGCGCTGCTCGCTGTGGGTGGACTGCTGGTCTTCGTACCGCTCGCCCTCTGGGTGTGGTCCTGGCTCCAAAGCAGACCGGCAAAGCGCGATGATCCGAATCACCCGCGCTGAGCTCTACGAGCTCACGCTGCCTCTCGTGGAGCCGTTCGTGATTTCGGGCGGCACGATGGCAGAGCGACGCTCGCTCATCGTTGCGCTGTATGACGACGCGGGCCATGTGGGCTACGGCGAGTCGCCACCCTTTCAGCTGCCGTTCTACTCCGAAGAGACATTGACGAGCGCCCGTGATCTGATCGGGCGCGTGCTGTTGCCGCGCATCGTCGGTCGGGGATTCGACGGATCGTCCCCATTGCCGGAGTCGATCGATGCGACGCTCCGCGAAAGTGTTCGCGGCAATTGGTTCGCGCGGGCCGGCGTCGAAACTGCCGCCTGGGATCTCGAGGCACACGTGAACGGCACCGGTCTCGCGACGCTGCTGAGCACGCGGCTGGGAATTGCACCGGCGGGTGCGGTCGATTGCGGCGTTGCCCTCGGCATCCCGCCCGAGCGCCGAGCTGACGTGCTCACGCGGTGGGTGTACGACGCGCTGCAACGCGGCTATCGGCGCGTGAAGATCAAAGTCGCGCCGGGCTGGGATGAGGCGGCGGTCGGTGCGGCGCGCGTGGGCATGGCGGGCAGCGCGTTGCCGCTCACCGTCGATGCCAACGGCGCCTACGAATGGCCGCGTGACGAAACGGCGCTGCGCGCGCTCGACGACGCCGGCTTGCTCTACATCGAGCAACCGCTTCACCCCGACGAGCTGGTCGGTCATGCGCGTTTGGCAGAGACGCTGCGCACGCCGCTCTGTCTCGACGAGACGCTGCGCGACTCGCGCGCGGCCCGACAGATCATCGCCCTGCAAGGGCCGAAAGTGTGGAACATCAAGGTGCACCGCGTGGGCGGCCTGAGCGAAGTCTGCCGGCTTTATCAGTTGGCGGCCGCCTACGGCGCGAAACTCTGGGCTGGAACCATGCCAGAATCGGGCATCGGGTCGCAGGCGGCCCTCGCGGCTGCGGCACTGCCACTCTTCGTCTACCCGTCGGATCTCGAGCCATCCAGCCGCTGGTTTGGGCGCAATGGGGACGTCATCAAGCTCTCGATGGACAAAAACGGCCGCATGGCTGTTCCGCAGCAGTCCTGCGGCCGGTTGCTCGACCCGGCACGCTTCCGGGCGACTACCCGCCTTCTGCCGGCTTGACCGCGCCACTAATTTCTTGGCGCTATGACGAGACCTTCAACCGACTATTGGGCCAGTCATCTCTACCTGAGTCCGCGCCAGCGTCCCAAGCCTGATCAGCCGGTGCGCGACCTGCCGCCCCGCGCGGCCCAGCGATTCAAGAAGGCACGCGAAGAGCTGCGCAGTCTGCGGCATGTCACCGAACAGGTGGTGTATCTCGGCACCACGTGGAAATGGGTTTGGATGTATGAGGTCGGTGGACGCAAACTCGGCTATTTGCATCCGATGCAGTCCGGCGTGAGCGGCACGTTTGTCTTGTCGGGATTCGAGGAACAGGAAATCGGCGCCACCAACGGCTTGCCCCGCGTCATCAAACAAGCGGTTCGCGACGGCACGCTCAACCACGGCGTGCGGCAGTGCTGGATGGAATTCCTCGACCTCGATGGCGTCCACGCGTTCGTCGACGTCGTCCGACTGAAATACCAACTACTGGCGCGTCCCGAATAGCCGTTGTTACATTCGTGAGCCTTCGGATGTAGTTGTCCCACACCGAAACCGAACAACTGATTGGGCATTAGAGGCCATCTGCGTTCAGCCGCGGTCGTGGTGTTGTTGATTCTCGCCTCCCCCCTTTTGCCTGCGGTCTTGAACGGCCAGCAGGCCCCAGCTGCTTCCCAGGGATATCGCGCACCGGTTGTCACAGACACCGGATCGCTCAAGGGTCCGCGTCAGCCGATCTTTTTTCGCCACGACATCCATGCCGGCCAGGATCAGATCCCGTGCATGTACTGTCACTACTCGGCGTCGGTCTCCAGTGAGCCTGGATTGCCGTCGCTGCAGACGTGCCTCGGGTGTCATCAGTTTGTCAGCGGCTCCACGCCGTCGCATCAGGCCGAGATCAAGAAGGTCCGCGATGCCTGGCGGGAGAAGAAGCCGCCGGAGTGGGTGCGCATCCACGCGCTGCCGGGTTTCGCGCGCTTCCCGCACATGCGTCACATCAAAGCGCTCGGGGCGCACGCTTGCGTCACGTGCCACGGCGACGTGCAGCGCATGCCACAGGTGTACCAGGTGTCCACGCTGCGCATGGGGTGGTGCGTGCGCTGCCACGTCGAACACAAAGTGACGCGCGACTGTACCGTGTGTCACTACTAGGACGAGCGAGGGATCGATGACCGACTCAATCGATCGCAGACGATTCCTCAAGGTGCTCGGCGTCACCGGCGCCGGAGCGGCCGCGCTCTCGTCCTGTGGAATCGGGCCCGAGCCCACGGAAAAGCTGATTCCCTATCTGATCCAGCCCGAGGATCAGATTCCCGGTACCGCCACCTATTACGCCACGACGTGTCGCGAATGTGCCGCGGGGTGCGGCATGCAGGTCCGCATTCGGGAAGGCCGCGCCGTCAAGCTCGAGGGCAATCCCGACTCGCCGATCAATCGTGGCCGCTTGTGCGCCCGCGGCCAGGCCGCGATCCAGGGCCTGTACAACCCCGACCGCCTGACTCGCCCGATGATCCGCAATGCGAGCGGCACGTTCGAAGCGATCGATTGGGACGGCGCCATTCAGCGGCTCAGCGCGAAAGTGGCCGGTGCGCGTGGCAAGGGCATCGTGTTCCTCACCGGAGCCGAGCAGTCGAGCTTCGGCGATCTGGTCGATGAATGGATGACGCAGATCGGCGGCCGGCGGCAGAGCTACGAGCCGTTCGGCTTCGAGGCGCTACGTGCCGGCAACCGCATGGCATTCGGGACCGGGACGCTCCCGTCCTACGATTTCGCGAA
>MNDR01000097.1:14428-37752 GCA_001915025.1 Gemmatimonadetes bacterium 13_2_20CM_2_65_7
AAAAAAAAAACACGCTGGCGCTCGCGATGGCGCAGGTGATCGTCAGCCAACGGTTGGCCCGGGTGCCGGCGGAGGCGTCCAGACTCTCTGGACTGCTTGCACGGCACACGCCGCGCGCTGTCGCGGAGGTTATCGGCATCGAGCAGCAGGTCATCGTCCGCCTCGCCACCGAGTTCGCCAACTCCAAGGGCGGCCTCGCCGTCGCCGGCGGCATGGCGGCCCAATATCCCAATGGCGCGGACATCGTCGCCGCCGTAAACGTCCTGAACTACGTCGCCGGCGCGGTCGGCTCGCTGGTCAAGTTCGGCGCGGATCTGGCGATTGGCGCAACGAATACGTTCGCCGATCTCGCGAGCCTCACGTCCGATATGGCAGCGGGGAAGGTGGCGCTGCTCTTCGTCCACGGCGCGAATCCAGCGTACTCGTTGCCCGGCGCGTTCCAGCAGGCTCTCGGCAAAGTTGGGTACAAGGTCAGCTTCTCGTCGTACATGGACGAGACGGCAGCGGCGTGTGATCTAATCCTCCCGGATCATCATCCGCTCGAGCAGTGGGGCGACAGCCGGCCGCGTGCCGGCGTGATCGCGCTCCAACAGCCGGTGGTTCAGCCTGTGTTCGACACGCGCCCGACCGGTGACGTGGTGCTGAAGCTCACCGGTCGCCCAGGCACCTTCCAGGACTATCTCCAGTCCAAGTGGCGCACGCGGCAAAAAACGAATTTCGATCAGTACTGGATGGACGCGCTCTCGCGCGGCGGTGTGTACGCGGAGTCATCATCTCGAGCGCGTCCTGTGCACTTGGCGGCGACGGCGGCCGGGATAAACACGGCCGCAGCCGTGCAGGCAGGCGGAGATCAGGAAGTGGTCGTCTTTCCGCACCCGATTCTCCACGACGGACGCGGCGCCAACAAACCGTGGCTCCAGGAGCTTCCCGATCCGGTCTCGAAGATCGCCTGGCACAGTTGGGTCGAGGTGCATCCCGACACTGCCGCGAAGTGGGGACTCTCGACCGGAGACTTCCTGCTGCTCAAGTCGCCGTTCGGCGCGCAGAAATTCCCCGCCTGGATCACGCGCTCGGTGCGGCCGGACGTCCTGGCCGTGCCCACTGGGCAGGGGCACAGCGCCTACGGACGCTATGCGCAGGATCGTTCCGCGAACGCCTTCGAGCTGCTTGGCACCCAGGTGAACAGTTACGGCGGGCGCACGTTTGCCGTGCGCGCGAGCGCGACGAAAACGGGCGAGCATCGCAAGATCGTCACGACGGAAGGGAGCCCACGCGAGCGCGGTCAAGGCGCGGTGGAAGTGTTGGGCCTGACGCGAGCCCAGGCCCTGCACGCCGGGGATCACCCCTTCCATCACGAGGAAACGCCCGAGTATGCGAAGGACGCCGTCGAGGGGTGGGGCGAGCGCCAGCACGAAAGGGCCGCGATCGGCAACTATGCGGGCGACCATCCGCGCTGGGGCCTGGCCATCGACTTGTCGAAGTGCACCGGCTGCGCGGCGTGCGTCACCGCCTGCTACGCCGAAAACAACCTGGCGACGGTGGGTGAGCAGCTGATGCAACGCGGCCGCGAGATGTCGTGGATGCGGCTCGAGCGCTACTGGCTGACCGATCAGAAAGGCGTGCCGCAGGGCGCCGTCAATTCGCCGATGCTGTGCCAGCAGTGCGGCAACGCGCCGTGCGAGCCGGTCTGTCCGGTCTACGCCGCCTACCACACGCCCGACGGCCTCAACGGCCAGGTCTACAACCGTTGCGTCGGCACGCGCTACTGCTCCAACAACTGCCCGTACAAGGTCCGCTACTTCAACTGGTACAACTACGCGGAGCGCGGCGGCGAGTGGGAAGCGTGGCCCGAGCCGCTGTCGATGCTGCTCAACCCGGATGTCACGGTGCGCGAGAAGGGCGTGATGGAAAAGTGCACGTTCTGCGTGCAGCGCATCCGTGGCGCGCAGAATCAGGCGCGACTCCAGGATCGCAACGTCCGCGATGGCGACATCGTGACCGCCTGCCAGCAGACGTGCCCGTCCGAAGCGATCATCTTCGGCGATCTCAACGACCGCCACTCGCGCGTCTACGAGTTGGCGGGTAACCCGCGCGGCTATCACGTGCTCGCCGGCTTGAACACCAGGCCTGCGATCACGTATCTCGCTCGCGTCGTGGCGCAGGAGACGCCGAGTCATGGCTAGGGTGACCTACGACTACGTGACTCGGACAATCGCCCGGACGTTGGGCGCGCCGACGCGCGGGTACTTCCTGCTGCTCGGCTCGGCCGTCGGCCTGCTCGGCGTCGGCATCATCACGCTGCTGTTCCTGTTGCGGTACGGGCTGGGACTCGCCGGCTACTCGCATCCAGTCTATTGGGCTGTCTTCATAACCTGTTTCGTCTTCTGGGTGGGCATCGCACACTCGGGGACGCTGATCTCCGCGATTCTCTTCCTGTTCCGGTCCGGATGGCGCACGGCGGTGTACCGGACCGCGGAAGCGATGACGGTGTTTGCGGTCATGACGGCGGGTTTGTTCCCGCTGATTCATATCGGACGGCAGTGGTACTTCTACTGGCTGATTCCGTATCCGAACGAGCGCGGCCTGTGGCCGAACTTCAAATCGCCGCTGATCTGGGACGAGTTCGCGATCGGCACGTACTTCACCGTCTCGACCGTGTTCTTGATCATGGGCCTGATCCCGGACATCGCGGCAGTGCGCGATCTCGCGACGGGCTGGCGCAAGAAGCTCTATGGGATCACGGCACTCGGCTGGACCGGCGCGAACGAGCAATGGCGCCATTACACGCGCGGCTACCTCTACCTCGCCGCGCTCGCGACGCCGCTGGTGCTGTCGGTGCACAGCGTCGTGTCGTGGGACTTCGCGATGGCCATCGTGCCCGGCTGGCACGCCACGCTGTTCGCGCCGTACTTCGTTGCCGGCGCCATCTACTCCGGCGTCGGGTTGGTGATCACGCTGCTGGTGCCGATCCGCCGGCTGTTCCATCTGGAAGAAATCATCACCGTCGATCACTTCGAGAACCTCGCGAAGCTGTGCCTGCTCACGGGCTCGATCGTGAGCTTCTCGTACGTGACCGAGAACTTTGTCGCCTGGTTCAGCGGCAACGCGTCCGAGCGGGCAGCGTTCTGGTACCGGGCGTTTGGGCCGTACTGGTGGGCGAGCTGGACCATGTACATCTGCAACGGCCTGCTGCCGTGGCTGCTGTGGTCCAAGAAAGTCCGCACCAACATCACGGCCTTGTTCGTGATTTCGATCTTCGTGAACATCGGCATGTGGTTTGAGCGCTACGTCATCATCGTCGTATCGTTGGCGGGCGAGCCGTATGAGCCGTGGGCGAATGCCGTTTACAACCCCACGTGGGCCGACTGGGGCATCATGGCCGGCAGCTTCGGATGGTTCTTCATGTGGTTCCTCCTGTTCGTGAAGAACTTCCCGGCCGTCTCGATCAGTGAAGTGAAGGAAGTGTTGCCGCCGCCCAAGCGTGTCGCCGCACGCGCAGGAGCGCGACACGCATGACGACGCATTTCCACGTGCCGTTGCCCAAACCCTTGCACGACATCTTCCGGCCCCCACCAACTCCCGGTGTCCTCGGCGTGTTTGCGCACCTTGACGCGACGCTCGAGGCGATCAAGAAGCTACGTGCGGCAGGACACGCCGATTTTACCGTGTACTCTCCGATCCCGCGTCACGAGATCGAGGACGCGCTCGGCCAGCCGGTGAGTCCCGTGCGCATGTTCACCCTGATCGGCGGCATTGCGGGATGCGCGATCGGGGCCTGGCTGACGCTGTGGATGTCCTACGACTGGCCGATCGCGGTCGGCGGCAAGCCGATCGGATCGGTCCCGCCGTACGTCGTCATCATGTTCGAGATGACGGTGCTATTCGGTGCGCTGTCTACAATTCTCGGGATTCTGTTCAACGCTGCGTTTGCGGCGCGGCGGCTCGGCACCATTCAGTACGACCCACGCTTCACCAACGATCGTTTCGGCGTGTTTGTCCCGGCTGCGTCAGATAAAGCCGCGCGGGTCGAAGCAGTGTTGCGCGAAGCGGGAGCGGAAGAGGTGCGGCGTGGGTAAACGCGCGTTGCTTGTCGGCGCGCTGGTGCTGCTGGGCGCCTGCGATCCCGACACGGTCGTCCACAAGGTCGGCTGGTTTGCGACGATGCGACATCAGCGCAACATCAAGCCGTACGCGCGCCCGATCCCGCCCGTCGCGGGCGCGGTGCCGACCGCAGGAGGCGAGCTGCCGGTGACGCGTGAGACCGCGGATCATCTCGTGAATCCGCGCACCCGCACCGCCGAGTCGTTGAACCGCGGACAGGCGGTTTATCAGACCTTCTGTCTCGTCTGTCATGGCGAGCGCGGGCAGGGCAACGGGCCCGTCTCGATGGCCGGCGGCGGTCCGTTCCCCGGTGTGCCTTCACTCGTCGATCCCGCGCGCCCGCACATGAGCGACGGCGCGATCTACGGAATGATCGTGGAAGCGCAACGCATGGGCCGGGGGATCATGCCCCGCTATGGCGACAAGATCCACGGCACCGATCGCTGGGACGTCGTGAACTACGTGCGGAGTCTGCAGCTGCTGGCACGCGGGGGCGGGGGCGGGGGCGGAGGCAATCAGTGAGCGTTGCGACGATCGGCCGGTCAGCGCTCGCAGAAAAAGCCCGCGCGGCTCCCGTCGCCCGCGTCACGCTCCTTGGTGCGATTGCCGCGATCGTCGGCGGCATCATTCTGGTGTCGGGACTGATGAGTCGCCGTCCCGAGCGAACGTGGTGGGCGTATCACGCCAACTTCATGTTCTGGTCCGGACTGGCACAGGGCATGGTGGTGTTCGCCGCCATCTTGAAATTGGCAAAGGGTCACTGGGGCGGTGTGCTCATCCGTTTCGCGGAAGCGGCCGTCGCCTTCACAACGGTGTCGGTGGTGCTCTTCGTCGGTCTCATCATCGGCCGCGTATACATCTTCACCTGGATTCACGAACCGCGGCCCGACGTCGGGTGGTGGCTCGTCAGCAAGTGGTTCTTCCTGCGCAACGGCGTAGTTCTCGCGCTGTTGTCCTGGCTCTCCTGGCGGTTTGTGCGCCGCGACGTCGCGCCCGATGTCCGCGAGCTTGCGACCAACGAAGCCGTCGACCGCAAGGAAGACGCTCCCGCAATTTCCCGCGACGCCGCGATCCTCATTCTCGCGTACGCATTCGGGTACAGCTTGCTCGCCTTTGATCTGATAATGTCGCTGGCCCAGAAATGGGTGAGCAATCTGTTCGGGGCGTTCTACTTCATGGGCAGCTTCCTCGCGGCGCTGATGCTGCTCGCGGTTCTCGGGATCTGGCTGCGGCGTGCCATGGGGCTCGACGGCATCTACACGTCCCGGCAACAGCACGATCTCGGCAAACTCTGCTTCGGGTTCACCGTGTTTTGGGCCTACCTGATGTGGTCGCAATTCCTCGTGATCTGGTACGGCAACCTGCCGGAAGAGACATATTTCATCTTTTACCGGTTGTACGGTGCGTGGCGTCCCGTCGGCACCGCCGTCTTCCTCCTTGTGTTCCTGATTCCTTTCGTAGGACTGCTCGGTGTGAAGCCGAAAAAGTTCGCCCCCACGATGATCGGGTTCGCCCTCGCGAGCCTGGTCGGGATCTGGCTGGAGCGCTACCTCGAGGTCGTGCCATCCATCAATCAGGGCGCGGGCCCGGCCATCGGCCTTCCCGAAATCGGAGTGGCCCTGTTCTTTGGCGGTCTATTCTTCCTCTCGTGGGCGTGGTTCGCGGGCCGCTACCCCATCATCTCTCCTCGTCTCGCCGCGAACGCACTTGAGCGGGAACACCACTAAGTCCGTCCGTTTCGCAAACCCTGGTGTACGACTAGCACTCAGCGGTAAGCTTCCCTGACCGGTCCTATCTGGAGGCATCATGCCGATGGTTCGTTTGCTGACGGTTGCGGCGATTGCGGCGTTAGCGGTAACAGCAGCGTGCGGCAACAGCACCGGTTATGGCGGCAATCCGCCCCCTCCGCCGCCGCCGCCACCCCCAGGCGGTCACTCGACGACGGTCACCGTCGCCAACAATTCCTTCTCACCAACTCCCGATACCATACCGGCGGGGATGGTGACGTTCTCCTGGGCGAACGGCGCCGTCACTCACAATGTGACATGGCAGACCGCGCCGGGAACGCTGCCTGCCCCGTCGGGAAACAAGTCGTCCGGCACATATACGGCAACGCTGGTCGCGGGGACGTATACCTACGAGTGCACCATCCACGCATCGCTAGGGATGCACGGCACGATCGTCGTACAATAGCGAGCCATTCTTGAAATCGTGGCTCCCGGAGCGCTCGCGGCTCCGGGAGCTTAGTTTTTACGCATGAACGTCTGGAAGGCTGCCGCCGAGCTCATTAGTGGCGGAGGCGCAGGCGCGTTGGCCACCGTCGCGCGCGTGCGCGGCTCGACACCGGTGCCCGCCGGCACGAAGATGCTCGTTGGCGCCGAGGGACGGTTGATCGGTTCGGTCGGCGGCGGATGCGTCGAGGCGGACGTCATCGGCGCGGCACTGGCCTCGCAAGCCAGTCAACAACCCACGCTGCTCACTCACCATCTCAACGCCGATCTCGCGGGCGATCTCGGCCTCTCGTGTGGCGGAACCGTGGATGTGTTTGTCGAGCCGTTGATCGCCGACGAGCCGTACGTGCGCGTGCTCGAAGCGGCAGCCAGTGCGGACTCGGGACTGGTACGCACCGCGACGGATTGGACGCGTGAAGCTCCCGTGAAGACGTTTGAAGCTCGTCCTCGCGCGAGTGTTTCCGGATCAGCGGCCACGTTGACTCGCGACGGGCGTTTCATGGAGGAGCGGCTGACTCAACCGCCACGCGTGTTCGTATTCGGTGCCGGTCATGTCGGTTCCGCGATTGCGCGCGCGGCCGCTGCCGCGGGATTTCGCGTCGTCGTGATCGACGACCGCGCCGACTATGCGGATGCGTCCCGGTTCGGCGACGACGTGATCACGCTTGCGGGAGACGTGGATGCCGCTCTGTTGCGGTATCCGCTCACCGCGGCCGACGCGGTCGTCATCGCAACGCGTGGCCATCGGAACGACGCCGTCATCCTCGAGCGCGTCGCCACGTCGCCGGCCGGTTATGTCGGCCTGCTGGGTAGCAGCCGCAAGAAGATCGTGGTGACGAAGGGTCTGACGGCGGCGGGCGTACCTGCGAAAAGCTTACAGCGGGTGCGTGTTCCTGTGGGGTTGGCGATCGGCGCCGTGACGCCCGAAGAAATCGCCGTGAGTGTCGTTGCCGAGCTGATCGCCTGGCGGCGACAAGAAGCCTAGGGCAGCGGCTGCACCTGCTCGAGCAGTCGATTCAACGAATCCGGCGTCAACGGTCCTGCAATCTCCACGCGCAGCCGTCCCACGTAGCGAGCCAGGCGCTCGGCCGGAGCGCGCTCGGCCTGTGCGTTGAACCGTTGGCTAAACCCGAGCGCAGCACCATCGACGGTGGCGGCGCGCTGGAACAGCTGAATAACCGTCGTCGAATCGAGCTGTTGCTCCACGACGATCGTGGCGGCATCAGTCGGGCTGCGACGGATGCCCCGCGCCGCGAGGCCCGGAATGCCCACGGGGTCGGCACCGAGCAGGGTGCGCGCTGAGCCCCTGCTGATGACGGTCCACTGCGAGCTGACCAGACGACCGCGGAGACCAGCGAGCCTGTTATCCGCCTGCACAATCGCCTCATCAACATGACGTGCCGATGGCGCCGCCGGCTCCGCCGCCCTCACGGGCGCTGCTCCCCGCAGTTGCGCCCTCGGTTGCAGAGCCACAGTTCCAGTCGTCAACGGCTCCGTGCTGACTGAAGCTGCTGAATCAGAGACCTCTTCCCGCGAGCGCGCGGAGCGCACGTCGCGGCGGCGCTGTAGGTCTCGTCCTTCGAGTTTGTCTGCCGCCGGCACGTTCGTCGCGACGGCTTTCGGTTCCTGTGCAGGCGCGACCGGCGACTCGGGAGCGTGGAGATAGTACCCGATCCCCAGCGCGAGCACCACGGTCGCTGCCCACGCAAAGGGCAAACGCGCGCCGAGTATCCGGCGACCGCGCCGTCGTGGTGAAGCGAGTTCGTTGAGCGGAGGTGCCGGGCGCTCGCTGGGGCGCGCAGCACTCAACACGGCGCTCGCGCGCTCGATCAGTGACCGTTCTTCAGCCAGCCGGGCGCTGCAGGGCGCGCACTGAGCGATGTGGATCTCGAGCGCGGCATGCTCGGGTGGCGACAGCTCGCCGTCGAGATAGGCGTGCAATGTGCCTTCATCCACGTGCGACATGCTGCCCTCCTCCCGCGAGTCCTGCGTCATACGCTTCGACGAGCCTCCGGCGCGCCCGCGCCAATGTGGTTCCGACCGCGCCGCGCGCTAACCCTGTTTGCGCGGCGATTTCATCGTAGGATAGCCCCGAGTCCCACAACAGCAACGCTTCGCGGTCACGCGGCGTCAGCTGCTCGAGTGCCGCGCGTACGTGAGTGCGCTGGGTATCGGCATCGATCGCTTCTTCAGGCGAGCCGTGCACGAAATCCGACTCGCTCTTCAGTAGGGTGAGGTGCCGCTTTTCGCGTGCCGCGCGGCGCGCTTCATCGCGCGCCATGTTGGCTGCCACGACGAACAACCACCCCCGCGCCTTTTCGGGTCGGTGCACGAGCGCCCGGGCGAATGCCTCTTGCGCGAGATCCTCGGCGCGCTCGGCATCCCAGACCTTGCGGTACAGGAACCGCACAAGCGCGCCGTAGGTGCTGCGGTACACCTCAGCGATGTCTTCAGGCACTTACGGCCTAGCCCCGGAATGCGCGCACGAGTCGCTCCAGTTCGCCCGCCTGCCAGTGGGTCTTGCCTCCCGATTCAATCTTGATGCTCGCGTGGCGTCCGGCCACCAGGACGCTGGGGCCGAGCCCAGTCGCCGGCGTCAAATCGGGCATCGCGTGCAACAGCGCGAAGTAGGCGTCGCTGTAGGGCGCCACGCTTACGACGTTCAGCGAGTCGCCGTGACCGAGATCGGTCCAGGTGCTGTCGCGAAGAATGAACAGCCGTCCCCCGACGCGCTGCGTGGGATTGATGCCCGAGAGCGCACGCGGATTGCCTCGGGTGGCGGCGTCAACGCTGGTAACGACTACCGCCTCCAGCATCACCCGTTCGCGTGCTGATTGATCGACTGACGTAGCCCCTGTCTGATTTGCCGGCGCGGGGGCGGGCGTGCGCATCAGCCGTTGTTCAAAGTCGCGCCGGGCAACGACGTTGGGCTCCTGAACGAGATACGACGTGTACTCGGTCAAAATGCCGTAGCGCAGCGCCAGCTGCTTCAAGGCGTCCATGAGCTCACGCGTTTGGCCGTGGAGCCGAATCTCGCGCGAGAGCGCGCCGGCTTTGCGAGCCGCCCACAGCTGCTCGACATAGCGCGCGTCATCGTTCTCGCGATCGCCGACTGTCGTGGTAAACTCTTCCTGGCGCCCATTTCGCTTTCCGTGAACCGCTACAGACCATTCCCGGGTCCCCAGTCCCCGGTACCGGCCAAGCACGACCATCTCATCACCCGCGAAGAGGTCCGGCAGGCTGCCGGGCTGAACCTCATACAGCTCGACGCCGGACGTGGCGGATATGGCGACGTCGGTGAGTACGGGACTTGCGATCTTTGCGGCCAGCGAGCCGACAGCGCGCTCGATGTTCTCACCCGGCCGGATGTATTCCGTCGTACCCCGCGCCCGCTCGGTGAGTCGGTCCAGCAGATAGGTGTTCACGTCGTCGCCGATGCCAAACGAGAAGACGCGGAACCGGCCGCGCCCTTGCTCGGCACGCTCGACGATATGCTCGGGATCGGTGTCGCCCGTGCTCGCCTGCCCATCCGTGAGGAATACGACGACGCCGAGGGCCTCCTCTGCGGGAGGATCAGTAAACGCCTCCGAAAGTGCGCCGGCGATGTTCGTTCCGCCTTCGGCCTCGAGACTCTGGATCCATGTGGATGCATCGCGCCGACCCTGGGTACTTACGGCGGTCCAACCCTGCGCGTAACGCCGCACACCGCCCGAGAACGCGACCAGCCGGAAGCGATCGCCGTCGCGCAGGGAGCCGAGGAGCTGAGTCAAGGCCGACTTTGCCTGCGCGATCTTTTCGCCTGACATCGATCCCGAGACGTCGATCACCGCGACGACGTCGCGTCGCAATGCCGCCGCTTCAGACGCCGCGCCGGGGGCAAGCAGCAGCATGAAGTAGCCGTCTTCTCCGACCGGATGATGGGGCAGGAGCGACAACCCGACGAGTCCGCGGGCGAGCGGAAGCAGCAGCTCGAAGTCGCCCGTGTTCGCGGCGTCACCGAGGGTGACTTCGATGCGGCTGTCGCGACGCGCGACTTGTACGTGATGGGTTGGAGAGTAGGGATCGCCGAACTGCGCCGCGCTGTCGACTTCCAGCCGGAAGCTGCGTGGCGCACTTTGGCGGTTGCGATCGCCGAGGTAGCGGAAGCGCCACGCATCGCCCGTGCGCTCGAGCAGCTGTGTGTATTTGAGGGTGATCTTGCGTGTCTCACCGGGGCTGATTGGAAAGACCCGCGCGCGAATGAGTCCCTGTCCTGCCAGCTCGATCAGCGCCGGGTCCCGCTTCTGACGAACTATGCTCTCGTAGATGGAACGCGCTTGCATGGCGTCCATCGCCTCGCCGCGCAGCTCCTTGTCGCCCTGCCAGAGTGAATAACTGGAGAAGACCGCTTCGCCCGGCAGAGGGAAGTGATACATCCCTTCTTCCAGCATCGGGCCGTTGTTGCGGAACCACTCCTCGACGCTGACCCGTGCCACGCGGCCCGTGATGCTGACTTGCACGGCGCTCCGCAGCCGCTCGATTCGCCCGTTCGCGTTCGGAGGGAGCGGCCGGATCGGATCGATCCACCCCTGGGCAGAGAGCGGAAGCGAAACGATGACGGCAAGAAGCGCAACAACTCCCCAGACACGATGCAACGTCCGCATGGCAACCTCTGGTAAGGGACGCCATGAGAGACGGACGCCCTCCCAAAAGTTGCACAGCAGCGGTCTAAGCTATTTCACGGCACACTGATTGGGGCCGGATTCGAGCATTTCGGCCTCGGAATCGGAGAGTTCCGCGAGACCCAGGTTCGTCTCTTTGATCGCGCGGTAGGCATCGGGAAAGCTGGTCGTATGCTCGGTAATCCACCGTAGGAAGGCTCGTTCGTCCTGGATGGTTGCGGCCGCATTGGTGGCGGCGATCACATCGAAGCGTGCTGCGATGGCGCGGTCGGCACGCCGTTCCAATTCGCTCGCATAATGCGCCGGCAACACGAGCAGGTCGCCCGGCCACGATTGGCGCGTGCGCTCGAGACTGTGCCAGAGCAGCTTGGCCCACGATTCCGTTTGACCGGCCAAATCGGGCCGCCCGACCGACTGCACAAACAGGAAGTCACCGGTCAACACGAGGCCTTCATCGGCGATTAACGCGATGCTGCCGAGGGTATGTCCCGGCACGTGCGCGACGCGCAGTGTGCCCCGGCCGAATGCGATCGTATCGCCGTCGTGCAGGGGCTGGTACGCCAGGCGGCCTGGCGTGCTGTCATACGGAGAGACCGCATCGTCCGGATGAAGGAAGTAGGGAACCTGCCATCGTGCGGCCGCCTCGCGCGCACCGCTCAAGTAATCGGCGTGGAGGTGCGTATCGACCACCGCGGCCGGAGTCGCCCGCAGCTCGGCGAGCAATGCGTCATACCGCTCGACGTGCCGGCCCGGATCGACGACGACGGCATCGCCGTCGCTGACGAGGACGTAGCTGAGCGCCCCCTTTCCAACACGGTCGAGCTGTATGACATGAGAGAGCGAGGGTGTGGGCGAAAGCCGGCGCGCGACGTAGACCGCCTCCCACGCGGCCATGCCGCCGGTGACCGAGTACGCCTCGTACCCACGCTCACGCAGGAACGCGGTCGTCTGTTTGCTGGAATTACCATGGCCGCAGATGACGGCGACGGGACGCCCCGCGTCGAGCTGCAGATCGGGAGCGTCGGGCAGCGCGAAAATCTTGGAATTCGGCAGGGCGTGAAACTGGAGCTCGGTACCGAACGCGACCCGATTTCGCGCGACTCGGTCGGGCGTGCGCACGTCGAGCACCTGCAGCGACTCGCCGCGGTCCAGTCGCTGCGCTAACTCATCTGCGGTAATCTGTTCGGTGACTCGATCCGGCATATTCGGCACGTGGGGGACGCTACTTCAGCGGCATCGAGACACCGAACAGCAAGGCAAGGTCGTTCTCGGCAAAGGGAAAATTCCGGCGCTGTTTGAAGACCGTGTAGCCGAGTTCGGCGCGGCCCTCGAGCTCTTGGAGGAGTGGAAAGCGATAGCCTACGGCGGCATTGGCTCCTGCCAACGCAAAACCCGCGGTTCCTGTCTGCTCCAGATACCGGATGTTGCCGCCCGCGGCGGCGTAGACGCCGCCGGCAATCGCTACGTCGAGCCTCGGAGCGAAGTGTACATCTGAGAGCGTGATCCCCTGTTCCTGCGTGCGTTGCACCCCGAATCCAGTCTCCAGTGCAAACCGGCCGGCGAGCGGCGCAATAACGAACAGTTTTGCCGGACTTGTCGGGCCCGAGCCGGGGAAATCAAGAGCCGTCTCGTGGAAATCGACAGATAGTCCGGAAACTGATCCGTACAGATGCGTGCGCACGTATCCACCGGCGATGCCGAGCCGCAGGCGCCACGGGCCCCGACCCGCATTGCGCGTCTCGATTCCTCGCAGGGAGCGCGCGATCCCAAGCAGGAGCGAATATTGGTTACTCGGCAAGACCGAGTCTGCCCGTCGAAGCGTGAGCCAACGCGCTTCGATGCGCGCGCCCAGATTTGAGCCAACGTTGTGCCGATACCCAATGGCGCCCAGAATGCCGGTCTGCACCGAGTGATTGTTGTCCATCGCCAGGTACCGAATCCCTCCACCCCCGGCGACGTAGAAACCCGAGGCGATTGCCACATCGGCCCGAAGCGACAATCGCACCTCGGCGGTGGTTGCGGTGGGAATTAGTCCGCTGCTCTCGGTAATTCGGTCGTGTGTCGCCGACAGGTTCGGCTCCAATGCAACGCGACTTGCCACTGGGATGACCAGGAAGAGCGCGGGGAAGGCCGCGCCGCTGCCAGGGAGGTCGACGTGATCGCGATACACTCCCGAACCGGCCCCCGCCGCTTTCACGCGCGCAAAGCCACCCTCGAAACCAATTTGCGTAGTCCACGTCTGGGCCGAGACGGTGATGGCGCTGCATGCGCCCAGCACCCAAACGATGATCGCCTGTTTCATGGACCGGGAAGGTAGTGCTTTTGTGGGACTCCCGTTTTGGGGACCCGCCTCTATATTGACCGCTATTGTGAAACTGTTCACAAACGACATCCACCCCCAACCATCAGCTCCACATGTCCCGGAGGACTTCCGCAATGCGCTTCGCTCTGCTCACGACCGTCGTCGCCTTTGGCGCGCTCGCCTGCGGTGGCAATAAAGGCGACCAGAACCAGACCCAAACGCAAGCAGCGCCTCCGGCACCACCGGCTGGCACCGCGCCGGCGACTCCGACCGGTCCTGTCACCGAAGTGAAGATGACCGGCAACGGCAGCACGAAAGCGGGCTTCGAGCCGAATTCGATCACGATCGCGCCGGGAGCGACGGTGCGCTTCGTCAACGTCGCGGGCGGTCCGCACAACATCACGTTCTGGCCCGATTCGATTCCCGCGGGAGGCGCTGCGGCCCTCAACGCGGGCATGAAGAACACCATGGATAATCTGTCCGGGCCGTTCCTCACGAATCCCAACGACACCTACGACGTGTCTTTCGCGAACGCGCCCAAAGGCACGTACAAGGGCTACTGCACGCCGCATCTGCCGCTCGGCATGAAGATCACCATCAAGGTCCAATAGTTGCCGTTGTCCAGACCGGCCGCGGCCCCGGAAATTTCGGGGCCGCTTTTTTGAGGTTAGATTCGCGACGCTATGACGAGCGAGACGACGCCCTCGTCCTCCCGAACTCTCGCTGACCGCTTGCGCTCCGGCCCCTTGTCCGTCCGGGAGGCGACGCAGATCTGTCGCGCGCTGTTGTCAGCCATCGAATCGGCGCACGCGCGCGGGGTAGGGTACGGCGACATTCGCGCGAATACGGTCGTGCTCGAGCAAGGACGACCGGTCCTGGCGCCGATGAGCACGACCGCGTCGGAGTCGCCTGCTGCCGATGTTTACGCCGTCGCCACCCTTCTCTACGAAGCGGTCAGTGGGCGGAGTTGGACAACGGGCATGAAGCCGGAAGCGGCTGACTGGTCCGGCGTCCCGCGCCGGCTGCGACGGGCGCTACGCAAAGCACTGAGCACATCTCCCGATCGGCGCTGGCCGAACGCCGCGGCGTTCCAGCGTGCCCTGTGGGTACCAAGACCACGCGACACGATCTGGCCGGCGATACTGGTCATCGCCTTGGCCGCTGCGATCATTGCGGCGATCGTCTTCTGCAAACCACTGGGCCTGTGTTGGGAGCGGCCCCCCGGGGGGGCGGGGGGGGCGGGGGGGGCGGCCGATACTCGCTAAACACATGCGTGCGGTCTTCGTCCTCATCGATGGCGCGCGCCCCGACGTCTTGCGGGAGTTGCTGGCGCGCGGCGATCTCCCGAACCTCGCCCGCTTCGTCATCGAGCCCGGTGGGTGGCGTGTGGGGACGACGGTGTTTCCCTCGACGACCGGCGTCGCGTACATCCCATTCCTGTTCGGCCGTTATCCCGGCAGCACCGGCATTCCGGGTATTCGCTGGCTGGATCGCGCCGCCGCCACCGGTGGATGGCGGGAACAGTGGCGTGCTGCGCGCAGCTATTGCGGCGTGCAGGGCCCCTGGCTCAACAGCGACATCGCCCCGGCGCCGTCGATGTTCGATCTCGTGCCCGAAAGCATCGCGATCTGCACGCCGATTACCCGCGGCCTCGCCAACGGCGCCCATCGCATTCCGCTCCGTCGCGCGATCCTTGGCTCGGCAGCCCACTACCTGGGGACCTATCCCGCGCTCGATCGCGCGGTTCAAGAGGCATGGGTTGCGTTGGCCGCTGCGCCGTGGCGTTTTCTCTTCGTGGTGTTTCCGGGAATCGACGGAACGACGCATCTCAAAGACCCCTGGCATCCCGCAGTGCTCGACGGCTATCGCCTGGTGGACCGGGCGCTCGGCGCTTTCGTCGCGCGCGTCGCGAGAAGCGGCGGGGAATTACCCGCATTCTTCGTCGCCGCCGATCACGGCGCGACTGTCATGAAAGAACACTGCGACGTGGCTGTGTTACTCGAGCAGTGGGGCTTTGCGACATTGCGGCATCCGATGCACGTGTGGCGACGAGGCGCGCGGGTCGCGACGATGGTGTCGGGGAACGCCAGCGTCCAACTGTACTTCGAGCCGCGCTCGGGGCGAGAGACGCCGCGGACGGAATCCGAGATCCCGCGTGATGTGTTGCAGCGACTGCTGGCGCTGCCGGCCGTCAGGCTGGCCGCGTGTCGTGATGACATGGATGGCGTGGTGATGCAAACCCGCGGTGCGCGCGCGCGGATCTCTCAGACGCTGGACTTAATTCGTTATCAGCCCACGGATGGCGACCCGCTGAACCTCGGCGGGTATCTTGAGCTCGACGATCGTGAATTGTTGGCGCGGACGCGAAACACGGACCTGCCGGACGCTCCGCGCCAGTTGCTGCAGCTCTTCCAGTCGGCGCGCGCCGGGGACCTGGTGCTCGCCGCGGGGCCGGGCGCGGACTTCCGCGGACCGTGGGAAATTCCCGAACACCGGGCCGGACACGGCAGTCTCATTACGGAACATATGGAGGTCCCCATCGCGGCCAGTGTACCACTTCCGGAATCTCCCATTCGGACAGTAGATCTGATGCCGACGATGCTCGACTACCTTGGCGTCGCTTTGCCCCAAACGATTACGCTCGACGGAACTCCGCTCTCGGCTCGCGCCTCGAGATACTCGTGAGGCTTCGACGCGCGTTCGCAATTGTCGCTGCGCTACCCATCGCTCTCGCCGCGTATGGGGCGTGGAGTGCCGTTCCCGCGCAGCGACCGGTGCTACCGCTCGCCTGGACTACGTTGCCGCGAGCCAGCATCACCGCGGACGCCAAGCGGCGCGAGCTTGTGCTCGAGCTGCCGTCCGTCGACCTGCCCGCGGGCGCCGCACACGATATCCCGCCGGCTTCTCTGGGCGAGTTTCCGGTAAATGCCTCCATTTACGCCTTCCACGCGGAACTGAGAGATCAAGACGGGCGCCTGTTGCCCGCCGATTTGCTGCATCACATGAACGTGATGGATCCAGCCGAGCGGGAGCTCTTTCTGCCCATCGCGCGTCGCATTCTGGCATCGGGGAGGGAGACGGGCGAGATCCGCTTCCCGTGGTTGCTGTTCGGAGCGCGCGTTCGCGCGGGCGAGCGCATCATCGCCAACGCGATGCTGCATAATACGACACCAGTCAGCTATCGTGGCGTTCGAGTGCGCCTGGTGCTGAGCTACGTACCCGATGGCCGGCCGTGGCCGTTCTTTTCTGTTTTCCCCTGGCAGCTCGACGTCGCATTTCCGGTGGGGGACAAGTCGTTCGACTTGTCGCCCGGACACAGCGAGCGCTCGTACGAAGGCAGCCCTGCTGTCGATGGCAAGATCGTGGTCATCGGTGGCCACATGCACGAATACGGCCGGACGATCGAGTTCTGGGACGTGACGACCGGCACGTTGCTGTGGCACGGCGAGCCCGCGCCCGCGCCGCCCGGCGAAGCGAGTCCGGTGCCGCTGGGCAGATTCTATGGCCTCACCGGAATCGGCTTACCGATCATGGCGTCACACCGCTATCGCGTCCGGGTGGTCTATGAGAATCCGACCGGGCATACGATTGCGGCCGGAGGAATGGGTGTCGTCGGGGGACTGTTTATTCCTCGTCGCGGTGCCGTGTGGCCGAGCGCCGAGCCGAGCGACTCCCTATATCAGCTGGACGTCCGCCATTTCATGGGACTGACTGGAGGTGGAATGAGCGGGATGGAGGGCATGGGGGAAATGGGGGGAATGGACTCCCACGATCACGACCACGGCTCCACTCCGTAGTCGCCAACCGTCAGACGCTGCGGCTCCGCCGCTTCCGCAGTCTGCATGATTCCCAACATCACGGCCGCCACCATCAGGCCGGCCAGCGCGTCCACCGCATAGTGAAACTGGCCGTAAACCACGGCCAGGATCAGGCCGGCGGTAAACGGCAACAGCACGAGGCCCAATGGCCGCCAGTAACGCAAGGCCATTCCGGTAGCGACGACCGACGCAGCGACGTGGGAGGATGGAAACGCGGCGCCCCACGAGTCGCCACGATCGAGCAGCCAGGCGGCGAAACGCGCCGGCCACACGTCTGTCGCGATGTTGTGAGCCCCATCGAACGCATAGCGGGGACCGGCGACCGGGAAGAAAAGGAACACGATGTAGCATAGGTAGAACGTCGCCATGACGGCGAAAATCGTATGGCGTGATGCGTCCCGTCGTCCCACCATCCACAAACCCAGAGGAGACGCGTACAGGATCGGATAGTAGGCGAGGTAGCACGCGTGCAGAATCCAGGATAGCAGCACGCTCGGCGATTCGCGGATCCAGCGGTAGGAGATCTGAGATCCGAACACCCAGGTCTCGAGCCGCTGAATCAGCAGATCATTCTGAAAACCCGCGCTCAAGGTCAGCACACCGATTTCGCCGTACAGCGCCGGCAGCAGCACCATCGGATACCAGTCGCCGAAAAAGCGGCCTACTCGTCCGGCATTGCGAGCGCGCGGCGCGAGCAACACCAAGGCAGCCATCAATGCATGGGCCGTGAGCAGCCAGGGCCAGCCGGGTATTCCCTCGCTCCGAAAGGCAAACAGGACCACAATGGTCGCGACGACGACGTACGCTGCCGTCGCGAGGTCGATCGCCGTGAAATCCCGCCACAGCGTTTCGCTGACACCCCAACGGCGGTGGGCTACAGCCATCCTGCCTCCCGATACCAATCGGCGGCCCGGCGCAGTCCGGCGTCGAGTCCGATTTCGGCGTGCCAGCCCGTGTCGTGTGTGAGGGCGTCGCTCCGGCAGGTCCAGGCCGGTGCGAGGTATTCATTGCCCTTGTCGGCCGACAGCAAGGTGGCGCGCCCCGCCAGATGCGCAAGGGTGCCCGCTGCCCACAACACGCCGCGCGCCACGAGCGGCGGTACTGGTATGACCCGTGGCTGCGGCCGGCCGAGCGCCCGGCCCGCCTCCATCACGAACGCGCGGCTGGTCGTGATGGTGGGATGCGCGGCGAAATAGACGTGCCCAGCTGCCCTTGGTGAGACGGCCGCGGCGATCAACGAACGCGCCAGATCTTCCGCGTGAATGACCGACAATTCCTGGGATCCGTCACCGAAGACCGGCACGACACCGCGCCGCGCCAGTTGAAAAACCTTGAGCGTGGCACGATCCCATTCGCCGTACACCACGGGCGGCCGGACGATGGTCCAGGATAACGGCATCGCGCGCACGAGGACCTCAGCCGCGAGCTTGGAGCGTCCGTAATCGGTGATTGGAGCGGGGGGCCGGGTTTCATCGATCGGGTGTCCGATTGTCGTCGGACCGGCGACCGCGAGCGACGACACGAATACGAACCGCGCGACGCCCGCATCGCGCGCCGCCTCGAGAATGTTTGCGGTGCCGTCGCGATTCGTGGCCATGAACTCGGCGGCACTACGCGCAACGATTTTCCCGGCGACGTGGAACACCACTTCGGCGCCGGCGCATCCCTCTCGCAGCGCCGTGTCATCATCGAGATCGCCGCGCACCAGCCGCACCTCGCTCCCCCAGCCGAGTGGCTTGACGAGCGCCGGGCGCCGCACCATGCAGGTGACCGTGTCGCCACGGGCACGCAATGCGTTGACCAGGTGGGAACCGACGAAACCGGTCCCCCCGGTCACAAAGACGTTCACAACGGCTTGTCGTAGACGCGGTACGTCTTGGAAACGCGGAATCCGAGCTGCGTTGCCGACTTGTTCATCAGGGCATTGTCCTCGAGGATCCAACCCGCTTCGCCACTCGGCATGCCGTGCTTGACCGAATTCTGCCAGATGCGGTCGTAGAGCAGCGCGTCCACCCCGCGGCCGCGGAATTCTGGAATCACGCCAAGCAAGAGGATGCGGGCCCGTCGGATTTTCCGCGAGTACCACAAGACCTTGAGGATTCCTGGGAACAAATGTCCGGAGCGGTTGTGGAGAAGCGCGAGATTGAAATCCGGCAGTCCCACGCCGAATCCCACGATGCGGCCGTGCTGCTCGGCGAAGACCACGAGATCGGGCACGACGATCGGCTTGAGCTGTTTCGCCAGGTGATCGATCTCCGCATCGGTCAGCGGCACGAAGCCCCAGTTTCTCTCCCAGGCCGAGTTGTACAACGCCTTAATGAGCTCGACTTCGGCGTCGAAGCGTCTCTTGTCGAGCGTGCGCAGAGCGATCCCGGAGCGCTTTGCGGCACGGCGGGCCAGTTGAAAGAGTCGCTCCGGCGGCAACTCCGAACCTCCGCCATCGTACGCCAGCAGGTCTTTGGCTTTCGCGAAACCGTAGCGTTCGTGCAGCGCGGGATAATACCCAAAGTTGTACGGCATCATCAGTGATGGCGGCGTGCCGTTGTTTTCGATCAGCAAGCCGCAATCGTCGTTGACCGATGGGTTCATCGGTCCGCGCATCGTGTCGAACCCGCGGGAGCGGAGCCACGTGGCGGCGGCGTCGAACAGTGCGTTGGCGACCGCTTGATCGTCGATCGACTCGAAAAAGCCGAAGAAGCCGACGCGATCGTTGTGCTCGCGATTGTGCATGTCGTTCTTGATCGCGCCGATGCGCCCGACGATGCGACCATTCGAGCGAGCCAGGAAATACTGCGCTTCGGCGTGTTCGAAGAACGGATTCTTGCCGGGTGTCAGCAGCGTCCGGACGTCCCGGCGCAGCTGCGGCACCCACAACGGATCAGCGCGGTAGTGGTCGTACGGAAAGGCGATAAAGCGATCGAGACCGCGCCCGTCGGAGACGGGCACGATCTCCACTGCGGTCAGATGACCCCCAGCTCTTTTCCGAGGCGGCCGAACACCTCGAGCGCGCGGTCGATCTGGTCGGACGTGTGCGTCGCCATCAGGCTGGTGCGGAGGCGGCACTGCGACGGCGGCACCGCGGGCGGAACCACGGGGTTGGTGAACACGCCGGCGTCGAACAGCTTGCGCCAGAAGAGGAAGGTCTTCTCGAGCGGTCCGATCAGCACCGGGACGATGGGTGTCTCCGTGGGACCGATGTCGAAGCCGAGCGACCGCATGCCGTCCTGGAGCCGGCGGGCGTTCCGCCACAGCTGCTCGCGCCGCTCCGGCTCGCGCTGCATGACGTGCAGCGCGGCGAGCACGCCGGCGGTGTTCGACGGCGGCAAAGCCGCGGTAAAGATGAGCGGACGGGAGTGATGACGAAGATAGTGAATCACGTTCTCCGACCCCGCCGCGAAGCCGCCGATTGACGCCAGCGACTTGGAGAACGTACCGACGATGACATCGACTTCTTCGACGAGGTCGTAGTGAGCGGCGGTCCCGTCACCGTTCGGGCCAAGCACACCGACCGAGTGCGCATCGTCGATCGCTAGGGCCGCACCGTACTTCTGACAGACCCGCAGCAGCCCCGGCACGTCGGCAATGTCGCCTTCCATCGAATAGATGCCGTCAACGATGACCATCGTGCCCGTGCCTTCGGGCACCCGCTGGAGCTTCCGCTCCAGGCCCGCCAGGTCGCCGTGATTGAAACGCACGGTTTCTCCATGCGACATCTTCGCGCCGTCGACGATGGACGCATGGTCCAGCTTGTCGAGGAACACCACATCGGCACGGCCGACGAGGCCCGAAATCACGCCGAGATTGGCCTGATAGCCGGTCGAAAAGACGAGGCAGGATTCCTTATTGAAGAATTCTGCCAGCTCGGCTTCGAGCTGTTCGTGGAGATCGAGTGTACCGTTGAGAAAACGGCTGCCGGTGCAACCTGAACCGTAGCGCTCCAGGGCGCCCCGCGCGGCCGCCAGCACTTCGGGATGGTGAGTCAGGCCGAGGTAGTTGTTCGACCCCATCATCACCCGCTCTTTGCCTTCGATGATGACGACGGTGTCTTCGGAGCGGGAAATCGGCTTGAAGTAGGGATACAGCCCAGCAGCCTGGACCTCGCGCGCCCGGGTGAAGTTCTTACACTTGTCGAACAGCGCGATGTGCTGCAGGGTCTCTGTGCGCACGAAGCCTCGGAGCCTTATGGAGAGCGGTCGTACAGCTTAGCCCTACCGTACTGAAATGGCAAGGGAGGGCCGCTGCTGGAGTTAGCTCCCCCTGTGAGGATTGGCACAGCTTTCGCGGCCTTGGCACAATACCCTAGATTGCCGGCTTGCAGCCACGCATTGGTTCCCGTCGGAGGTCCAGGTGAGTTCACGCCTTACTTGGTTTTTCAGCGCGGTCGCGTTTTTTCTTCTTTTAACTCCCCGCACTGCTGCGGCCCAGGATTCGTTGTATCCCCGTTGGGAAATTCCCGGCTTCGACTTTCGCCCCAACGGTGCGTGGCGTGTCCGCGCCCAGCAAGTATCGGCGTACCGACGGCAGCTGATCGCGACGCGCAACTTTGCAGCTCTCAACGCGCCGATGGCACGGACGCCGGGCGGCGCGCAAGGGCCCGCGACCGCGATGGCGGCAACGCACACCGTCCCCGCGATCTTGTTCGGTTACGGGAACACAGATCCGTCCTTCATGCGGGACACGTCGCAGTATAACGCGCTGCTCTTCAGCACGACCCCACCGTTTGTCGGCGGAATTCAGAATCCGTACACCGTACGCACGTTCTATGAGCAGTTGTCGAACAACCTGTTGTCCATGAGGGGACAGGTTTTCGGGTGGGTGCGGCTCGACTCCAATGAGACGTTCTACACGGGCACGCCCGGCACATGCTCTGGCAATCCCTTCGGCAACACGAACTGCAACGGCATTTTCAGCGCGGCCGCGGTGAACGCGATGCAAAACGGCATGCGGGCCGCGCTGGCGCATATCGACTCGTTTGTGGACTTCGGAAGGTTCGATAACGACGGTCCCGATGGCATTCCCAACTCCAGTGACGATGACGGCTACGTCGATATGATCATGTTCGCGCACGCGACCCGTGACGGCGCGTGCGGCGGCTCTAGCAATAATCACATCTGGTCGCACCGCTTCGTCTTCGTCAATTCCACAGAAACGAACTATCAGGATTACGTCACGAACGACACGTCCTACGCCGTGAACGGCCCGCCCGACCATCATATCCACATCAGCGATTACTTCATGGCGAGCGGACTCGGCGGCAGGACGTCGTGCGACAGCACGCAGATCATGCCGATCGGGACGGCCTCCCATGAGTTCGGCCATGCGCTCGGTCTTCCGGATCTGTATGACACGCGGGGGCCGACCGAGGGAATCGGACAGTGGGGGTTGATGGGCTCGGGCAACTTCACGGCCGCCTACAGTCCGTCGCGCTACGAGGCCTGGTCCCTCAACGAGATGGGTTGGACCACCGTCGTTCCGCTGACCACAACCGGCACGTATCGGCTCAGGGCGGAGCCCATTGCCGATTCGATCTATCTGATCAATCCGACGGTGTCGAATCCTCGCAGCGAATCATTCCTGGTCGAGAATCGGCAAGGATACCAGTCCGACACCGCGCTGATTCGTATTCACTGTTTTCGCTCAGGTTTAATGGCGCCGCCATGTGGGGGCGGCCTCCTCATCTGGCACGTCGATCAGCAGCAAATCACCAGTCACGGATTCCACGCCGGCAATAGCGTGAACTCTGGGGCGATTCATGGCCTGCGGCTCGAGCAAGCCGACGGGTTAGGGCAGCTCGACGATCCCAACGCGCCGCCGCAGCATCGGCGTGGCGACGCCGGCGATCCCTATCCGGGCGTGACGAACAATCCGTCGTTCAATCCACGCAGCAATCCAGCGCCGGCCATGAATTCTGACGGCAGTTTCCCTGGGTTCGCGATCGATTCGATCCGCCTGACGGGTGGGCCGGACAGCGAGATGGCGTTCCGGCTGCGCTTCGGGGCACTGACGATCGTGCGCGGGAGCGACACGAACGCCGTGGTTCAAGTCGACGGCAATTCGTTCACCGTGTTCCGCGACCTTCTGGACGACGGGTCCAGTCATACGGTGAACTTCACGAATCAGGTCTCCGCTGACGGACGGCGCCAATTCCGTTTCTTGTCCTGGTCGGATGGCCTGGCGCAGTCGCACTCCATCGTGGGCAGCCTCGCCGGGA
>MNDR01000048.1 GCA_001915025.1 Gemmatimonadetes bacterium 13_2_20CM_2_65_7
TCGCCCAGATGATCGCCGCCTGCGCCGTCGAGCCGTTCGTGATCCACATCTTGGCGCCGTTCAGCACCCAGCTGTCGCTCGTCTCTTTCGCGACGGTGATCATCCCGGCGGGATTGGACCCGTAATCGGGCTCCGTGAGCCCGAAGCAGCCGATCACCTTGCCGCTCGCCATCTGCGGCAGCCATTCCTTCTTCTGTTCCTCCGAGCCGAACGTATAGATCGGGTACATGACGAGAGCGCCCTGCACCGAGGCGAACGAGCGCACGCCCGAATCGCCGCGCTCGAGCTCCTGCATGATGAGTCCGTACGCGACGTTGTTCAGTCCGGCGCAGCCGTACTCCTCTGGGAGATTCGCTCCGAAGAGACCGAGCTCCGCCATCTGCGGAACCAGCTGTTTGGGGAACTGGCCCGCGACGTAGGCTTCGCCGATGACGGGCATGAGGTTTTCGTCCACCCAGTCGCGCACGGTGTCACGGATGGCGCGCTCTTCTTCACTGAGTAGTCCGTCGACACTGTAGAAATCGACGCCTTGGAACTTCGAAGCCATCAGGTCAGCGCCTCGCTGAGGGTTCTCGAGCGTGCAAAGGCCGCAGTATCCGAGGGCTGGAATCTCTGCTTGGCCGCCTCCCAACGGAAGAACGTCACCTGGACTGCGTTCGGATCGATGGTGACGAAATTGAAGGACACAGCCCGGCCACCACGAGCGCGTGTGCACAGCGTCCCCGCCGTCGAGACGATGACCTTCCCCTCGAGCACGTCGGCGCTCTCCTGGTGGTCGTGCCCGCACAGCACCACCTCGGTGCCCGCCTCGATGATGCGGCGTTGCGCCCTCCGCCAGCGCGCCAGCCCCATCCGCTGCGACATTTCGCCGCGCAGCACATTGTGATGCACGACGAGGACGCGCGCGAGGCCGGCGTCCGCTTGCGCGAACACGGAGCGCACGCGCTCCATTTCTCGCTTCGGCAGATGCCCTTTCACGGCCATGTCGCGCACCCGTGGCGTTAGCGATCCCCAGGCGACCCCATGCGCCGTGAGGGCGGTCGCGATCACGGCCCCCCCCCCGCCCCCCCCGCTGCCGTTGCCGCCGCCGGGAAGGGTCAGCGTGGGCGTCAGATCCGCACCGAAGTAGCTGCGGTACTTCCGGTACAGCACGTCCTTTCCGAACGGAATGAAGGGCCGCCACCACCACTGGACGTCATGATTCCCGGGAATGACGAGGACGGGGGCCGTCTCGCGGGCGACGTTCGCGAAGGCGCGACCGCGCTGGAATTCGCCGTGGCGCGCGCGCTGCGACAGGTCGCCGCCGATGACGATCGCGTCGGGGCGCAGATCGGGCAGCATCCGCTCCAGCGCCTCGATGACCGGAATGTCGGCGAGTCCCCCGAAGTGGATGTCGCCGATGTGCGCGATCTGAACCGTCACGATTCGACTTGCACGGTGTAGGTCAAAGTCGCTTGCCCTCCCGCTGGTACAGACACGCGAAACCGCATCTCTGTGGAAGAGAGCTTTTCCGGGGAGATACTGCTTTCCGTGATCTTCCAATCTCCGAAGTGGGTTTCGCGAACATCAACCGACACGGGCTCGGTCTTTGCGCTCGTGATGGTCACGCGATACGCCGATGTGATCCGCTGGCGATTGGGCAACCCGCGGCCCGCGCCGGCCACCATCTCCTGATGGTAATCCGTCTGCACACGCTCGGCGGTGACGTCGAACGCGTCGCCCGACTGCAGTCGGAGATCGCGTCCCGGCGCCGTATGATCGTTCGCAGCCTCGCCAATGAGCTGGAGGCGGCCGCTCGAGTCGGCCTGATAGATCTGTACGGTACCCGCAGGAAGCGGACGATCCCCGAATTGTGTTTTCGCGGGCCGTTTGATCGTGTACCACACCTGCACGGGAACACGATCCGGCTCGGGCGCCTGGCCGATCCAGCCGCGATACGGCAGTACGCCAGGGACGATCAACTCTTGCGTGACAGGCGCCGAGCTGCGCGGAAAGAGAGCGGTGGCGACCGGAGTGCCAGGCTCAATCGTGAGCCGGCCGGGCAATTGATAGACATGCGTCTCCCCGACGGCTTGCTCTTCGGCCACAGCGCTTACCGAATCCGCTCTGGCGACGCGTCCCCCCCTGACTGCGAAGAATGCGGGCGCCGGAGCTTGCGCTTCCCGGGTCTTGCGGATCGCTCCCGCCACGAGCTGCACTTCGGCGCTGTCGGCGCGCAGCGTCGCTGATGTCACCGTCGCGGTTCCCGAGATCTGCGCCTTCGTTCCGATCACGATGACCTGATAGAGCGCTTCCCACGTCATGCCTTGCGCGAGGTAAGCAATCTCGGTGCGTGGCCGCGACCGGGAAGCTTCGAGCACAACCTGCGCTTCGGGCGCAGTGCGGACGAGCTCCGCGGGAAACAGGGGCTGACCAGGATCTTCGAGCAACAAGCGTCCGTCCGCGAGCCGGTATTGCGGCGGGTCCACGCGAACGACCGTCGCCTTCACCGTATCGGCAGCTTTGTCGTCCTCCCGCTCCTGCACGAACGACAGCGTCTGGCCGATGGCGTGCGCCAACGCGTCGCTCTTCGTGCTCGGATAGCGCGCCGTCGCCGAGACAACAGTGACGCTCGTATCGGGCGAGAACATCGTCGCGGGATCGAGCGCCTCGAGTCGCAGCGTCAGCGCATTGCGGCCTTGCTGCAACGCCTGCGGCAGCGTTCGTCGCACAACGACGCGGCCGTCTCTATAAATGGAAAGGGATGTCTGCGCCGCCGTGGCATGAGACACCATGGCCAACGTCGCGACACCAACCGATAAATTCCGCAATCCGCACTTCGCAATCCGCATTGTCATTTGAGCCACTCCCGGGCCACGCGTTTAACTATGAGAAACGTAAACACGTACCACAGGAGCACACTCGCCGCCCCGACCAGCCGCGCGGTCCGCTCCACCGGCAGTGTCCAGGCGACATACACCGCGAGCACCGCGGTCGTGCCGATGGCGACCAGTCGCGCGATGCGGCTCGCCCGCCGCTCCAGCACCCGGGTGCAGTTCGCACACAGGCCACCGATCGCGATGCCGGCGGTGTATTCCCCGCACTTCGCGCATGGATGGCTAGGCCCTGATCCGCTGGACCACGGCATGGGCGAAATCGGCCGTAGTAGCACGTCCCCCCAAATCCGGCGTTCGAACCTTGTCTTGCACGATCGCCGCTTCGATCGCGCACCGCAGCCGTCGGGCAGCCGCAAGCTCTCCGACGTGGTCGAGCATCATCGCCGCCGCAAGCATCTGCGCCGACGGGTTCGCAATGCCTTTGCCCGCGATGTCCGGCGCCGAGCCGTGCACCGGCTCGAAGATGGCGGCGTGGGTGCCGATGTTGGCGCCGGGCGCGAGTCCCAATCCACCGATCAGGCCGGCCGCCTCGTCCGAGAGAATGTCGCCGAACAAGTTGGTCGTGACGATGACGTCGAACTGCTCGGGTCTGATCACGAGCTGCATCGCGGTGTTGTCGACGATCTTGTCGTCCGACGCGATCACGCCGGCATACTGCTCCGCGACGCGTCTGGCGACCTCGAGAAACAATCCGGACGTCGCCTTCAGGATGTTCGCCTTGTGCACGATCGTCACCTTTTTGCGGCCGTGCAGCTTCGCGTACTCGAAGGCGTACTGCGCGATGCGCTCGCTGCCTTCGCGTGTCACGATCGACATCGCCTGCGCCATTGCGCGCCGGTCAGCGCCGATCTTGAAGGTATGATCGAGGCCGACGTACAGTCCTTCGGTGTTCTCGCGAATGATGACTAGGTCGACGTGCTCGTAGCGACCACCCGGCACGATCGTCTTGGTCGGCCGCACGTTGGCGTAGAGGTCGAACTCCTGCCGCAACGCGACGTTCACCGACCGGTAGCCACCGCCGACGGGTGTCGTAAGCGGACCCTTGAGACACAGCCGGGTCCGGCGAATCGAATCGAGTGTCGCGTTGGGAAGAGGAGTACCGGCATTTTCGACTGCGGCCATACCGCCGAACTGCTCGTCCCAATCGAAGGTCATGCCGAGCGCGGCCAGTGCCGAAAGCGTCGCCTGTGTGATCTCTGGACCTATGCCGTCGCCCGGAATCAGCGTGGCTTCGCGTTCGCTCAAGGCAGGCCCGGAGTCAGGTTCTTCACCGCGCGCGTCAGAGCCGCCCAGGCGTCGTCGCCCTCGCCGCGCGCGGTGGTTCGCCATCCCACCTTCCCTATTCGCGTATCGATCAGCACGACGGACAGCTCGGCAAGAGCCGGCGGATGAGCAAACGCGGCGGTCCGTGCTCTACGAAACACGAGACCCGCCGGAATGAGCGCATAGCGTCCCCCCACGAGTCCCAGCAAAGTCCGCAGCTGGTAGCGCAGCGGATCGGGGACGTCGACAATCCGCTCGCCGCGCAGAAACGGCGTACCCATCTGATCGGGATCGGTCACGATGCCGGGTGCCCGCCGCGCGATGCGCCGCAGCTCGGCGGGGGCGACCCACGTGACTTCGGGCGCGCGCGCTGCCAGCAGTATCGAGATGATGCTGTCGCTCTTATCGAGGGTATTGCGCCGGTCGGCGATCAGCGCGTCCCAGTGGAGCGTGTCTTCCGCACCAACCAGGGCGAGGGGTATTAGGGCGACCCGCTGGCCGGCGAGGCCGGCGGTGGGGAGCGGGGCCGTGGGAATGGGGGTTGGGGGCTGGGAATTCTTCTTGCCACCACATGCCCCTAACACCAAACCCCAAGCGCCTATCACCAAGTACTTAGTTTTCAAGCGGTTACTCACGGGCCGCAATCTAAGCCAGCGTGAGTCCACCGTCCACTACAATCACCTGTCCGGTGATATGTCGCGCCGCTTCGCTGCAGAGAAACAGGATCACGCGAGAGACGTCCTCGGGCTCGGCCACGCGACCGAGCACTGACTCATGCTCCGCGCGCTCCAACACTTCACGCGGCAGTTGCGTCAGCAATTCGGTCTTCACGAATCCGGGAGCAACGGCGTTCACATTGATACCGGCCGAGCCGAGATCCACAGCTGCGGCCTTGGTGAGACCGATAAGCGCCGCCTTGCTCGCCGCGTAATTCGCGATTCCGAACCCAGGCCGGAACGCCTGATGGCTCGCGACGTTGACGATCTTCCCAAAGCGTTGCGCCCGCATGTGCGGCGCGACCGCGTGAATGCAGTTGAACGCGCCGCTCACGTTCGTGTCCATGACTTCGGACCACGCTTCCGGCGTGAGTCGCCAGAGAGCGCCGTCGTGGGTGATGCCGGCGTTGTTGACGAGATAGTGCACGCCGCCGAGATGACTGCGGACCTGGCTGACGAAATGTTCGACTAACTCCATCTCCCGCACATCGCACAGCGCCGAGTAACAGGGCACCCCGTAGGCCTTGATCGCGGTCTCGGTAAGCAGCGCCTGCGGGCCGACTTCCCGTCCCGGCATCTCGACGTAGTTGAACGCGACGCCGCAACCGTTCTGCGCGAATTCGAGCGCGACCGCCCGGCCGAGGCCGGTCGCGCCGCCCGTCACGATGACGACTCGTCCTTTGATCGACTCGGGGGTTCGCTGCGGTTGGGGTCGTTCCTGAACGGCAGGCGCCATCGCTTCGCGCCCGCTCGACGACCAGGGGTACGAGCTAGAAGAGCTCAAGGAGTTCGAACCTATGTTCGAACTTGAACATCGGCAAGCAGCGTCGCAACTTACGCGCTGTGTCGGTGGTGATCTGGGCCCTGATTTCGCTGCTCGGCGCGGCCGCGTTCGGGGTGCTCGCCCTCGTCCGCGGTGAGACGATCAACGCCGCCTGGCTCCTCACCGCCGCCGTCTGTACCTACGTCGTCGCCTACCGGTTCTATTCGAAGTTCCTCGCCGACAAAGTCTTTGGCCTGGACCCGCAGCGGGCGACGCCCGCCGAACGGTTCAACAACGGCCACGACTTCGTGCCGACGAACCGCTGGGTGCTGTTCGGCCATCACTTCGCGGCCATCGCGGGGGCGGGCCCGCTGGTCGGACCGGTCCTGGCAGCACAATTCGGTTTCCTCCCCGGCACGCTCTGGCTCGTGATCGGCGTGGTACTCGGCGGCGCGGTTCAGGATTTCACGATCCTCTTCTCCTCTCTGCGTCGCGATGGCAAGTCACTCGGACAGATGGCGAAGGAGGAAGTGAACAGGACGACCGGCCTGACGGCCATGATCGCAGTACTCGCGATCATGATCATCCTCCTCGCGGTGCTCGCGCTCATCGTGGTCAACGCGCTGCGGTCGTCGCCGTGGGGACTCTTTACGATCGCCTGTACGATCCCCATTGCCCTGCTCATGGGCGCGTGGATGAAGCGGTGGCGGCCGGGGAAAGTCGGCGAAGCCTCGCTGATTGGCGCCGCGTTGCTGATTGGCGCCCTCATCGCCGGCGGCAGCGTCGCGAGCCACCCGGCGCTCGCCGCGGCCTTCACGCAGAGCGGCCCCTCGATCACCTGGATGCTGATCGCGTATGGGTTCATCGCGTCCGTGCTGCCGGTCTGGATGCTGCTGTGCCCGCGCGACTATCTCTCGACGTTCCTGAAGATCACGACGGTGCTCGTGCTGGCCCTCGCGATCCTGATCATCCTGCCACCGCTCCGCATGCCTGCGCTCACACCGTTTGCGACCGCCGGCGAAGGACCGGTGTTCGCGGGCAAGCTGTTCCCCTTCGCTTTCATCACGATCGCCTGCGGCGCGATCTCCGGCTTCCACTCGCTCGTGGCGTCAGGGACCACGCCCAAGATGATCACGCGCGAGACGGATGCGCGTATGATCGGCTACGGTGGCATGGTGATGGAGTCGTTCGTCGGCGTCATGGCGATGATCGCCGCCTGCACGCTCGACCCGGGCGTCTACTTCGCCATGAACACGACGCCCCAGGCCTTGGCTGGCGCGTCGACGGTGCTGAATCAAGCGGGATTCGTCGTCACGCCGGATTACATGCAGGCGCTCGCGGCCCAGATGGGCGAGCAGACGTTGATCGCGCGGACCGGCGGCGCGCCGTCACTCGCGGTGGGAATGGCACACATCTTCTCAGGGCTCACGACGGCGCTCGGCGGGAAGACGCTGACCGCGCTGTGGTACCACTTCGCGATCATGTTCGAGGCGCTGTTCATCCTCACGACGATCGACACCGGGACGCGCGTCGGCCGCTTCATGCTGCAAGAGATCGTCGGGCACGTGTGGCCGCGCTTCGGCCAGACGTCCTGGCTGCCGAGTGTGCTGCTTGCGAGCGGCGCGGTCTGCGCCGCGTGGGGCTATTTCCTTTATCAAGGAGTCGTGGATCCGCTGGGCGGGATCAACTCGCTTTGGCCGCTGTTCGGAATATCGAATCAGCTGCTCGCGGCCATCGCGCTGTGCGTCGCGACGACCATCCTGATCAAGATGGGACGGCAGCGCTACATCTGGGTGACGCTGGGACCGCTGGTTTGGCTGATTGTCGTGACGATGACCGCCGGATACCAGAAAGTCTTCTCAGCCGATCCCAAGCTCGGCTTTCTGGCACACGCCGCCACACTTGCTGGCTCCGCGGGACCCAATACCGCCCGGCTGATCTTCAATGACCGCTTGAACGCCGCGGTAGCGCTGTTCTTCATGACGGTCGTGGCAATGTTGGTGTTCACGTCGGCGCGGGAGTGGTGGCTAGTGCTGTCCCGCCGCAAGCCGGCGCTGGTGCATGAGGCGCCGTTTGTCACAACAACTCTTGTCGCGGGGGACTAGCTTTCAATCTGAAACGCCTTCCTCTTTGTAGGGAGTAACACCAGCGCCACGCGGCCGTTTCGCGCGTGACGGCCCTCTCCAAGGAGGCCCCAATGCGCAAGGCCATTTCCCCGCTCGTAACACTCATTCTTCTCATTGCTTGCGACCGACAGCCGCAACAACCCATCGTCGGCCTGCGAGGGCCCTCTTTCATGACGTCTGCGTGGTCTGAGTGGTCCACGCCGGTGAATCTTGGACCGCCGATCAATACCTCCTTCACCGAGGCTCACCCCTTCCTGTCGAAGGATGGATTGAGTCTCTATTTGACATCGGACCGCACCGGCACCATGGGCAGCCAAGACCTGTGGGTTGCTCGGCGCGCCTGTGAAGACTGCGCCTGGGAAACGCCGGTCAATCTCGGTCCGGTCATCAATACTGCCAGCTTGGACGCAGGATCTGATCTCTCCAACGACGGGCATTCTCTCTACTTCTTCAGTAACCGGCCGGGTGGGGTTGGCGGCAACGACGTTTACGTGTCGCACCGCGACAATACCCAAGACGACCTCGGCTGGGAGACGCCACAGCTGCTTGGAACGGACGTAAACACTCTCGCGGATGAGAATGCCCCCACGTTCCATCCCAACCAGCTCTACTTCACCCGCGGGAATCCCGCGCTGCAGCAGCAGGATCTCTACGTCGTCCCGATCAAACATGATGGGGAGATCGGCGGACCAGCGGTCGCCCTTTCGGACCTAAACCATCCAGCGGCCAATGACGCGGCACCAGTGGTGCGGACGGATGGCAAGGAGATCTTTTTCCAGCGTGGTTTCCCGGCCGGTGGGTTTGGTTTCGCGGACCTCTGGGTATCGACACGCCAGAGTGCAAATGGGCAGTGGTCCACGCCCGTGAACGTCGGCGCGCCGATCAACACGTCGGGCTTTGAGCAGCAAGCGGCATTGTCGTATGACGGCAGCACATTGCTCTGGGCTTCGACCCGGACCGGTGGCGCGGGCGGATTCGACATCTGGATGTCGACCCGCGCGCCGATCGGGAACTAGGGACTGCGGCTGGGCTGGCGGCCGTCGGAGCTGTGTCCGACGGTCGCCAGACACTCGATCTCCACTCGCGCACCCAGCGCGAGTCCGCTTCCCGCGCTAGAGCTCGACCTGTGCCCCAACCTCGAAGACTTGATTCGGGGGAATTTTGAAAAACGCCGTCGCGCGCATGGCGTTGCGCGACATGAACGAGAACAAGTGCTCACGCCACATCGCCATTCCCGGGCGGTCCGACGCGATCAGCGTTTCCCGGCCCAGGAAAAATGTCGTGCCCTCCAGGGGAATATCGAGATGATTCGCCTTGCAGGCGGCCAGGATTTCGTTGATATCCGGATCCTGCATGAAGCCATAGCGGGCGACAACGTTGTGAAATCCCTTGCCACTGCGCTTCACGGTCACACGATGCTCGCCGCCGACGTGCGGCACGTCCTCGGTCATGACCGTGAGAAACACGACCTTTTCGTGCAGGACCTTGTTGTGCGCCAGATTGTGCACCAGCGCCGGCGGCGTTCCATCAGAGCTGCCGGACATGAACACGGCCGTTCCGGGAACGCGGATCGGGGGCTCGGCGGCGAGATCGGCGAGCAGCAGCTTGAGCGGAACCGTCTTTTCCATCATGCGCTTCGACAGGATCTCGCGCCCCCGCTTCCAGGTGCTCATCACAAAGTAGAGAACGATCGCGATCGCCAGCGGCACCCAACCGCCGTGCCAGATCTTGAGGGCGTTCGCCACCAGGAACGTGAGATCGACTACGAGGAAGGTGCCCGAGACGGCGGCCGCCTTTGGCAGGCTCCACCCCCACACCTCGCGGCTCATGACGTAGAACATGACTGTCGTGAGCGCCATCAGGGTTGAAAGCGCCACACCGTACGCGCCCGCGAGGTTGCTCGACGTCTGGAAGCCGAGTACCAGCGCAATCGTAAGCAACATCAGCAGCCAGTTGACCGACGGGACGTAGATCTGCCCGATCTCACGCGACGACGTGTGCTCGATTTGCAAGCGCGGTATGTAACCGAGCTGTACGGCCTGGCGCGTCAAGGAGAACGCGCCCGAGATGATCGCTTGCGAGGCGATGATCGTCGCCGCCGTCGCCAGGGGAATGAGCGCATACAGCGCCTTGGCCGGCGCGAGCAGGTAAAACGGGTTGGCCGCCGCCTCCGGCTGCGTCAGCAGCAACGCGCCCTGTCCGAAATAGTTCAATAGCAGGGCGGGCAAGGGGATCGTGAACCACGCGAGCTGAATTGCTGAATGACCGAAATGGCCGAGGTCGGCGTACAACGCTTCTCCGCCGGTGACGGCAAGAAAGACGGCGCCCAGAACGATCAAGCCACGGCTCGGGTCTTCGGCGAAAAAGCGGATCGCGTGGGATGGCACCACCGCTCCGACGACCGCGGGGTGGCGCAAGATGCTGTTGAGTCCCAGGACCGCGATCACAAAGAACCACACCAGCATGACGGGTCCGAAGACCGCTCCCACACGCGCGGTGCCACGGCTCTGGAACATGAACAGGCCGACCAGGATGACGAGCGTAATCCACAGGACCCAATGTTGCAGGGCAGGCTCGGCGATCTCGAGGCCCTCGACCGCCGACAACACGGAGATCGCAGGCGTGAGTGCGCCATCGGCATACAGCAGCGCCGCTCCGAAGATGCCTAGCACGATCATGATGCGGCGCGGCGACAACCCGCGGGCGACCCGGCTGCCGTTCACCAGCGCCATCAGCGCCAGCACGCCGCCTTCGCCCTTATTGTCGGCCCGAATGATGACGACGTGATACTTGACGGTGACGATCAGGATCAACGACCAGAAGATCAGTGAGAGCACCCCGAAGACGTTCCCGCTCGTTACCGGAATGCCATGCTGCCCATGGAACGCCTCCCGCATGGCATAGAGCGGGCTCGTGCCGATGTCGCCGTACACCACGCCGAGCGCGAGCAGCGACAAGCGGGCGAGGTAGTGTCCCCCACCTTTGCGGGTAGTGCCGGCGTGGGGTGTTTGGATCGATGTACCAGATGATTGCTGGGGGGCGCTCATCGCGGGGGAACCCTATGCAAGCGTGTCCAGAAAGGCCAGAGGATCACCAAAACTAAAGACCCAGCGGCACTTACGTAGAACGCCGTTGCGCCACTCGCCTGTTGAAAGATGACCCCCAGCAGCAGTCCGCCGGCCAGCGCTGCCACGCCCGTCAACGCGTGATACACACCGAACAAGCTGCCGCGATGGCCCCCCCCTCCAGCCACCGCTGACACCAACGCCAGCTCGGGACTCTCTGTCAGCCCCGCGACGACGCCAAGGGCCAGGAACAGCAACCAAGCGGCAAGCGGCCCGTGCGCCATCGCCATCCCGGTCGCGAGCGCGACGTAGCTCAGCCAGCCGATCCACATCGTCGGCGACGGCCCGATGCGATCGGAGAGCGCGCCGCCCAGGAAGCTCGTGGAAGACCTCACGACGTGCACCGCCGCCCACAGCAGCGGCACGAGCGCGACAGCGATTCCTAATCGCTGCGACTGGAGAATGATCAGCGTATCGGGCATGCGGAGGAGATAGAAGGCGGAGATGGCGATGACTGCGGGCGGAACATGGGCGGCAGGGGCGGCAGAAGGCGGCAACGGCCGTGCCGCCCTTTGCCGCCCGTTGCCGCCCTTTACAGCCCATACCGCCAGCATCACCACCAACACGCCGGGCACGAAGCTGGCCAGGATCACGGTCCTCACCTCGGCATGCCGTGTCAGCAACGCCCAAGCTACCAGCGGACCAATTACCGCCCCGACATGGTCGAGCCCGCGCTGTAGTCCGAACGCACGGCCAACGAGGGGTGCCGGAGTGACGTCGGCGATCAGCGCATCCCGCGGTGGCGTGCGTAGTCCCTTCCCCAGCCGATCCACGACGCGCAACCCGATGACCTGCCACGCGGCCGCGGTGATCGCGATGACGGGCCGCACGAGCGCCGCCAGAAAATATCCGCCCACAATCAGCGGGCCTCGGCGCTCCGGGCGGTCGGCGAGTCGTCCCGCGAGCAGTTTTACGAGCGCTGCCGCGGCGTCGGCCGCACCGTCGAGCGCACCCAACGCCAACGCACCCCCGCCCAGCACGCCGGTGACGAACGCGGGGAGAAGCGGGTACACCATTTCGCTCGCGAAGTCATTGAGGAGGGAAACGGCACCGAACAGCTTGACCTGCCGTGGCAGGCCCCCCCCGCCACCATTCGACTCATGCACCCAGGCCGAGTCCCCAGCGAATCAGGGTGACCGGAAGTCCGCCGTATGGCAGCACCGCGTCGTGAAACGCGCGCAATGAGAATTTGGCGCCCCGAGCCTTCTTGAAGTCGTCGCGCAAGCGCAGCAGCTCGCGCCGGCCGACCGCGTAGCACAACTGGTACGCCGGCCACGCGCAGTAGCGCCGGACTTCCGCTTCCGCGTTGCCGCGCTCCACGTGCAGCTCGCTCACCATCTGGTTCACGGCCTGATCGCGCGTCATGCCGCGCGTGTGCAGGCCGACGTCGAGCAGAATGCGCATCGCGCGCCACAGCAGGTGCACGCGCTGGAAGAACAACTCCTCGTCCGACGCGTAGAAACCTTCCTCGCCCATCATGTCTTCGCAGTAGAGCGCCCAACCCTCGACGGTGAGCGGCGTCCACAAATTTTTGCGCACGTGGGAGGGTTGCTCTTTCGCGATGACGAGCTGGAGGTGGTGGCCGGGGTAGCCCTCGTGCAGAGCGGTGGCTGCCAGCTCGTAGCGGCAGTGGTCGCGCAGAATCCGCTCCTGTTGATCGGCCGGCAGTCGTGAATCGGGCACGGTCACGTAGAACCATCCCGTGCGGTCGCGGCTGTACGCGCCGGGGCTGTCGTACGCGGCGTACGGAATCACAGGCCGCATGAACGCGGGCGTCGGGATCACGCCGAGTGGTGCTTTGGGAATCGGCGCGAGCTTGCGCTCCGCGACGAAATCACGGGCGCGCTCCATTTCCTGCGAGTACGCTTTCACAAGCTCGCTCGGATTGGGATGATCGCCCCGCAGCTTGTCGACGAGTTCCGGCCACGGACGACCGCCGCCATCGAGGCGCTTCGCGAGCCGGACGAGATCTGTTTCGACCTCTTCCTTGAGCCGGAGGCCGTAGCGCCACAATTCGGGCGCTGTGTCCCGCAAGGCATGCTGATAGTGGAGTAAGAAGTTGAACGCTTCCTCGCCGATGGCATACTGCTCCGTCCCCATCTCGAGCCAGCGGGCCAGGTTAGCATCGAACTTGGTGAGCGCGATGCCGGCCTCCTCCGCTGCGGTGTTGAGCCGCGCGGCATGCATCGGCGCCTGGGCGCCCAGTGCAGCGGCGAGCTCGCGTACCAACAGACGGCCGCCTTCGGTCATGCGCACCGCGGTCTCCACGAACACCCGCACCGGCTCTTCCAGCGTGGCGCGTAAGTCGTCGAGAAACGCGGGAATATCCTCGAGCCGGCCGATCGCCGCCGCGGCCTTTTCAGCCGGCGTGCGATCCGCCGAGAGCAGCAGATGATGCAGGCCGCCGAGCAGATGGGAGAGCCAGAACTCAGGATTCTTGGCCTGCGGCTTAAGCTTCTCGAAGCGGCGCAGCGTCACCCGAATCTCATTCAGCAGCGCGGTGCGATCGATCTCCTGCTCGACGTCGTCGGCAGTCGCTTCCTCGAGCGCAGACGCGATCGACTTCAGGGCAGCGAGATGCGGCGCGAGCGCGGCGGGACTGAACCGCCCGTAATGGTCATCGTGGCCCGGCACACCCGCCTGCGTGGCAGACACGGGATCCATGTGCCAGTACAAGTCGAAATACGACTGCTCGATATCGCGGAGGCTCATTTCTTTAGCAGCCGGTGGCACTCTTGGTCGGAGAGCACGCGATCGGTTCGCTTCGCGGCTTCGAACAGCTTCTGACACGCAGCCGTGTCTTCCGGATCGTAGCCGTGGTGCTCCAGCCAATACTTCACGTTGGAAAGCCCCGACACCGGCGAGATCTCGATGCGCTGCTCGAAGCCGAATTCCTCGGCGGGCACCGAGCTGTACACGCGGTCCGCAAGCCAGTTGTGGCCCTTTTTCTTGGCTTTGATAATCGCAGCGGCGTGCACTCCGGTGCCCGTGCGAAACGCGTCGGTGCCTACCACGGGATAGTTCACCGGAATTGGCACGCCGACCGCATCGGCGACGAGCCGGCAATACTCGGGCAGGCGGCGGATGTCGTGGCGATGCGCGCCCAGAAGCTTGAGGTTCACGAGGAGCAGGTCCATCTCGGCGTTGCCGACCCGCTCACCGACACCCAGCGCCGTCGCGTGCACACGATCGACACCCGCCTCGATCGCGGCGAGACAATTGATCAACCCCATGCCGCGATCGCGATGGCCGTGCCAATCGATCTTTACCGGACTCCTCCCTACGATCTCGTCTTTCACAAACTTGACGAGAGCCTTTACACCATCGGGCGTCGCATGACCGACCGTGTCCGCCAGACAGATCCGCCCGGCGCCGCACGCAATCGCGGCGCCATACAACGCTTTGAGTGTTTCGGGACGCGCGCGCGTCGTATCCTCGGTTACGTACATGACGGGCAAGCCATGCGAGACGGCATACGTGACCGCCTCTTCTGAGGCCTTGAGGATGCGATCGAGCGTCCAGTCTTCGGCGTACTGGCGGATCGGTGAGGACCCAATAAACGTGGCGGCCTCGATCTTGATTCCCAACTCGTCCACTACGCGGACAATCGGCTCCACATCGGCGACCACAGTCCGAGCCGCACAGTTTGGCATGATCGGCAACTTGTGATCGCGGATTTCGGTCGCCAAAGCGCGCACCTGGTCGACGACGCGAGGGCCGGCGCCGGGAAGGCCAATGTCGGCCGCGACGATGCCCAGATCGGCCATGAGGTGCAGGAGCCGCTTTTTGACGTCAAGCGACGGATCGGTCACGGAGGGCGATTGGAGCCCGTCGCGCAGCGTCTCGTCGTTGAGATCGACGCGGACGCGCGACCAATCAAAACCGCCCCCATTGGCGGCCGACTCGCTGTTCCAATCGTAGATCAGCTGCCGCTCTTCCATGCGTTTAGTGTCGCGTCCCCCCTAGTCCAGGTCAAGCGCGCCGCCGCGCCGTTGCACGACGGCCTCACACAACCGTACCTTGCTGTCGATGCCGGACGCCATTGATACCCTGCTCGCGAACGAACGCGTGCGCGCCGCGCGCGCCCACATCGAGCGCTTCGATGAAGTGACGCTCGCCCGTCAGGCGACGTTGTCGGCGATTCCCGCGCCCACAGGCGCTGAAGCCGCGCGCGGAGCGCGCGTCGCCCAGTTGTTCGATGACGTCGGGTTGCAGGACGTGAAGATCGATTCGGTTGGCAACGTCAGGGGCTGGTACGGCGAGGCCGGTAGCACCAAAGGCGACGGGTGTGTCGTGTTGAGCGCGCATCTCGACACCGTCTTCGGCCCGGAGCTCGACGTCTCGGTCTCGCGACGCGGCCCACGCCTCCAGGGACCTGGCATCTCCGACAATGCGCGCGGCCTGGCAGCGCTCGTGGCGGTTGGAGAGTCGCTGGCCCGCGCGCGCGTGATGACCGCACGCCCCATTCTCTTCGCCGCGACGGTCGGTGAGGAGGGATCGGGTGATCTCCGCGGCGTGCGGCACCTCCTGGACGGACAAGCCATCCGTCCGCACGCGTTCATCGCGCTCGATGGCGCCGGCCTGGAGCGTATCGTGCACCGCGCGCTGGGAGCGCGGCGCTATCGCGTGACGTACCACGGTCCCGGCGGGCATTCCTGGGCGGCCTTCGGCGTCGCGAATCCCGCCAACGCGGTGGGTCGGGCAACTGCAATGTTGGCGGATCTGCCCACGCAAAACTCACCGCGCAGTACGTGCGCGGTTGTGCGGCTCGGTGGCGGCACCAGCCTGAACTCGATTCCGCAAACCGCCTGGTTCGACGTGGATTTGCGGAGTGAAGATCCGCGTATCCTCCACCGGCTCGATGCGACCGCGCACGCGTATTTCGACCAGGCGCTGGAGGACGAGAATCGGCACCGCGCGCCCACCACGCCTCCCCTGAAGCTCGATGTGCGCCGCGTCGGCGACCGCCCTTCCGGGCTGACGCCGCGCACGCACCCCCTCGTGCAGACGGCGGTGGCCGCGACGCGCGCCGTCGGGCACGACCATCAGCTCGCCTGCGCCTCCACCGACGCCAACGTCCCGATCGCCCTCGGCGTCCCCGCGGTTGCGCTGGGTGCGGGTGGTCGCGCGGGCGACGCGCATCTCCCGACCGAGTGGTACGACAACGACAAGGGCGCGCTGGGAATCGTGCGCGCCCTCTTTCTGACTGCGGCGATGGCCGTGGCGCATTGACCGTGGTCTAGGCTGGGACGAGCTCCAACAGCGTGATCTCGGCCGGCGCGCCGAGCCGCAGCGGCGGTCCCCAGTAACCCGTTCCCCGACTCACGTACAACCACATCGACTCGAGGCGGTGCAGTCCGGCGACGAACGGCTGGAACAGCCGCACGAGAAGATTGAATGGGAAGTACTGCCCGCCGTGTGTGTGTCCGGACAGCTGCAGGTCGTAGCCCGCGGCCTGGGCAGCGAACGCACTGCGCGGCTGATGCGCCAACAGCACGCGCACATCGCTTGGTGGGGCGCCGGCCACGGCAGCCGCGGGATCGGAGGCGGCCGACAGATCGGTCACCCCAGCCACTAGCAAGCGGCCCGCTCCCCTCTCTACGATGCGATGCTCGTTCGAGAGTACCGCGATACCCAGGCGCTCGAGCTCGCGGGTCCAGCCTCGCACGTCCCAGTAGTACTCATGGTTGCCCGTCACGAAGTACGCCCCGTGCGGCGCCCGCAGCCGAGCGAGCGGCGCTACATGCTCGCGCAGCTCGGGAACGAGGCCGTCAGCGACGTCCCCGGTCACGGCGACGAGATCCGGCCGCAGCGCGTTCGCCCTGTCGACGACGGCGTCCACAAATGGACGCCGGATCGTGGGTCCGATGTGCAGGTCACTGAGCTGCAGAATCCGAAAGCCAGCGAGGTCGCTGGGAAGATGAGCGATGGGGACGGTCACACGAACGACGAGAGGCCGTCGCGCGAGGACCATGCCGACGAGCGTGAGGAACGCCGCTGCCCCGACAACCACGAGAACCACGGTGGCGGTGGCCGGGAGCCGGAGTAGATCGGTCGTGAAGAAGGATACGATCAGCAGCGACGACAGCCCCATCGCCGTGTACGCAACCCAGTCGAGCATACGAATCGTGAACCCGCGGCCCCGGCCATTCCCTTCGCCTGCCGTGCGACGGGCGGTGATGAGCGCAATCAGCGGTAGCCAAGCCACGAGCAGCACCGCGCCCCAGGCAAGCACGCGCGGCAAGCCCGTGATTGGGGCGGGGCCGAGCACGTGCGCACCGACGTAGATGTGAAGCAACGTCCAGATTCCGCCGACGATGCCGAGCCGGGCCGCAACTTGTAGTCTGGTCATGGAGGGGTAAGCCCTTCCACGGCGTGGCGTGCCTCACTCACGTGACGCGCTGCCGCGAGCTGGGCGGCGTACACGTGTCGCACGATACCATTCCGATCGATCACATAGGTGACCCGCTCGGGCACGATCCCGAGCATCCGCCTGACGCCGTACAGCTCCCGGACGTCACTCTTGGGATCGCTGAGCAGCAGAAACGGCAAGTCTTCCTGCATTGCAAACCGTCGATGCGAGCCCACCGAATCCGAGCTTATCCCCACCACGACCGTATCGGCGGCTGCAAAGCTGTTATACGCGTCTCGAAAGGCACGTGCCTCGGTCGTGCACCGCGGGCTCGCGTCCTTGGGATAGAAGTACAGGACGACGTTCTTCGTGCCGAGCAGCTCCCGCAGCTGCACCGGTACGCCGTGCTGGTTGAGGAGCGTGAAGTCGGGCGCCCCGTCGCCGACGCCGAGCTTGCTCAATGGGCCGCCCCGGCAGCCGCGGGGCCGCGGCTGCGATGCATCAGCAGCAACAGCGGGAGCGACAGCACGAACGCGGCCCCAAAGAGCAGGAACAATTGCTCGAAGGACAACATCATCGCCTGCGTGGTGACGATCCCATTTACGAATCCGATCGCTTTAGTCTGCGCCAGGGCCGGCAAGTCCCCCCGTCCAATCAGGGCTTGGGTGATCGCGGCGATCCGCTCGCGCGCAGCCTCGCTGTACTGCGTCACATTGGCGGCGAGGTCAGCCCGATGAATCGAGGTGAACCGTTGCAGCAGCGTCGCCGAGAGCGCGATCCCTACGCTGCCGCCGAGCTGCCGCATCAGATTGAAGAGGCCGGTGCCGTTCGGAATTCGCGACATCGGAAGATCGGCCAGCGCGAGATTCGTGAGGGGCACGAAAATCAATCCGAGTCCTACGCCACGGAAGATCAGCGGCCAGAAGAAATCAGGGAATCCGCTCTCAGTCGTGAAATGCGCATGCTTCCACATCGAGAGCGCAAAGATTCCGATCCCTGCTGCAATGGACAGACGACCGTCGAACTTCCCCTGGAGGCGGCCCATGAACCCCATCGTAAACGCGCTGGCCAGCGCGCCGGGAAGGATCACGAGACCGGTTTGATTGGCGGTGAAGTTCCGAATGGTCTGCAGATACACCGGCAGCACGAACACCGTCGCGTAGAGGCAGACCCCCAGCACGAGTCCGAATAGAACGCCGACCGCCAGCTGGCGGCTCTTCAGGATGCGGAGGTCCACCACCGGATGTTCGGTTCGCAGCTCGTGCCAGATGAACGTGACGAGCGAAACGACGCTCGCGATCGCGAGCAGCCGTATCTGGCTGGAGGCCCACCAGTCGAGCCGCTCCCCACGCTCGAGCATGATCTGGAGCGAACCGACTCCGATGGCCAGTAACCCCAGGCCCAGCCAATCGACGCTCTCCGCCCGCTCCTGGTGGAGGGAGTCGTTGATGAACGACAGGGTGAGCGCCAGCGCCAGCATGCCGAACGGGATGTTGATGTAGAAGATCCACGGCCACCCATACGTGTCGGTGATCCAGCCGCCGACCGTCGGGCCGAGCGTCGGTCCGACCATGACGCCGACGCCGAAGATTGCCATCGCCGTCCCGTACTCTTCGCGCGGGAACTCTTCGTACAGAATCGCCTGCGATGTCGACAGCAGCGCGCCGCCGCCCAATCCCTGGACGATCCGCCAGAAGACGAGCGCGCCGAGCGAGCCCGCGTTGCCGCACATGAACGACGCCAACGTGAAGAGGGCGATCGAGCCGGCGAAATAGCGTTGCCGCCCGAAGTAGGCCGACAGCCATCCGGTAATCGGCAGCACGATCACGTTGGCGACGATGTATCCGGTGGACACCCAGGCGATTTGATCGAGCGTCGCGCCGAGATTCCCCATCATGTGGGGAATCGCGACGTTGACGATGCTGGTGTCGAGCAGCTCCAGCACCGACGCCAGGGACACCGTGATTGCGATGAGGTACTTGTACTTGTACCGATCGTTCGCGAGCGCCGGACTGAACGGAATGGAAGCCGCGGTCATCGCTGCCTAGTGTGTTTTGATCGTGGCGACGACGCTCATCCCCGGCCGCAACGGATGCTCGGCACTCTGCGGCGTGTCGAGGCGGATCCGGACGGGAATGCGTTGTACCACCTTCGTGAAATTCCCGGTCGCGTTGTCGGGCGGCAGCAACGAGAACTTGGCGCCGGTGGCCGGAGACAAGCTCTCCACGTGCCCGCGGAACTCCGTGCCCTTGTACGCGTCGACCGTCACCACGGCTGAGTCGCCTGGCGTCACGTCCGCCGTCTCGGTTTCCTTCAGGTTGGCCGTGACCCAGATGTCGTCGAGCGGCACGACGGTCATGAGCGGCTGCCCCGCCTGCACGAGCTGGCCGAGCTCGACCGACTTCTTCGAAACCACTCCGTTGGACGGAGCGGTGATGCGCGTATACGAGAGCTGCAGCGCCGCCTGATCGCGAGCGGCCCGCGCCGCGGCCACGCGGGCGTCCGCGCCCACGAGAGCGGCCTGCGCTGAAGCGAGCTGCGCCAGCGCGGCGGCCGCCGCCGCGCGCGCCGCATCGAGCTGCTGCTGGCTGACGACGTTCTGCGCCGCGAGCGGCTCCATCCGTGCGAGGTCAGCAGTCGCCTTCGAGGCGTTCGCCTGCGCCTGCGCCACCGCTGCTTCGGCCTGCCCAACGCGGGTCCTGCTGCTCACGGTCGCCAGCAAGGCGGCAAGATCGGCATCAGTCTGCGCGAGCCGGGCGCGGAAATCGCGGTCGTCGAGCACGACCAGTGTGTCGCCGGCCTTCACTGCGTGGTTCTCATCCACCCGCACCTCGGCGACATAGCCGCCGACCTTCGGCAGAATCGGCACGATGTGGCCGTCCACCTGCGCGTTGTCGGTCGAGACGTGATTGCGGCCGAACCACCACTTCCGGGCGCCGAACACCAGCAACCCGAGCAGGACCACTCCCATGATCAGGAACACCGTCCGCCGTGACCGCTTGGGAGTGGCTTTGGCGGGGGTCTCAGAAGAAGGTGCGGAAGCAGCTATCCGCGACCGCGGTTCCGTTTTGGGTTCCATCGTGGTTGCCATGGGCTCGTGCTCTCTCTGAATGCTAGTGTAGTGTCCGGGCCGCTCCGGCGGAGCGGGCCAGCGCGATTCGCGCCGACACGGCAGCGAAACGGGCGTCGATATCCGCGTCACGCGCTCTCAGCAGCGACGATTGCGCGTTGATCACCTCGATATTGCCGGCGACCCCTGCCTTAAACCTGGCCCTCGCCTCTGAGACTTCCTGCGCGGCGAGCTGCAGCCGTTCGACGGCAATCATCTGCTGCGCCGCCGCTGAGTGTAAGTCGAGCAGCGCGCCATCCACATCCGCGGCGACCTGTTGGCGGAGATCGCGGGCTCGCACCTCCGACTCGCGCGCCACGGCCGTCTGCTCCGCCAGCCGCCCTTCGCGGCGGAAGCCGTCCAGAATGGGCAGTGTGACCTGCACGGCGACCTGCCGCGTGCCCACGACATCAGGCATGCGCACGCCGCTCACCCCGTAGTCCGCTTCGACTTCGAGCCGCGGCAGCCGCTCCGCCGAGATCGCCGATGCGGCGGTGCGCGCCGCTGTGCCCCGCGCCAGCTCGGCCGCGAGATCGGGCCGCACCGCGACCGCCTGCGCCACCGCGGCGTTGCGATCGGCCGGGACGTCGGCCGCGCCCAGCTGTGCGCTGAGCGTATCAGTCAATGCGATTGACGTGGATGGATCGCGACCCAACGCACGCGCGAGATCGATCTTGGCGCGATCGAGCTGATTAGCGGCTACCACCAGCCGCCCGGCCGCGTCCGCGAGCTGCGTCTTCGCGCGCGTCACATCGATCGACGCGCTCACGCCCGCCTGCTCCTGCGCGACAGCGAGACCGACGAGCTCCGCGGCAAGCACTGAATCCGCCTGGCGCGCCGCGACGACCGCCTGCGCGCGGGCGGCCCGGGTATAGGCGAGCGCCACGTTCTGTGCGCTCGTCTCCACTGCGGCTGAGCGGTCGGCATTCGCCGCCGTCACCTGACCCTTGGCGGCATTGATTCGGCCGAGATTCGAGAAGTCAAACAGGGTCTCGCTGAAGCGCACGCGGCCGTCGTATGCGTTGAACGGGCCGATGACCGTGGGAACGCCCGGGAACGAAATCCCCTGCGCCTTCGAATTGAAGTCGCGATTCGCCCAGGCGCCGAGCAGCGACAGATTCGGCAGCAGCCCCGAGCGCGCCTGACGCACACGTGCGCTGGCGGCGTCGGTTCGGAATCCGGCGATCTCTACGACGGGCGGGGGGGGCGCCGCATCCGGCGCTGCACCCGTTGCCTCGCGGACGGCGCCCGCGAAAGACAGGCGTATCGGCGCGGATGTTTGCGCGCTCAGTGACGCGGTCGCGACGACGGTGAGCGCAATCAGGAGACTACTTTTTGGCAATGCCATGTAGATAGAGGTCGATGTGAGTGTCGAGATAGCTGGCGACATCGAAGCCTTCGGGCATGCAGGCCGAGAACGCCTTGCGCGCCACGACGGCGTGCATCAGGGGGGACATCGCGAGCTTCGTCGCGACGGCGAGATTGACGGGCCGGAACTCGCCGGCCTTAATACCCCGCTCCAACACGCCGGCCATCAGCCGATGGCCGCGCGTAACGACTTCCTCGTAATAGAATCGGGCGAGCTCGGGAAAGTTTCCCGCTTCCGCGATCATGAGCCGCGGAATACTCGAGAGAGATGTCTCGCCAACCAGGCGCCAGTACTCGCGCACCAGGCGCTCGAACAGATCGCGCGCGCTGCCGGTAAATGACTGCGCGGTCACCTCTCCCTGCGCGATGACGGGGACGATCGTCTGTCGGACCAGCGCCTTGAACAGCGCTTCTTTGTTCTCGAAGTAGAGATAGATCGTGCCCTTGGTCACGCCGGCGCGACGGGCGATGTCCTCGAGCTTGGTCGCGGCAAAGCCCCGATCGGCGAAGACCTCGAGAGCAGCGGAAATGATTTCTTCAGGACGGGCGTCTTTGCGACGCCGCCACCGGGGACGGAGGCGGGGACGCAAGCGACGTACTGTTCGACGTTTACGTGTGACGCTACTGGGCATGTCGGGCTCCAAAGTTAGTAACTGAACGGTCAGTAAGTAACTTGGGTTCCCGCCGCCGGTCAACCCCTCCGCCGATAGTACAGAATGAGATCGGTGCTCGGCGGCTTGGCGCCCAGTTGCCGCAGGAACGTCACAATCTGACCACGGTGATAGGAGGAGTGGTTGATGAAGTGACGAAACATCTGCCGGAAACTGTGGACGTATTCCCCACCGCTGGAAGGCTTTACGAGCCGAGTGTCGTCCAGGCGGGCTTCGCTGAGTCCGGCGACAAATCTCCCCCGCTCCGCTTCCACGTCCTCCCATCGGGCGCGCACCTCGGCGAGCGAACGCAGGTCCGTGCCCTGCGGCACCGGCGGGTTCGGTCGCCCCAACCACCGGTGCAGCCACAGCTGCTCGGCCCACACGATGTGCGCGAGCGTGCCGTGAATACCGCCATAGCTGCTCTTCAGATCCCGGAAATACTGGTCATCGGGAAGCTGGGCGACCGCGTCGAAGATCGTCCGGTTCGCCCAGGCGTTGTAGTCGAACAGCTCGAGGAATTCGTTCAATCGTGGCAGCAGGTGGGACAACAGGATGAATCGACGGTAGGTGAGGCGACGGTCAACTGCGGCTGAGTGTCCGCGACCTTCACCACGAACACCTCCCACTTGTAGCCGTTTGGATCCGTTACCCACACCTTGTCCTGCAACGCATAGCAGCAGTCGGTGTTCTCCTCTTCGAACGTGGCGAGCCCCTCCGCCTTGAGCCGCTCGGCCGCTTCTCTCACGGCCGCGGTAGATTGCACTTGAATTCCCAAGTGATTCAGCGCGCCGGGCCCTGTATCAGAAGAAGCGTTGAGCGTGAGATTCAGGCCTGGCTCCGCGACATCGAATTTCGCATACCCCGGTTTGAGTTTCACCGGCTCGAGACCAAGGAACGTGCGATAAAAGCGCACGGACTCGTCGAACCGCGGCGTGTTGAGGGCGACGTGCACCTTCATACAGCTGCTCCTTTCACGGCGGACATGGGAACCAGTCGATTGCGGGTGCAGCACTCGGCATACAGAAAGGCAAGCAGGTCGCGGAGTCCCGCGGCATCTGCTCGGCAGCGCAAGAACTTCCCCTCCCGCGTTACGCTCACCAATCCCTCACGCTGCAACGCATCGAGGTGATGCGACAGCGTGGATGCCGGGATGTCCAGCTGCTCCTGGATCTCTCCGACGACCATGCCCTCAGGGTGGGCAGACATAAGAAGACGAACGATGCTGAGCCGAGCCTCGTGGCCGAGGGCGGCGAACTTCGGGGCGAAGTGCAGAGCGTTCACACTTCGATTATACTAGAAATGTCGTACTTGTCAATGCCGCTAGCGGGCCGGCGCGAGCTCTCCCCCATCCATCACGGAATCCTTCACATTGCGCCCCTCGATCGTCTGCTGATCCCCAACGAGCGAGCCCTCGACCGTGGCGTTCTTCACCTGGGTTCCACGGCCGAGAATGCTGTTCGCGATGGTGCTGCCCACAATCGAGCTGCCCGCTTCAATCGAGACATTGGGGCCGATGGTCGCGTCCTTGAGCGTGACGCCGTCCTCGATATAGACGGGATCCTTGATCTTCACCCCCGCCGGAACCTTGGCAGGGCGCCGAGCTCGGCCATGCTCGAGCAGATGCTGGTTGGTTTCGAGCAGCGTGTCGACCTTGCCGCAATCGTACCAGCCGCCGACTTCGCTGACATAGAGCTTCTTCCCCTTGTCGACCATGTACTGGAACGCGTCGGTGAGGTAGAACTCCCCACCCTTCCCCGGGGGACTCCTCATCACGTGATCGATGCCGTCGAACAGCGTGCGCCAATCCTTGACGTACTGTAGACCGATGTTCGCGCGCCGGGAGATCGGCGTGCTGGGCTTCTCGACGATCTTGGTCATGTAGTCCTGCTTGTCCGTCACGACCACGCCGAAGCGC
>MNDR01000060.1:0-20893 GCA_001915025.1 Gemmatimonadetes bacterium 13_2_20CM_2_65_7
AGCGCGCGTTGCAGGAGAGAATCGACGCCCAGCAGCCGACGCAGGCCGGCGAGCGCGCGTTGCAGGAGAGAATCGACGCCCAGCAGCCGACGCAGGCCGGCGGGGAGGTAGCGGTAGCCGCGTCGCAAATCCAGCACGTACAGATCGCCCTGCCGCACCATTGCCCCGGCTTCCAATGTCATCCGGCCCCACCGGCCGGAGCGCAGCAGCGACATGAGATAGGCGTAACGAAACTTCGCGTAACCGCCGAACACCTCATCGCCGCCCTGGCCGTCGAGCAGGACTTTCACCCCTGCGTCGCGTGCGGCGCGCATCACGCACCACTGCGCGTAAAAGCTGAGCGAGAAAAACGGCATGTCCTGGTGCCACGCCATGCGCTCGAACACGTCCCAGAAGTCGTCGGCGTTGGGAAAGACGAGGTGGGGCGTGGCGCCCATCGCATGAGCGGCGGCGAGCGCATACTGCCGCTCGTCGAGTTCCGGATAGTCCCAGCACGAGGTGAAGGTGAAGAAGCGATCACCCACAGCGGTCGCGGCTTCCGGCTGGTCGCGCCAAATCTTCCCAATGAGCGATACGACCGTCGAGGAATCGATTCCACCGCTCAAGCAACTGCCCGCGCGGACGTCGCTGATCAGGTGCGATCGCGTGGTGTCCAATAACAGCTCGCCGAGACGCTCGAGGCGCGCGTCATCGGTCGTCCCGTTGCGCGACCCCGGAGGCGCGAGCTCCCAGTAGCGGCGCAGCGACACGCGGCCGGAACCGACGTCTACATCGAGCGCATGGGCCGCCGGCAGCGCCTTTACGCCCCGAAAGACGGTGCGCTCGCCATAGTCGCAGTTGCCATGCACGAGGAAGTCGACGACGGCGTCGTCATCGGCCACCGCGTTGAGTCCGGGAAAAGCGAGGAGCGCCTTGATCTCGGACGCAAACACGAAGTGTCCGGTGGGCGTCGCGTAATAGAACGGCTTGATTCCCAAACGATCACGTGCGCAGAACACGCGGCCGATCCGGCGGTCCCAGATCGCAAACGCAAACATCCCCTGAATGTGGTCGAGGCAGTCCTGGCCCCACTCGCGGTAGGCGTACAGCAACACCTCGGTATCGGTGCGAGTTGTAAAGCTGCACCCGGCGCGCTCGAGCTCGCTCCGCACTTCGCGGTGGTTATAGATCTCGCCGTTGAAGACGATCGCGACGCCATCGGCTCGCATCGGCTGGATGCCGCGCTCCGAGAGGTCGAGGATGGCGAGCCGGCGATGACCGAGTCCCACCCGGACGTCGTCGCGGTGTTCCCACTGCGCGACGTCCCGCACCAACATGTCGGCGAACCCGCCCTCCTCGGGCCAGGCGAATAAGTACCCGGCCCCGTCCGGACCGCGATGGGCCTGGCGGTTGTTCATGCGGTCCAACACGATCGGATCGACCGGCGCGCCGTTGAATGCGAGAATGCCGACAATACCGCACATGGGAACTCGAACCCTCAGGCGGCGGGCGGCCGCGCCGCCGTGAGCTGCCGCGCGGCCGACCATCGGGCTGCACGGTTCACGGCGTCGCGGTAGATGGCGATCACCTGCTGAGTCAGGAGTCGCTCATCGAGATCGCGGACGGCGGCGCGGCCGGCGATGCGGCCGCCGCGGGCCAGCACGCGCCTCAGCGCCGCCGCGATGGTCTCCGGCCGATCGTCGGCGCAGAGCTCGCAGCCCGCGATGCCCTGGAGCCGCTCGGCGACGTCGCCCACGGGCACGGAGACGACGGGCAGATCACAAGCGAGCGCTTCCTTGACGGCGTTGGGTGAGCCTTCCTGCAGCGAAGTGAAGACGAGTGCGTCGCAGGCGGCCATGTACTCCGGCATCTGCGCGTGCGGTACCCGCCACGCAACGACGAGGCGAGCACGCAACGAGCCGGCCAGCCGGCTCACGGCGTTCTGCGCGAGATCGCCGCGCTTGCGCGGGTCGGCCGGATCTCCCACGAACAGGACGAGACGCTCGCCCTCGGGCAGTCCGAGACGCTCGCGGGCAGGGCCCGGGGGCAGTGGGCGGAACAACTCGAGGTCGATGCCGGACGGCACGACGTGGACGGGGACGCGTCTCGGCAGGCGCCGCGCCATATGCTCAGCCACCACGATGATCGCATCGGCCCCACGCGCCACGAGCCGCGACAGCTGCTGCAGGATCCAGCCCGCGCGCGTCGGCCGTCCATCCGCTCCGATGACGCCCAACAGATCGTCGCCTCGGAACGTGATCACGAGCGGCACGCGCTTGGGGATGGCGAGCAACGCGCTCTGCCCGAATTGGGCGTGCACGAGATCGAAATCGCGGCGCGCAAGGCGGCGTCGGGCGCGCAGCCATGCCGATGCGTATCGCAAGGGACTCCCGGCGCCACGGAACGGGAAGACCTCGACCCGCACGCCTGCGGCCTCCAGGAAGCGCACCTGCCGCTGCACGAAATGCGCGGTGTGGTCGGCTTCGCGCGGCCACTCGCTGGTCAGCATCAACACGGAGAGGGCGCGCTGGTCTGTACTCAAATCACCTCTCCGCGCGTCGCAGGGCTGGGCGGCGCGTGAACGGCCCGCGCCAGCTCGTGCCGCTGTTCCAGGAACGCGACGAAGCGGGCGTCGATCTCGACTTGATTGAACAGGCGCTCGGCGGCGCGACGGCCGTTCGCGCCCAACTCCCGGCGGAGGGTGGGGTCGTGCGAAAGGGTACGGAGCGCGTCCGAAAGGCCCCCCATGTCTCCCGGTGCTACAACGAGGCCCGCTTCCTGCTCCCGCACGATCGTGGCCGGCTCGCCCTCGGCGACGAGCACGACGGGGCGGCCGCTCGCCATCGCTTCGTACAGCTTCGACGGCGTTGCGCCGGGGAGATGGGTCACGAGCGGCACGAGGACGATATCTGCAGCCGCGAGCAGTGGCGGCACCTCACTGGTCGGCCGTGGATCGAGGAACGTCACGTTGTTGAGCCCGCGGCTGCGCGCCTGCCGCATCAAATCGGCCTTGGTCGGCCCATCACCCATCAGCACGAAGCGCAGCGGCGTATCGGCCAACAGCTCGGCGGCGGTGAGTACGTGCTCGAGGCCTTGCGCCAGGCCGTGCAAGCCGGCGTAGAATGCGACGCAGCTGTCCGCAGGGCCGAGGGTCGCGCGCGCCGCCGCCGTACGGCGATCGGGGTGGAACGTGCGACCGTTGACCCCATTCGAGAGATGGTACGTGCGACACCAGGGGAACCGGTCCACAATATCCGAAACGATGGCGCGGGTCTGACCGGTCACCAACGTGGCGCGGCGGTAACAGAAGCGCTCGAGTCGAGCGCTGATCTCGTGCGCCAAACTGCCGCGCCGCAATACGCCCAGCCGCACGGCGGTCTCGGGCCACAGGTCGGCCACGTTGAAGATCATCGGGCAACGCTTCACCCAGCTCAGCCACACTCCGGCGAGACCGAGAAACAGCGGCGGACTTTCGACGATCAAGTAGTCGGGCGGCTCGAGCGCAAACGTACCGAGCGCAGCGGATGATGCGACGAATGAGAAGTAGCTCGACAGGCGGTGGAAGAAGTCTGCCCGCTGCGTCGGGTAGACGAACGTGCGAATGACGCGGACGCCATCGCGCACTTCGCGCCGCAGGAGCCCGCCGTAACCGGCATGAATCCGGCCGCTCGGATAGTTGGGCTGGGCCGTGAGCACGGTGACGGAGTGTCCCTCGCGCAGGAATGCGGCGGCCAGTCCGGAGAGCCGTCCCTGCGGCGCACCGATCTCGGGCGGATAGTACTGGGTCAAAAACGCGATTCTCATGATGGGGCGCGTCCATTCAGGACGGTTTGGTAAATGCGGATGACCCGCTCGGTGACGAGTCGCTCGTCCAAGTGACCGACCGCCGCGCGGCCGGCGACGCGCCCGCCGCGCTCGAGCACACGCCCCAGCGCCGCCGCAATGGTTTCGGGCCGGTCGTCCGCGCACAGCTCGCAGCCGGCAACACCCTGGAGCCGCTCGGCGACGTCGCCCACCGCGACGGACACGACTGGAAGGTCGCAGGCGAGCGCTTCCTTGACGGCGTTGGGCGAGCCTTCCTGGGCCGAAGTGAAGACCAGCGCGTCGCAGGCCGCCATGTAATCCGGCATCTGCACATGCGGCACGTGCCAGCCGACAATGAGGCGGGTAGGCGGAGCAGCCGGGAGCAGCGCGACCGCGCGGGACGCCAGCCCATAGCGCTTCCGGGCGAGCTCTGGATTGCCGACGAAGAGGACGAGGCGCTCGCCCTGGGGCAGTCCCAGGCGGTCGCGGGCGCTGACCCGCGGCTGCGGACGGAACAACTCGAAATCGATCCCTGACGGCACGACGTACATCGGCGTGCCGTTTTGCAGGTAGCGCTGCATGTGCCCGGAGACGACAATGACGGCGTCGGCGTAGTGAGCAGCCCAGCGGGAGAAGCGCCGCAGCAAACGGCCGGCCAGTGTGAGGTGGCCGTGCCGGTTGTCGAGAATCCCCTGCAGATCGTCGCCCCGGTAGGTGATGACGAGCGGCATCCGCTTGGGCAGCGCGAGCAGAGCGCATTGACCGAATTGCGCATGCACCAGGTCGAAGTGCTCGCGCGTCAGCCGGCGCCGCGCCTGGTACCACGCCACGGCGTAGTTGAGAGGGTTGCCCTCGCCCTGGAACGCAAACACCTCCACCTCGACGCCGGCCGCTCGGAGAAACGCGGCCTGGCGCGCGATGAACTGCGCGGTCCCCCACGGGACCCAGGGCCACTCGGTTGTGATCATCAAGACGCGCATCATGCCGGACTTTCCACGCGCTCCGGTTCGTCCGCCTGGCCCCAGCCGAACCTCCGGAGCCGCGCGAGACGCCCGCGGACGCCCTGCTGCCAGTGATAGCCCCGTTCGGCGAGATCGCGCGCCGACATGAGCCAGCGGTAACGGCTGCGCACCCAACGCTGCTTCGTCGTGTCCAGCTCGGCGCCGAACTTTGTCTTGAAGTCCCCGAGCCCCATCAGGTCGAACGTGACGCACCCGGCAGCCATGGCACGCTGCATGACGGTCCAGGTCATAAGCTCAGTCGGCCGAAACCAGCGGTATGCCGTGCGATGGGCCCAGGACCACAGCAGGAGCTCACGGCCGTCTGCCGTGAACAATCCGCTAGCGATGCTGACCCCGTCCGGGAGGGAAACCGAAACCGCGAGCAGCTTGCCAGCGGCCCGCATGCGCCGGAAGAATTCCCCGACACGCTCTTCGCCGAACGACACGGTGTTGCCGCCCCGCACAAACACTTCGCGGAGCTGGTCGTAGTGCTCCGCGACGAAGCTCTCCTGCTCTTCGATGCGAGCCACCAGTCCGAGCTTTGCCGCCCGGCGGATGTTGCGACGCGCGCTATCCTTGAGCGCGGTAAAGCCGCGATCGGTCTCGCCGGGATAGAGGCGGGCGCGATAGGTGGGGACCGGCTCGGCGCGGAACCCCAGATGCCGCATGGCCGCGCCATCGAGGCTGTCGCTCAACAGTTCCACATGGTGGACTCCGTGGCGACCCTCGAGGAACGAGAGGAGCGCGAGGATCAATTCGCGCGCGCCCACCCGGTCGGGATCGAACACGGGTCCCATCATGGGGGTCTGCCATCCGGGGAGCGGCGATCCGTACAGACGCAGCGGTCCCACGCGGGCCAACAGCCCGGGGCTCGCGCCGATGATCTCCCCGTCGCGCTCGATGATGAGACACAACGGCGAGCCGCAGCCGCACGCCTCCAGCCACTCGATCCACGCGCGCTGGTGGACGATGCGGGAGTTGGGGAAACGCGCCACCATGAGGTCCCAGTCGCGCCATTCGGCGGGCGTGGCGTTCCGGACGGTTATCACGTCAGTCCGTCCCCCCGATGAATTCGCGCGTCTGGGTCCGCACATAATGCCGGTACAACGTCGGCAGACTCGCGCGCGCGAGGTCTTTGAGGCGCCGCACCAGCAGCGCACCGCGCCAACCCCGAAATTGGGCCAGCGCGGCGACCTGCTCGAGCGGCGTCGCGGTCGTCGGGGCGTAGCGGCCGAGGATCCAACAGGTCCGCACGCGCCGCGGAGAGAGCCAGGGCTGGGAGGTGAACAGATAGCGCAGCCCGATGTCGGCGGCGGAGTCCAGCACCGCTGGAGCGATGTCGCCTCCCGGCACCGACGCGGCGACACATGACTCGCCCAGGATTTGCGCCAGAATGTCGCCACTCACGCGCCACTCGTCGTCCATCCGGGTGCGCGGCTGTTCGCGAAAGATGTCGGGATGAGTGTGCGAGTGGCTCCCGATCACATGGCCGCAGCTGCGCAGGTAGCGCACCTCTGAAACCGTGAGGAAGCGTCGCGTGCCGATCAAACGCGTGACCACGAAGAAGTGTCCCAGCCAGCCACGGCGCGCGATCTCGTCGGCTACTGCCACGGCGCTCTGGCCGCCATCGTCGAACGTCAGCAAGTGGTGGCGACCGGGGATCGCGAGGTTCACATCGAAGATGCGGGACGGCGGGCCGCCTACCCCGATCGCGTCCAAATGCCGGGCGAAAGCGGCGCGAGTCAGCTTGTACCGCATGGCGGCGGGCCGCTGAAATCCCGAATCGGACGGATCGTCGGTAACGTCGTGGTAGGTGAACGTCGCCAGTTCCGGGCGCACGCTCGTCGCCCGAGCCAGCGGATCGAAAACACGAGACGAAGTCATCGCGACAGCGGGACCACGGTCGGGTCGCGGCGTGCAGCGCGTCGCTGCACCAGGTGATCGAACGCACCACGCAGCGAGCCGAAGCCGTAACTGAAGTGGATGGTCGGGAACACGGCTGCGAGCGCCAATGCGCAGCGCCAACCGTGGCGTCGCACGGCACCGACGACACAGGCCAACAGCGTCACGACGTATGCGGCCGCGGTGGCCAACCCCACGCGGCGTACCAGGAGCACGGGAGCAAACACGATCGTGCCGATCAGCGTGAGGACAAACAGGCCGGGGACGAGCTGCCGCCACGTCATGACCCCGTCGACCTTCCGGGCGACGAGCGGTTTGTAATAACCGTACTGGTAATACATGCGCGCGAGGTCCGGCAGCGAGCGGCGGGCGAAGTAGTACGAGATGACGTCCGGGAGCAGCAGAATGCGGCCGCCATACTTGATCAAGCGGAGGTTGAACTCGTCATCCTGGTTGCGGATCAAGTCTTCGTCGAACAATCCGACGCGATCGAACAGCTCGCGGCGGAAACACCCGAAGGGCACACTGTCGACCCAGCGCGGCGCGCCGACGCCGATGCGGAAGTAGGCGTTCCCCACGCCGAAGGGGTGCGACAGCCCGATCGCGATGGCCCGTGCCATCGTGCTGGGGTCGGCGGGCAAGGTGAGGATGACGCCGCCGACATTGTCGGCGTCGCTGGTCTGCAACGCATCGATCAGGCGCGGGATGTACTGCGGCGGATACACGACGTGCGCATCCATCCGCATGATGACCTCGCCGGTCGCCGCGCGGATGCCCATGTTGAGCGCCGCCGGCGTGATGCAGCGCCGGTTGTCGAGCAAGCGGATCGTGCTGCGGCGGGTGGCGTACTCGGCGACGATCTCCCGGGTGCGGTCTTCACTCATGCCGTCCACCACGAGCAGCTCGATGCGGTCGAGCGGATAGGTCGTCGCGAGGATGGATTCGAGACAGGCGCCGATGTAGCGCTCCTCGTTGCGACAGGGGAGCACGATCGAAATCGTAGGCCGGTCGTTCGCAGTCATTGGGACAGGGGCATAACGGTCGGATCGCGGCGCACCCGGCGTCGGTGCGCCAGGTGATCGACCGCGCCATGCAGCGAGCCGAAGCCGTAACTGAAATGAATGGTGGGGAAGACTGCCGCCAGCGCGAGGGCACAGCGCCAACCGTGACGCCGCACCGCACCAATCACGCACGCGAACAGGGTCCCGAGGTACGCAGCTGCGACGGTCGCCCCGATCGCGATCACCGGGAGTACGGGAGTCAACAGGCTCGTGGCGATCAGCGTCAGCACGAAGAGACCGGGCACGAGCTGCCGCACTGTGACGACGCCGCTGGCCTTCTTCGCGACGAGCGGTTTGTAATAGCCGTACTGGTAGTACGTCCGCGCCAGCTCCGGCAGCGAACGGCGGGCGAAATAGTAGGAGATGACGTCCGGGAGCAGCAGAATGCGGCCGCCATGCTTGATCAACCGGAGGTTGAACTCCTCGTCCTCATTGCGGATCAGGTCTTCGTCGAACAACCCGGTGCGATCGAACACCTCGCGGCGGAAACACCCGAAGGGCACACTGTCGACCCAACGTGGCGCGGCGACGCCGATGCGGAAGTAGGCGTTCCCGACACCGAAGGGGTGCGCCAGTCCGATCGCGATCGCTTGCGCCATGGTGCTGCGGTCCGCCGGCAGGGTGACGATGACGCCGCCGACGTTGTCGGCGTCGCTGGTCTGCAACGCATCGATCAGGCGCGGGATGTACTGCGGCGGATACACGACGTGCGCATCCATCCGCATGATGATCTCGCCGGTCGCAGCGCGGATGCCCACGTTGAGAGCCGCCGGCGTGATGCGACGCCGGTTGTCGAGCAAGCGGACCGTGCTGCGGCGGGCGGCGTACCCGGCGACGATCTCCCGGGTGCGGTCTTCGCTCATGCCGTCCACCACGAGCAGCTCGATGCGGTCGAGCGGATAGGTCGTCGCCAGGACGGAATCGAGGCACGCGCCGATGTAGCGCTCCTCGTTGCGGCAGGGCATCACGATGGAGATCGCAGGGCGGTCGCTCGACGCGCTCACCAGGAAAGCCCGAACGCGCGCAGCCAGATCTCGAGGCCGAGCGCGGTAAAGATGCGTTGGTACAAGCCACCGCGACTCAACGACCCGCCCGCAGCGCGCTCACGAAACGCCTGCAGCCAGGTCCGCAGCAGCGTCTGATCGAACACGCCCCGGGTGCGCGCGGCCGGCGCGAGCAGCAGGTCCTCGAGCGCCGCGTGGAATCCCGGGGGCACCATGCGGTCGAGCGGAATCTGGAATCCGTGCTTCGGATGCCTGGCGACGCTGCGGGGCAGCCACCGCGATGCCAACGCCCGGAGCACCTGCTTGCCGGTCCGGCCGTCGGTCTTGAGGCGATGCGGAAGGCCGAGCCCGAACTCGACGACCGCGTCGTCCAGCAACGGCACCCGGACCTCGATGCTCGCCCGCATGCTCATCATGTCCACCTTGCGCAGCATGTCCGACGGCAGGCTCACGGTGAACAAGGATTCCGTAAGCCGCTGCGACAGGGCTTCGAGATCTGCGGTCTCGGGTTCCGGCTCGACCTCGTACAGCCGGTACACGGGCTCCAGCCCGAACCGCGCCGCCGGCGGCACGAGCTCAGCCTTCTGATCCTCGTTGAGATAGTTCGCCAGCCCTGCGAGCAGGACAGCGGGCGCGTCCCGTCCTGCCTGCGCCAGCGCCGCCGCTTTGGAGACCTGACGACCCAGATCCTGCGTCCACGTCGTGAGGCGGTTCCCCGCGTCATGAGCGGCGTGCTGCAGCCACTCCGGGAGACGCATCAGCTGCACGAGACGGTTGAGACGCCAGAAGCTCGGGTACCCTCCGAACCCCTCGTCGCCGCCGTCGCCGGAGAGAGTGCAGATAATCCCTCGGTCGCGGATGGCCCTGGAGATTCCATAGGTCGGGATGAAGCTCGTGTCCGCGAACGGCTGGTCGAAATGCCGCAGGAGATCGAGCACTCCGTCCGGCGAGAGTGCCTGATCGGGCAGATCGATCACCTGATGCTGCGTGCGGCAGTGTTGCGCCACGGCGACGGCGGTGGCCGTCTCATCGTCGCTCGCATCCGGAAAGCGGACGTTGAACGTGCTGATGGGGCCGCGGTTCGTGCGGCAGTGAGCGGCAACGACGAGGGACGAGTCGATGCCGCCGCTCAGGAGTGCTGCAACCGGGACGTCAGCGACCGCTTGGGCGTCCACCGCCCGGAGCAGGCGATTGGCGACCTCGTCCGTCGCTGGGCCCGCCAGGCGTTCGCCGTCGGGTCGGGCGACGGTGCGATGAAACATGGTCTCGCGCGGCTGCTCCTCGAGAGCGATGCGGAGCGTCGCGCCCGGGCGCAGGGCGAGCACGTTTGCGAACCCGGTCGCCGGCTCGGGAACGTATCCGAGGCCCAGGTAATCGTAGCACGCCTGCCGATCGAGCGAGGGGCGGAACCGAGGATGCGCTGCGATCGCCTTGATTTCGCTCGCGAACACCCACTCACCGCCGATCGTGGCGTAGAACAACGGCTTCACGCCGTAGCGATCGCGAGCGAGCAGCAGCGCGTGGCGCCGCCGGTCGTACAGCGCGAAGGCGAAGATGCCGCGGAGCTGGTCCACCAGTCGCTCACCCATGTCCTCGTACAGATGGACGAGCACCTCGGTGTCCGACGTGCCGCGGAACCGATGACCGCGGCGCTGCAGGTCGATGCGGAGTTCGCGATGGTTGTAGATCTCGCCGTTGAAGACGACGAGGATCTCACCGTCCTCATTCGCGAGGGGCTGATTCCCCGTCGGCGAAAGGTCGATGAGGGCGAGGCGGCGATGCACCAGCTCGCAGTGCCCATCCTCGAAGTGTCCCTCGCCGTCGGGGCCGCGATGCGCGAGCAAGCGCGCCGCACGCTCGTGCCACACGCGCGCGGGCGACAGACCGGTGGGGTCGAAGCGACCGGCTATCCCACACATGGCGTGCCACCCGGTTTGCGGCATCTGGCTTCGACGACGTGGTAGTAGCGGAGAGCCTGGATCTGAACTCCGCCGAGAGCCACGAGCGTCTGCCGGATGCTGCGGACACTCCGCAGTCGTTTAAAATGATCCGTCAGCTCATCGTACGTATCGAGGCGGCACCAATCCTCATGCTGCGCCCGTGTGAGCTCCGTGTAGATGTGACAGTTGGAAAGACACGGAGACACGCGGCTGAGGAGCTGCTGCAGAATCTTCGTTCGCCGCACCGCCCAGTGCAGCGGGAAGAACACGTCGACGAGCACGTCGGTGATGCGTTTGGCGCGGGCGGGGGGCAGCCGCTTGAGGACCTGCCGATAGAGCGGTCCGAGTTTCGTGAGTCTGGACAACGTCCAGGTGTAGTGGTCGATCACGAGCAACCCACCGGGTGCGACCATGCGCCACAGGGCCGCGATGCTTGCCTCGGGCGACGGCGTGTGCTGCAGCACCCCGAGGCAGAGCACCACGTCGAATGTCCTGGCGGGGAATGGCAGGTCGCGGAGATCCGCCTGGGCGACAACGTAATTGCGCGCGTCTCCGATATTGCGTCGATTGGCGTCCACGGCCGTGCTGAGGTCGATGGCGTGCACCAGCGCGCCGGCGCGCACCAACAGCTCCGTGAAACGTCCTGCGCCGCAGCCCGCTTCGAGCACGCGGAGGCCGGCGAGCATCTCGAGCGGCATGCCGAGGCAGCGTTCGAGTCGGGTGCGCGACAGATTGGCGCCGAGCCGGCTGTCCAGCTGGGTCTGGGAGTGCAGGTTCCACTGCAGCCCGAATGCGGACGCATAGCCTTCCGAGCCCACGAAGCGGGGAATGGCGCGCACGACCGGGACACTCTCACCGGCAGCCGAAACGAGCGCGTCCCCATCCTGCCGCAGCGGTGCGCCGGTGCGCGGAGAGACAAAGCCGACCATGGGATTCGGTGCGCGCGAAACGTGCATGGGTTCGCGTACGGTCACGGGCGACTCACTATGCAGAACCCGTACGGTAGGGAGCGGGCCGGTAAACAACGGTCGATGCTGGGGTTACGGTGGCGATGCCATAGGCCTCGAACCCCGTTTGTGGCAGCGCTGATACATAAGCGCGCGTCTCGCGCCGCGCGCTCGCGACCGCATACGCGAACGCGAACCACAGAAGTTTTGAAGCCATCCAGTTGCCGCTCATGTTCGACGTGAGGACGGTGACGCAAAGGGCGAGCGGGAGGATCCCTTCCGGGCCGGCGCGCGCCCGCCACCCCGCGCGCAGGCAGAGCCACAAGCCGAGGCAAAAGAGCACCGCCCCCACGATGCCGGTGGCCGTCAATGTTTCGAACACGATGTTGTGCGTGTCGCGGCGTGGTCGATTGAAGTACCGATTCCCTTCGCGCAGCGAGAGCTCGTACTGATTGTTCTCCGGTCCCCACCCCAGAATCGGCTTCTCGACAAACATTTGGCCCACGAGTGGATAGAGATCTTCGCGGCCGGCCATCGCCCCCGAACGCGCCGTGTCGCTCAGGCGGTTGCGCATCACGGGCGTCTGGTACGCAAACACGGCGACGAGCGCGAGGCTCAGGATCGCCACGGCGCCGCTGCGCGCACGCGCCCCCATGCTCTCGCTCCGTGCCAGGAAGAGCGTGATGACACCGGCCGCCAGTGCGAGCAGGCCACCCCGTGATCCGGTTTCGACGATGGCGTAGGCCACGAGCGCGCACGCTGGAAGCAGCAGCAAACGCGGTCGGACCAGCTTGCGCACCCGGGCGTAACCGATCCCGAGCAGCACGATGATCCCACCGGCGAGGATCATCGCCGCGTTATTCTCGTTTTGGCCGAACGCGGTGAGCCGCTCGCCCCCCGTCCACACGACGGTGGCCGTGCGTCCCACGCCCACCAGCGGCAAGATCGCTCGCAGCAGACACGCGCCGCCGAACACGAGCAGAGAGGTCCCCACCAACCTTTCGTCCTCGAGCAGGTTGGCTGCGGCCCAGAGGATGAGGACGTTTTCCAGCAGCAGCAGGAAAAGATGCAGCACCTCCCCTGCGTCGTTCAGGAAATTGAGACTCGTGGCGAGTGCGAACACGCACAGATAAGCGAGGAACGGCCAGACGGCGGCAGGGATGCGGGCGTAGCACCGCTTCGGATGGAGCAGAGTGGCCGCAAGGAAAATGGCGCCCGCCAGGGTCGGCATCTCGACCGGAAGCGACACACGGTTGGGGATTTCGAACGGGATCGCTACCAGCGTTGCGTACAGTCCAAGTCGCACCGCCAGATAGGGGCGTTGGTCAGCCACCACGCACTCCCTGCCAGATCTGCCGCATGCGCGTGATGACGTTTCTCCGATCGCTCTCACCCAGGCCCGCGAGGAGCGTCGCGGGCAGCAGCAAGGCGAAGCTCACGACCACGAGGCCGACGCAGGTGATCCAGCCAGGCGCGAGCACATGTTCCCCCAACGCAGTGGCGGCTCCGAGCACGAGCGCGCTCGCGAGCACTGGACGCACGAGTGGCCGCCACGGCAGGTCGAGCGCTCCGCCGAGTGACGCGTGGACGAGTGCCGGGTACGCGATGCTCTGGACGGCCCGACCCGCGACCAGTCCGAGACAAACCCCCACCATTCCGAGCGACGGCGCGAGCGCGATGCCGACGCCGAGGACGAGCACGGCGGCCACGGCGCTGACGATCACGCGGGCACGCGGCTGCAGGGCCGCGTCGAGCATAAATGCGTCGCTTCGCACCAGGGCCGTCTGGATGGTCACGAGGACAATCAGCAGGTTCACCCACAGTCCGGCGTACAGCTGCGGGCCGACCCACAGCGCGATAAACGACCGATTCCAGAGCAGGATCGTCGCGCCCACCGCGGTCGCAAACAACCACGTGAGCGCGAGCAACTCGCGTCGCAGTTGAGCCGCGCGCTCGAACTGGCGCTCACCGAGCACGCCCCCCAACCCCGGCATCGCCGAGCTGACGGCGCGAAAGTGCAACCCGAGGGCAAGGCGGGCCGCATATCCGGTCAGGACGTATGTCGTCACCGTGGACGACGACACTACGGCGCCGAGAATCAGCACATCGCTCGCGAGCGATAGGTTGGCGATTAGCTCGCCCCCAGCGAGCCAGCCGCTCATGCGGAGCAACGCACCGACCTCGGGACGAGTGGGGCGCGCCACACCGAACCACGGCACATAACGGCGCGCCAGGAGCCAAAAGCAGATGCCCGTGATCGCACCGAGGATGAGCTGCGAACCCGCAGCGCCAGGCAGACCCAAACCAGCGCGGACGGCCAGCGCCAGCAGGGCGCCGCCGACCACGCTGAGTCCCGCCTGCAGCCCCATCCGCTTGTAGCCGAGATTCATGCCGCGCAGCACTGATTCGGGCACGGTGCCCAGCCCGGTGATCAGGAACGTGCCGACGAGTAGCACCGCAGCCACGCGCAGTGTCGGCCGCAGCTCAGCGGTGACCTTCGTGATGATGGGAGCGAGCCAGACCAGTAGGACGCCGACGGCGATGACGAGAGGGAGAAAGAACATCCATACGATGAGTGCGCTACCGACGGCACGCCGATGGCCGGCCGGATCATTGAGCCCCTGGCGCGTGGCGATGACGAGACGCAACGCTTCCATCGGTCGCGCGTCACTGGCCGACATGTACCCGATCAGCCGGGCAAGCATCTCCCAGACGCCGTACAGTGAGCGGCCGAGACCCGCTACGAGCATGGGCGTGACAACGAACGTGACGATCAGCTTGGCGCCATAGTCGAGGAGCGCCTGCAGGGCGTTGAGCGAGGCTCGCCGGGTCAGCGCGGCCGATCGATTGGCCACGGGGGCCGGCGGCGACACCGCCAACGCTGCTTCAGTGTGCATGGGTGACCTGCCCCAGCGCGACGAGCAGTCGCTCATCCAAAGGCTCAGCGCGGTCGTCGGCGGTGAGGCGAAGCACGGTCGGCCCGCCGGCGGCCTTCAGGTCGACGAGTACGCGCTCGGTCGCATCTCGGTAGGCGGTCGCGAACGCGGACACCTCACTGGGGCTCCGATCCTTCATCAAGTGCCACTTTGCGCGCTCGCGAATGCGAGCGGCGAGAACGGCATCGGGCGCGTCCAGGATGACGACTGCGTCAAGGCTCCGCGCCCAGCGGCGCAACGTGCGCGACCACCACCACCCGGGTGGGCTGCGCCGGAAATACGCGTGTCCAATCACCAGCAAGTAGGTGAGCGTGTAGAGCGGGCCCTCGTCGAGCACGACCAAACGGGTGCCATTCCACGGCGACGCGCGCAGGGAGTCGTGCAGAGCGTCGAGGCGAGCGAGATGCTTCACTTCGTCCCAGAGCCAGGCTCCGGTGGCGCAGAACAGCGCGAGCACGGCGGGCACGTGCCGCAGCATGCTGCGCGCGAGGAGCCCAACGGGTACGCACCAGATCGTGCCGCGCAGGGCCTGGCCGCTCGCCTCGAGCTCCTCCGACAGCGTGGTCTTGCCCACGCCCGCAGGACCGACCAATTCGATCACCGCCGGGCGCCGGCGCAGGTCTAGATCTCCGCCCAGACGACGGCCTTGAGGTGGGCCACGACTTCGGCGAGGGGCCGAGAGGCGTCCACGAGATGTGCGCCCGTGTCGCTCCAATCAGTCTCCCAGATAATGCGGGAACGGGCGCGCACATAGTCCGCTGGCTCGTCGGTCTTGCGCTGCACCGCGAGCTCGGGATCGACGAGGAGGACGATGATCACATCGGGACGCGTGATGCGGCGGTAGTACCATTGCTCCACGCGCATCAGCCATCGCGATAGGATCGTATCGCGCCCGTGGCCGATCAGCCGCGCGATCTCCGGGCCCACGAGGAGGCGGTTCTGCTGCACCGGGTAGCGTTCGCAGAGAGCAATGCCGCCGGCCACGGCGAAGCGACGCATTTTCGCGAACAGGTGGTAGCGATCACGGGCCGTGCAGACGAGGCGCAGCAGCTCGAGCAGGTCGGGCGTGCCTGCTGGAGCCCCGCTGCCGCGCAGCGCGCGGCGCAGCCTGAGGAGTCCGCCAACCAGCAGCGTTGTCAGCGACCGCGGTGGTCTGCCCAGGTGCGCCGTCCGGACATCGAACTGGGTCCCGAGCCAACTCGCGAGCTCGGCGGTGCACGTGGTCTTGCCTGCGCCATCGCCGCCCAGGAGCGCCACCAGGCTGCCGCCGTGCGCGAGCCGCAGGCGGCGCGCGCGCGGGAGAATCCGCAGCCGGCGGCCGACGCGCAACGGGAAGAGGACTGGTGAAGGGCCGTGCGCGTGGGGCCGCAGCCGCCAATGCAAGCTCAGGCGGAGCCATAAGCGCACCCAGCGCGAGACGCCTGGCCGGAGCGAACGCGCGCACGCATCGAAGAACGCGGCATCGATGGAGGGCAACAGCGCGGCAAGCCGTGCGAGCAGTAGCCGGCGATCCACTTGGGCGAGCAAGTACGCAAACTCCGTTTGGAGCGCTCGCAGCCAGCGCGGCTGTCCGCGCGTCAACAGGTCTCTCACGCCATAGCGCGCCACCGAGCGCAGGACGAAGACCAGGAATTCGAGCTCGGGCGCGGGGACGGAGAAGGGGAGGCGCGGGGCCGTCGCGTCAAGCAGCGCGCGCTCGATCGGCAGGCGGTACATCGTCGTCCCGAAGCGCCCCAGCATGAGCTGCACGTGGACGTGCACGTGCACGAGCGCGCGCTGGTGCGCGTCGTAGCCGAACCAGTTGGCGCTTCCTGGAATCAACGCTACCGACGGCGGCAGGGCGAGCTTGAAGCCGAGACGATCGAGCGCGCCGTCGAGCCGCTCCGCCAACGAGGGGTCGACCAACAGATCGACGTCGCCGGCGCCGCTCTCCCAGTGGGACCGTTTATAGTGCCCCTTCCACTGGCAGCAGCTCACCCCACCCAGATCGAGCGCCTCGCCCAGCCGGTCCAGCAACGTGGGCGTTCGGGCTAGCGTCGCGCGTTCGGTGACCGCCGCCATCAGGCCATCATCCGGGTGTCACCCTCCTGCCGCAGGATGCGCTGGGCCTCCGGCAGCTCGGGAGGAAGCGGGAACGAGCGACGACCGAGCAGCGCCGTCCCCAGGGTCCACACGGTTCGGCAGATCAGGGCGATGTCGTAGCCGACTCCGGCGCGGGCCACGTACACGAGATCGAGCGCCATCTTGATGGGCAGCAGCTGCTCGCCATAGGAGCGCTCGGCGTCGCGGAGATCGAGCTGCGCTTCGCCGTGCGTGTAGGCATAAATGCTCCCCGGGCTGGTGAGACCGGGGGGCACGTCGAAGCTCTTATAGTAGAAGGGCGCGTAGAACCGCTGCACCATGCTCGGATCCTCAGGGCGTGGCCCAACGATGGACATCTCACCTCGCAGGATGTTCACGAGCTGCGGCAGCTCGTCGAGCTTGAGACGCCGCAGCAGACGCCCCAATGGGAAGATTCTGGGGTCGCCTTGAGCCGTGATGACGGTCGTCGCCGCGTCACCAATCCGCATGGTGCGGAGCTTGTACATGGTGAACGGGCGGCTGTCCCGTCCCACCCGCTGCGCGCGATAGAAAATCGGACCGGGACCGGCGAGTCGGATGCCGATCGCCAGGAGGGCGAGCAATGGCGCTACCACGATCAGCGCTATTCCCGCCAGCGTCACGTCCAGCATCCGCTTGGCGCTCATGTCCGGAAACTCCGCACGACATCGCGGACCGCCTCGATGACGTCGCCCACATCGGCATCACTCAGCCGCGGGGCCAACGGCAGGCTGAGCATTCGCTCGTAATTGGCGTACGCCACCGGGAAGCTCGCGGGGGAGAAGCCGTACCGATCGCGGTAATAGGGGTGCAAGTGGATCGGGATGAAATGCACCGACGTCCCGATGTTGCGGGCCGCCAGCTCGTGAATGAAGCGGTTGCGATCGATCGAGAGGGCGTCGAGTCGCAGGCGTACGACATAGAGATGCCACGCATGCTCCACCTCGGGACGCGTGACCGGCAGCTCGAGCGCCGGCTCGTCGGCGAAGGCTCGGTTGTACTGATCGACAATTTCCGCGCGCCGCTGCTGGAAGCGCGCCAATTTGCGCAGCTGCCAGAGACCGAGCGCCGCCTGAATGTCCGTCATGTTGTACTTGAAGCCGGGCAGCAGCACCTCGTAGTACCAGCTGCCGCCCTGGGCGTAGCGCTTCCAGGCATCGCGGCTCATCCCGTGCAGGCCAACGATGCGCGCCTGGGCCAGAAACTCCGGTGCCGCGGTGAGCATCCCACCTTCAGCGGTTGTGAGGTTCTTGGTCGCGTAGAAGCTGAACGCGGTGGGGTTGCCTCCGGAACCGATGGGACGGCCGCGATAGCGGGCGGGCAGGGCGTGCGCGGCGTCTTCCACCAAAATGCAGTCCCCCCCCCGAGCTGCGGCGATGGCACTGAGCGCATCGAGCTCGGCGGGGTGGCCGGCGTAATGGACCGCCAGAATCGCGCGCGTGCGCGGCGTCATGGCGGCGGCGACGTTCTTCGGATCGAGGTTGAGCGTGTCTGGCTCGACATCCACCAGCACAGGCCGCGCACCCACATGCTCGATTACGTTCACGGACGCGGCGAACGTCATGGGCGTGGTGATGACTTCGTCGCCCGGCCCGACGCGCGCGCTCACGAGCGCGGTGTGCAGGGCCGCCGTGCACGAGCTCACGGCCAGCGCACCGGGCGCTTGCAGGTAGGCCGCGAAGTCGGTCTCGAACTGGCGAGTCTTCGGGCCGGTCGTGATCCAACTGGAACGGAGGGTGTCCACCACCTCGGCGATTTCTTCTTCGCCGATCAGCGGTGGTGCGAACGGCAAGAACTCGCTCCGCCGGGCTGGTCTGCTGTCAACACGTACCGCTGGTATGCCAACCACGTCGCCCCCATCTGAGCTGTCGTGCGGGGCGAAACGCACGTCACATGCTGCGGCGCCTCGCGTGGCAAGGGGCGAGTCTGCAATTACTTAGCTGCAGGTCCTTGGGGAAGCGACCGGCGCGATGACACGCCGGCGTTACAGATGTGCGCGAGTGGCGCGACGCTCGCGGCGGTCGCGCCGCTCAGTCGTCAGGCGTGTTGGCCAGGGAATCGCGGCGCAGACCGTGCCGCTCCATCAGGCGGTAGAACGACGTGCGATCGATGTGCGCGAGACGAGCCGCTTTCGACAGGTTCCCACCGGCGCGGATCACGACCTTGGTGAGGAACCGCCGGTCGAACTTCGAGAGCAGCTGCTCGCGGGCGTTATAGTAACCGCCATCCGCCAACGCGCTGTCCGCGGCGACCTCGGGCTCGGGCTCCGCGCCGGCATCGCCGATGAACGGTATGTCTTCGGGACGCACGCTGGCGCCCGGGTCGAGCAGCACGGCGGCATGCTCGATCACGTTTTGGAGCTCGCGCACGTTGCCCGGCCAGGGATAGGCGCGCAGCGCCCAAATCGCGGCCTTCGTGAGCGTGGGCACCGGCTCCTTGCCCCCGCGGTGCGCGCGCCACGAGTGTTCGAGGAAATACGACGCGAGGAGCGGAATGTCGTCGGCCCGCTCGCGCAGTGGCGGCACGTGGATCGGCACGACGCGCAGCCGGTAGTACAAATCCTTGCGCAGCGCGCCGCTGCGCACCGCTTCTTCGGGATCGCGGTTGGTGGCAGCGATGAAGCGCGCGTTGATCACCGCGTCCGTCGTTTCACTGCCGACCCGGCGCACGATCCCATCCTGGATGACGCGCAGCAACTTGGCCTGAATCGGTGTCGCCATCTCGATCAGCTCGTCGAGGAACAGCGTGCTGCCGTGCGCCGTTTCCAGCAGTCCCGGCTTGTCGCGGATCGCGCCGGTGAACGCCCCCTTCACGTGCCCGAACATCTCCGACTCGAGCAGCGCCTCGGGCAGCGCCGCACAGTTCACAGCAACAAGGGGACGCGTATGCCGGTGACTGTGGGCATGAATGAACTGGGCGATCAGCTCTTTGCCGGCCCCGCTCTCTCCGGTGATGAACACCGATGCGTTGGTCGGCGCCACTTTCCGCGCCTGATCGATCGCCGCGCGGAACGTCGGCGCGTTGCCGAGCAACAACACGCGGTCGCTGTTGGTCCCGGGGCGTCCTGACGACTCACGCGCACGATTCTCTCGCGCCACGATCACTGCGTGGGCGGCGCGACCCACCATGATCTGCAGTTGCGTTCCGGTAAACGGCTTCGGGAGATAATCCGACGCCCCGGCGCGGAGCACCTCGAGACTGGATTCGACACTCGGCTTGCCGGTGATGACGATCGCGACGGTGTCGTGGTGCGTCCCCAGGGCCACACGGAGCAGCTCCTTGCCCGGAACGTCCGACATGAAGAGATCGATCAGGACGATGTCGAAGATGCGGTTGTGCAACAGATCGAGGGCCTCGGCCCCGCGCCCCGCCGTCGTGACGTGGTAGCCTTCCGCGGTGAGCACGCTGGCGCAGCTGTCGCGCATCACGCGCTCGTCGTCAACCACCAGAGTGCGAATGCTTTGGCGGACCGATGGAGAGATGGAGATGAGATCGCTGATGGCGGGCGCCGTCATGGACGCCCCAGCGAATCGGTTGCCGGTGTCATTGTACGCATGTGCCGCACGCATGGTGTTGCCGCTCCCGCGACCTCGTCCTCGTTCAATCCCTGACCGGCGCCATGCGGCGCAGCGGTACAACCCTCAATTCCAGACACAAGAGACAGGCTCCCGCGTTGTCTGTCAAGGTAGTCATGGCGCGTGCAACGACTCACAGGTTGTAACTGATACGTGACAGTTGCGCGTGCGGCGCGAATCCGCGTGCTGCGCGAGCCGCCTATGTGACACCCGTCATGGTCGTTGCGGTAGTCACGCCCGGCCCCCCTAACGGTATCCCCCTTGCACACGCTGCGCGCCGGATGCCGCAGGGCTCGAGCATCCGGTAGCTCATCCTGCACCAGGACGACACGCGATGACGCGATGACAAGGGATTCGACTCCGGACGTGGTGACATCCACCCTCGTGGTGCCCGCGCGTCCGAAAGGTCCCAGTGTCTACCCCGCGGTGGTGCCGGCGGGTCCCGATGACTGGCGGCGCGTGTTCGCGGCGATGCGGACGTCCCGGTGGCTCATTCTCGCGGTGACGGCAGTCGGCACGCTGGCGGGCATCGTGGGCTCCCGCTTCCTCAAGCCGACCTATGAGGCGCGCGCCACGGTGTGGCTGGAGATCCCCGACGAGGCGTCGCACGCTCGGGAGCGCGGGCCAATCGAGTCCGGCGAGCT
>MNDR01000060.1:20907-39617 GCA_001915025.1 Gemmatimonadetes bacterium 13_2_20CM_2_65_7
GACGTTCGCCCCGGCCATTACCGCCTCGTCCTGGATCGCGCCGGCAAGCGCTTCCGCCTGCTCGATGCTGATGAAAAACAGGTCCTGCAAGAGGCGACGCCGGGGGAGGCGATTGGCGCGGCGCTCGGACTCGTCTGGGTACCGCCGGCCGGCACCGTGCAACCAGGTGGCCGCGTGGACTTCACCGTCACGACCACCAGCGAGGCCGCGCTGCAGTTGGCTGAAGAGCTGCGCATTCGCGCCGCCCCCGAAGGCAATTTCGTGCGGATCGCCCGACGCGGACCGGATCCCGACCAGGCGACGGGGATCGCCAATGCGGTCGCGGAGCGATTCGTCGCGGCGGCGGCGGACCTCAAGCGCCAACGGCTCACCGAGCTGACGGCGATCCTTCAGGATCAGCTGAATCACGCTCAGGCGAACCTCCGCACCGCGGAGGCCGCGCTGACGGTGTTCCGCGTGCACAACGCCGTGCGACCGTCCGAAGGACCTGCGCAAGGCCCCGACGGCCGGCGCATCACGGCGGACCCGACCTTCGCGAGCTACGTGGACGTTCAGGTCACGCTCGACGGCCTGACGCGAGATCGCGCCGCGATCGCGCAGGTGCTGACGCACGCCGCTGATTCGGGGGTGGCAGTGGATCAGCTGGCGATGATCGGCGCCGTGCAGCGCTCATCCGAATTGACCGCTGCACTCAAAGAACTGACGGATCGCCAGGCGGACCTCCGCGCCCTGCGGTTTCGCTACGCCGACACGCATCCCCCTGTGCGGCGCCTGGCCCTGCAGGTCGACACGCTGGCTCAGCGCGTGATTCCCGGACTGGCGCGGACGCTCATGGACGGCCTCGCGGCGCGCGCGCGCGAGCTGGCGTCGCGCCGCGACTCGATCGCTCGCGACTTGCAGAGTGCGCCGCCGGTGGCGCTGACCGAAATCCGCCTCGCCCGTGACCAGACGAACGCCGAACAGCTGTTCTCCAATCTGCAGCAGCGATATCAGGAAGCCCGCCTGGCCGAGGTGAGCACGCTCCCCGACGTGCGCATTCTCGAGCGGGCGGTTCGGCCAACACGCCCGGCCAGTCGGACCGCCCCGCTCCTCATCATCGCGGCGTTCTTGACGAGCTTCGGCGCGGGGGTGGCGGGAGCGGTGGTGCGCGAGCGTGCCGATCCCAAGGTGCGCTACCCCGACCAGGTGACGAGCGCCATGGGACTGCCCATCCTCGGCGCTGTACCGCACGTGCGGCAAACCGCGCCCTCGCGCCGGCCGGCGGAAGTGCGGGCGACCTGGCGGGCTCCCGAAGTCGACGCCGAAGACGGCGCGAAGGCCGTCGAAGCGCTGCGCGGCATTCGTCTCAATGTCCACCATGCGAGCGGGGCGGTCGGCCCGCTGCTGGCGACGATCACGAGCCCGGGGCGGGGGGAAGGAAAATCGTTCGTCAGCGCGAACCTGGCATACGCGTTTTCGGCCGTCGGCTATCGCACCCTGCTGATCGATGGCGACGTGCGACTCGGCGCGCTGCATCGAACCCTGCGAGCCGCGCGTCGTCCGGGGTTGACCGACGTGCTGGCGGGCCACGTCGAGTACGCTGCGGTGCTGCAGAGCACGCCCCACACCCGCCTGTCGTTTCTCGGCGCAGGGTCCCGCATGCACCGCGGCCCCGAGTTGCTCGGCTCTGCGGGGATGCCGCGCCTGCTGACGGCGCTCCGATCCGCCTACGACGTGATCCTCGTCGACAGTGCGCCGCTCGCGGCCGGCGTCGATCCGTACGCGCTCGGCGCGGCGACGGGCAACGTGTTGCTCGTGCTGCGCACCGGCGTCACGGATCGCAGCCTCGCGGAGGCGAAGGTGGAGGTGTTGCATCGGCTGCCGCTGCGCGTGCTCGGCGCGATCCTGAACGACGTGCGCCCGGGCTCGGCATACAGCTATTACTCGTATTCGCTGGAAGGCTACGAAGTGCGCGATGAGGACCCAGAGGGGAAGGCCGGCAAAATGCTGCTGCCGGATCCGGCCTGAGCGATGTGCGGCATCGTAGGCTACGTCGGCCGGCGCCAGGCGGCACCCATTCTCGTCGATGGTCTCGGGCGACTGGAATATCGCGGCTACGATTCTGCGGGTATCGCCGTGCAGAACGGCCATGGGGTGGAGGTGCGCAAGCTCGCCGGCCGCGTCGGAGCCCTGAAAGTGGAAGTGACGCGCACTCCGTTGATCGGGACGAGCGGCATCGCGCATACGCGTTGGGCCACCCACGGCGCGCCCACCACCCGCAACGCCCATCCCCACGTCGATTGTCGCGAGCGAATCGCCGTCGTCCACAACGGCATCATCGAGAACGCCGATGCCCTGCGCGCCGCACTGGAGCGCGCCGGCCATCGCTTCCGCACCGACACCGACACCGAAACGTTGGCCCACCTGATCGAGGATGCTCCCGGGGCGACGCTGGAGGAGCGGGTCGCCGCAGCGATCGCCGCTGTGGTGGGAACGTACGGCCTCGCGGTGCTCTCAGCCGACGACCCCGGAAAAGTGGTGGTGGCGCGGCAGGGCTCTCCAGTCCTGCTCGGCATCGGGGACGGCGAGTTCTTCGTTGCCTCGGATGCCGCCGCGGTGCTCGCGCACACCCGCTCGGTCGTCTACCTCGACGATGGCGATCTCGCCGTACTCACGCCGGACAGGTATCACGTCACGGATGCCGACGCGCACGTCCAGCTGCGCGACGTGAGCGACATTGCGTGGGATCTGGAAGCAATCGAGTTGGGCGGCTATCCGCACTTCATGTTGAAGGAGATCTGCGAGCAGCGGGAGACCGTGCAGAGCACGTTACGCGGCCGCTTGCTCTTTGCGGACGGGACGGCGCGCCTCAACGGTCTCAACCTCCCGCCGGAAACGTGCGCCGGCATCAATCGCATCGTGATCGTCGCATGCGGCACGTCGTGGCACGCGGGGCTGGTGGGCCGTCACCTCATCGAAGAGCTGGCGCGCGTACCAGTCGTGGTCGAATACGCGTCCGAGTATCGCTATGGCCGTCAACCGCCGCGTCCCGGCACGCTGGCGATCGCCATCTCGCAGTCGGGTGAGACCGCCGATACGCTGGAGGCGATGCGCGCGGCACGCGCGGCGGGCTGCCGGGTGGTGGGGATCGTGAACGTGGTTGGCAGCACGATCGCGCGCGAGGCGGACGGCGGGATCTACCTGCATGCCGGGCCGGAGATCGGAGTCGCCTCCACCAAAGCCTTCACATCGCAGATCGCCGCGCTGGGACTGCTGGGCCTCTATCTCGGACGGCAGCGCGGACTTTCGTTGGAAGCAGGCCGGGCGTTCGCCTGTCGCTTGGCGCAGCTTCCCGCGCTGGTGGGTCAGGCGTTGGCACTCGAGCCCGAGGTCGTCGCCATCGCCGAAACATTCGCGACGGCGCGCAACGCCCTCTATCTGGGTCGGGGCGTAAATTTTCCGGTGGCCCTCGAGGGCGCGCTCAAACTAAAAGAGATCAGCTATCTCCACGCCGAGGGGTACCCGGCCGCCGAAATGAAGCACGGACCCATCGCACTCATCGACGCGGATATGCCGGTCGTCTTCGTCGCACCGCGCGATGAGGTCTATCCCAAGGTCCTCTCCAACATGCAGGAAGTGAAAGCGCGTGGCGGGCGCATCATCGCAGTCACTACGGACGGCGCGGGCACTGAGGGGCTGAACGCGCTCGCGGACCACCGCCTGTGCGTCCCCGCGACCGCCCCATTGCTGTCTCCGGTCGTGACGACGGTGCCGCTGCAGCTGCTGGCGTACCACATCGCCGTGAGACGTGGCTGCGACGTGGATCGGCCGCGCTCAGCGCCTGGAGGAAGTGGCTCTGTCCCCCAATCAGCCGTCGGTGGCGAAGACCGCGGCCGCGCAGGAGGCAGCGGTCATCCGCCGGCGCCTGGCGGAGGGGGATTTCAAGGTCGGCGATCGCATCCTCCTGCTGGTCGAAGGTGAGCCGAGTTTGTCGGACACGTTCACCGTCGGCCTCGGTTCCACGCTCATCCTCCCGGCCGTCGGCGACGTATCGCTCGTCGGCGTGCTGCGGTCCGAGTTGCAAGACTATCTGGCGCGCCGTCTGGGACAGAATCTGCGCGACGCGGTGGTACGCGCGCGGGCGTACGTGCGCCTCTCGATTGACGGCGCCGTCGCGCGGCCGGGCTTCTACGGGGTCCCGGCCGATGCGCTCCTGTCCGACGCCCTCATGGCGGCTGGGGGTCCCACGCCCGAGGCCCAACTTGGGAAGCTGCGCATCGAGCGGGCCGGGCGGCCGATCTGGGAAGGCAGGGCGCTGCAACAGGCGATCGCGGCGGGCAAGACGATCGACGACGCAGGGCTTATCGCGGGCGATCAGTACGTGCTGCCGCGCCGCGGACGCACGACCCCCGGGGACGTGCTCCGTTTCGGAGGGTTCCTGTTGACGATACCGGTCACCATTTACACGCTGACCAGGATTTTCTGAGCCCCTCTCCGACCATCCTCTCGGTCGTCGGTGCGCGGCCGAACTTCATGAAGCTCGCGCCCGTCGCCCGCGCGCTCGCGACGCGCCACGCGCGCCACGTCATCGTCCACACGGGACAGCACTACGACCCGGAGATGTCCGATACGTTCTTCCGTGATCTGGATCTGCCGCGTCCGGACCATGCGCTCGGCGTGGGCTCCGGATCGCATGCCCACCAAACGGCGACGATCATGGAACGCTTCGAACCGGTGTGCATCGCGGAAGCGCCGGACCTCGTGCTGGTCTACGGCGATGTGAACTCCACCGTAGCCGCCGCGTTGGTGGCGGCGAAGCTGGGTACGCGCGTCGGGCATGTCGAAGCGGGGCTGCGCAGCCGCGATCGCACCATGCCGGAGGAGCTCAATCGCATCGTGACGGATCAGCTAGCCGATATCCTGTTTGCTCCGTCGCGCGATGCCATTGAGAACCTGTGCCAGGAAGGCATCCCGGTTGAGCGCGTACACTTCGTCGGCAACGTGATGATCGATTCACTCACGGCCGCACTACCCGAGGCGCGCGCGTTGGACATGCCGAGCCGTCACAGCCTCGCCCCACGCAGCTACACGCTGGTGACCTTGCACCGGCCCGCCAACGTGGATGATCCGGACACGCTGTGCGAGCTGTTGGAGACCCTCACCGCGCTCGCCGCGGACGGCCCGGTGCTCTTTCCCGTGCATCCTCGTACCCGGGCGCGGATCGGGCGTTTGAACGGCAACGGCATCGTCGATGGCGTCCGGCTGATGGAACCGCTGCCGTACCTGGAGATGCTTGGTCTGGTCGCGGACGCCGCCCTGGTAATAACGGACTCGGGTGGCCTGCAGGAAGAGACGACGTGGATGGGCGTGCCCTGTGTCACGGTTCGGCCCACGACCGAGCGGCCGATCACGTGCACGATGGGCACCAACCGGCTCGCTGCGGCGTGCCGTACCGCGATTCAACAGGCAGCGCAGGCGGCCCGGGCACAGCGACCCGCCGCCGCGCCCGTGATCGAGCGTTGGGACGGATGCACCGGCGAGCGGATCGCGGCCGTCGTGTGCGACGGCGGGCGGTTCGAGTGAACACAGCAAACCGCGGGCGCCCGGTCGCCTGCGTGTTGGGGGATACGGACCTGCTGCGCGCGCTCGCCTTGGCGCGTGTGGCATGTGCCATCGTCGCACCGCCCGACGCACCCGCGCGGTACTCGCGGCTCGCCCGCGTCGCGGTCGAATGGGCAGACCCATGGCAGCAGCCCAACAGGCTCACCGGCTTGCTGGAACGCTTTTCGATGACGCAGCGACACACGCCGGTGCTCTTTTACGACGAGGATCGCTACGTCCTCCTCATATCGCGCGAGCGGGAGCGGTTGCAACACCATTTCCGTTTCGGAGTTCCCACTCGTGCTGAAGCCGAGGGTGCGACGAGAGGACCAGTGGCCGTCGATTGCTGGTGACGCGAAAGCGCTGCGCATCGAGACCGCCAGCGCGCTGCGCGAGGTGTGGCCGCGCCTGGCAGCGGCGCGCGTCGCGCTCCTGGTGCAACGGCTCATCCCCGGTCCCGAAACTCAAGTCGAGAGCTACCATGTCTACGTCGATCAGCGCGGCGACACGGTGGCCGAGTTCACGGGCCGGAAGCTGCGCACGTGGCCGACCAGCTGCGGCTTCAGTACGGCTCTGCTGACGAGCGACGCGCCGGACGTCGTCGCTGTGGGCCGGGACATCATCGCGCGGCTCGAGCTGCAGGGCGTTGCGAAGCTCGACTTCAAGCGCGGCCCCGACGGCCGCTTATCCCTGCTCGAGGTCAACCCGCGCTTCAACCTGTGGCATCATTTGGGCGCGCGCGCGGGGGTGAACATTCCGGCGTTTGTGTACGCCGATCTTGTGGGCGAACCCCGGCCACGCGCGGCTGTGGCGCGCCCCGGTGTGCGTTGGTGCAAGCCCTGGGACGACGTCCATGCGGCGCGGGCGGCTGGAGTGCCGCTGCTGACGTGGCTCCGGTGGACGCTGGGCGCCGAGGCGAAGCGCACGCTGGCGTGGGACGATCCGCTCCCGCTCATCGGTGCTGCGCTTGATCGCGGCATCTCTCGCTTCCGGCACCGGCTCCCCGCCGCTCCTCCAGAGGCGTCCTCCGCGGCCGGCACCGGTCCCCGAGGCTGACGCCGTGGTACTTGTCGATCAGCTCCTGGACGGTTGGCTCGGGCGTCGCGCCCCAGTGCGTGCGGCATGGGACACCTGGTTGCGCGTGCGGAATGAGTGGGCCGGCAATCGGCCGACCGAAGTGGAATCCGGCTGTTGGATCGGCGCGGTCCCGTCACAGCGCCGGTGGCGCGCGCTCGAGGCTGCCGGCGTGACGCACATGGTCTCGCTCGTCGGCGAAAGCTCACCGCCCAGTTGGCTCGCGTCCGCCGCCGCGGTGTTGTGGCTTCCGGTCTCAGATCGCGCGGGGCCCGCGTTGGCTCAACTGCGAGCCGGCGTCGAATTTCTGGACGCCGCTCGCGCGGCCAACCGACGTGTGCTCGTGTTCTGCGGCTCGGGATCGGGACGCGCTCCGACGCTCTATGCCGCCTGGCTGATCGCGAGAGACGGAGTCACGCCGGCAGCAGCAATCGAGAGACTGCACGATCGCCGGGCCATCGTGGCGCCAACCCCTCGACAGCTCGCGGCCCTGGAGTCGTGGGCGAACGTTGCTACAGACTGGCCCTATAGCCTCAAGCGCCGTGGTCGTACTGTTTGCTGAACACGGTGCCGAGCTGTCCCCGCCACGCTTTCGTCATCAGCCGATAGCACACTCGCGCGATCGCGAAGGGCCCCGGCCACCAATCGTCGGGGGAGAAGTATGCCCCTACCGGCCTGCTCAAGAGAGCACCCAGGATGCCCGGCATGACGGCGAAGAACGAGTCGCCGCTCTGTAACCTGCCACCGATCTCCTCCAGCACCGCCAGGAACGTTCGTCCTTCGGTCTGAGCTTCTCCCTCCGGCAGGCCATCGCCACACGCCAGGCGATAGGCATCGAGTGTGAGATTGATGCCGCACCGAGTCGCGAAATAGTGGCACAGGCCGAGCCGGGGATTGAGCTCGAGGTACTTGTATTGCCCGTCGCGCGCGTCGTACTTCACGTCGATGTCGGCGATACCGACGTAGTCCAGGCGCTTGCCGACGGCGGCGGTGAGATCGGCGAGCGCCTCGTTACGCTCGCTCCTGCCGCGGCTCGTGGCGCCGAAGTGGGCCGGCATCGTCGCGAGCTTGCGGAAGGTGAACGTGCGGACGGCCTCACTGCGGTCGTTGAAGAGGCTGATGGACTCCCACAGCGCCTCGTCCGGACCCGGAATCAACTCCTGCGCGATGACACTGGTGAATACTCTGCTGTTCTCGCGATAAAACGCGTCCGCGTCGGCGGCGCTGCGAACAATCACGTTGCGCCAGCCGAGGTTTTCCTTGTCCACGAAGGTGCGCGGCTTCACGATCAGCGGCAGCCCCAATTCGCGGATGAGCTCGGCGGGCGACGCCGGAAAGTCCTGCACGGTCCGCGGGAGAGGGATTTGGGTCCCCTGTAGCAGTCGCGTGTCCCGCGCCTTGTCGAGCACGATGTCGATCGCGGCATTCGGCGGAGTACAGCAGCGGAAGCGCTCTTCCAGCTGCGCCCGGTGCTTCGCCACGAAATAGGTGAGATGATCGGACGTGGGAATCAGCACCGGGCGGGGCTCGGGGTCGATCCCGGCCAGCACATCCAAAATCGCGGCGTCCACGTCGCGCGACTTCGGGACGAGAATCTTCTGGCCGTAGCGGGACGCCCGGACCGGCTCCCACGGGTCCATCATGACAACGCTTGTGGGGACGGCCCCCGCCTGCAGGCTGCGGACTGCCCCCAAACCGACGGCATCCGAGCTGAGCACGACGGCGGGGACGCGGGGAGTCTTAGTCGCCGTACGATGCATTCAGAGTGGCACGAGATTCGGGTTTGGCTGTCCGATGCGAACTGGTGTGACCGTTCCTGCTGCGCGTGCTGATGTGACGGGTCAGCTCGCGCGCTACGTAGCTGGTGCCGACCACAAAGCGACAGACCGGTCCGAACGTGCCGGCGGCGGGCGTCCCCACGAAGTGGAGGCCCGGTACGGACGATTCGAACCCGACCGCGAGCTCGGGATATCCCTCGCGGGTCCGCACCGCCTGCCCGAGGGCAGGCGCCAGAAATGAGTACCGCGAGATGTCTACGCGGTAACCGGTGCCGAGCAGGAGGTGATCCACGATTCGTTTCGAGCCGTCAGTGAGCTGGAGCCGAAGCCGCGACCCGACAGGTTTCGCCCCGAGGATCGTACGGCCCGCGGTGATCGGAATCGGTGTCAGACGCGGCGCTAACCAGCTCGCACCCGCCGGCCGCACCGCACGCGCCGTGAGGAAATTCTGGAGCGGCCGCGGAATGTGTCGAAACAGCCGCGGCCACGCGATGAGCCAACTGACGAACCGCGGACCCATGATGTCAAATGGCGGGCGGGCGAGGGGGCTGAGCAGGTGCCGCACTGACCGGCTGAGGCCGCTGTACGCCACGTCAGGAATCATGTACGTCGCCGGGGCGCGGGCGATGACTTCGACATCCGTGCCCGCCTCGTGGAGCAGCGCCGCCGATTCGAGCGCGCTCTGGCCGGCGCCGAGGACCGCGACCCGCTGGCCGGCGAAGCCGCGCAGATCCGCGTGGTCGAACGAATGAGAAACCAACGAGGCCGGGAGATCAGCAAATTGCGGCGGACGGTGCGCGAACGGGCTGATGCCGGTCGCGACCACGACGCGCCCCGCGTGGAATTCCTCGCCATCGGCCAGGCGCACGCGGAACCCGTGCGAGTTGGCAGCGAGATGGGCGACGGCACGTCGATCCAGGTCGGGTACCGCCTGCTGCTGAAACCACTCCCCGTAGCCCACAAAGTGTTCGATCGGGACGGGCTTGGCAGGGGGAATTCCATGCAGTGAGCGGTACCGATCGAGTCCGAGGCGATTGTGGGGATCCGCGAGACTCGAGGCGTGCGCGCCCGAGCGTAAGAACATCCCGCGCGGCATGTGCCGTTTCCAAAATTCCATCGGCTCGCCGAAGATCCGGGTCTCGACGTTCTGCGCGCGAAGATGCGCGGCCGCGGCCAGTCCGTATGGCCCCGCTCCGACGATCGCGACGTGACACGACGCTGCGTTCTGCCGCAACAATCCTCCGAGTGTCCTGTGGTCACTTGTGGCAGGCAAGCCGCATGCCGTGCGGCCGCAAACGGGCAGGCGGGCAATTCGTTGGTGTTCAGTTACAGAATTGTGGCTGGCGGGAACGGTTGGGCTATATAAAGGAAGGAGTGCGCTCCAAGGCGACGCTTGCCTGGTGGATGAGCGCCGCCACGTCCAGAGGCGTCGCGTGAACCTCGGAGATGCTGTGCCACCCCACGCGCACACGCAGGCGCGGAACGCGAGGGACACTCAGCGTGGTAGGCGCGGCGACGATGGCCGCGGCAAGCCGCTCCGCCAGTGGTTGAGCCTGGGAGGCATCGGTGTCGATGGCGACGACCGCAAACGAGCTCGTGTCAGGCCGGCCGATCGCGTCCGAATGCCGGACCGTGGAGCGCAGCGCGGTGGCAATGCGACGCAGTAACCAGGGCTGCGGATCGGGCGACGTCGACCCCCCCCCCCCGCATGCGAGCCTGGTCCGCTTCAAGCTTCGCCGGTACGAAAACTTCGAGCATCGCGGTGAGCTCTTCGGCATCCAGCGGATCGCCCAAGCAGACCCATGCGCTGGCCTGCAGCGCTGCAAGCCGGTCGCGTCGCGTCGGCGAACGCGGCAGCGCCAGGAAGACGGGCGTGCTTGGGGACACCAGGTTCTCTTCGTTGAGCTCGCGGCACAGCGTGTAGCCATCGCCATCGGGGAGCTGCTCGTCAACGATAATCGCGTCCGGTGGATTGCTGCGAATCCGTCTGAGGGTCTGCGCGCGATTGTACGCCCTGTAGAACACGTACCCATGGGGCGCGAGGATGCTGGCCAGCGATCGACTGGTCCATTCGTGTGTGCTGGCGATGAGCACGTCGACTGGGCGCGCGACGGGCGCTCGTAATTGCATTCGGTCCTCGGGCGTGGAGCAAAAGCCTGCTGCACGATGCATGCGCGGGCGTGCCGCCAGTAATATGGCCGCCTACAGTGGATTAGCGACCGGACGTTCACGACCCTCACGGCGATTGCTGCATCCAACTCACAACCTGTTGCGGCGCACGCTCGCCTAGGGCTTTCCCGACATCGCTCGCCCTGGGTCTTCCCCCCGTCTTCTCTTTGATGCATAGCGCGTTTTTCCGCGCCACGCTTGGGTTGTCTCGGGTGCTAGCAACTTCCCTAGGGCCGGATACCTTACACACCGCCCTATAACCTGCGGTGTGATGCCCTTACAACAAGCCATTCCCGAGGCCGCAGTCCCCGCCGCCTCGAAATTACCAAGTTGGTCGCCCGTGCCGGATCTCGAGCGCCCTGGATTAGTCGGGGTCCCTCCCGCGATCCAGCAAAACGCGGCCCGCCAAGTCATTGCCCGATGTCAGGAGTTGGGCAATCCCTCCCGTGCGGAAGTCACCGACGTTCTGGTCATCGTCGTCGCCAGCATTCTGGAGATGCAGATCACTCCGGGAATGGTTATCGACGCGCGGGCGCAGTCAGAGCTCGGCCGCCGGCTGCTCGAGCTCATGCGCGATGAGGTCATGCGGAGTTGGCGGGATTACGCGATCGACGAGACCGAGTTGCCGGTGCTGCTGTTGGCCATCGAGCGCGTCCGGGACGCGATCGCGAACCGCGACGTCCATTCCCTTGCGGCGCAGCTTGGGGGTGGTGATGGCTTGAACCTGCTCGCGGATGTCGCCCACGACATGCGCTCGCCGCTTGCCTCGATTCTCTTTCTCGCTGAGACGCTGCAACGCGGCGACGTAAGCGATGTGCAGCGCGAACAGCTGGGTCTGATCTGCACCGCGGCGCTGGGATTGAGCTCGGTGGGAAACGACATCATCGATCTCACGCGCAGCGAGCTGTTGCTCGAGCCGACGCCGGTGCCGTTTTCGGTCACGAGCGTCCTCCATTCGGTGCGTGATATCGTGCGGCCGATCGCGGCAGTGAAGAAGCTCGAGGTGCGGATCGAGCCGCCGCAGGTGCCCGAGCGGCTCGGCCATGCCGTCGCGCTCACGCGCGTGCTCCTCAATCTCACGACGAACGCACTCAAGTTCACGGAGCACGGCTTTGTCGAGCTGACTGCGTCCGATACGAAGCCGGGATGGACTGAGTTCTCGGTGCGGGACAGCGGCCGGGGGATCGATCCCGCGATGATGCCGACGTTATTCGATCCGGTGCGACACGTGGCCCGGCGTCAACACGAGGTGCGCGGCACCAAACTGTTCTCGAACACCGGCCTGGGACTGACGATCTGCCGCAAGCTCACCGAGGCGATGGGCGCGCAGCTCCGCGTGGAGACCCATCTGGGACAGGGGACGCGGTTCTTCTTCGAGCTGGAGCTGCCGGAGTGTCCCTCGCATCGGAAGCCGGGCCGCAACAGCGGACCCGATCCCAACCATCCCGGACGCCGGCACAGCGAGCAGCGCGAGCAGATCGCGCGCTAGCGGGCTTACTCGTCGTCCGGGGAGGGGGACGGGGACGAGGACACTGCGCGCTGCAGGCCATGCCGCTCCATCAGGCGATACAACGTCGTCCGGTCCACGGCGGCGATGCGCGCGGCACGTGAGATGTTGTTGCCGGCCTGAGCGACCAGCCAGGTGAGGTAGCGCCGCTCGAACTCCGCCAACAGCCGCTCCCGCGCGACGTGATACGTCTCCTCGACCGGCATGGTGACGGTCGTGGACGCAACCTCGTCGGCCACTCCCAGCGCTCCAGTGCCCGCTCCCGACGGTTGCGCATGGCCGAAGGGCAGGTCCTCCGCCCGCACGTCCGCACCGGGATCCATGAGCACGACGGTATGCTCGATGACGTTTTGCAGCTCGCGCACGTTCCCGGGCCACGAATAGGATCGCAGGGCGCGCAACGCGCCCTCGCCGAGTTTGGGAACGGCGCTCTTGTGATCCCGGTGCTCCTGCCAGTAATAGTTCAAGAAGTGGTTGGCGAGCAGCGGGATGTCTTCCGGACGCTGGGCGAGGCGGGGGACGAAGATCGGGACGACGCGCAGGCGGTAGTACAGATCCTCGCGCAGCCCGCCTGATTTGACCGACTCCTCGGGATCGCCATTGGTCGCCGCGATGAAGCGCACGTTGACCACCGCGTCCGTCGTCTCGCTGCCGACGCGCCGCACCACACCATCCTGGATCACCCGCAACAGCTTCGCTTGCGTCGGCTTGGACATCTCGAGCAGCTCGTCGAGGAAGAGGGTCCCGCCGTTGGCGGTCTCCAGCAGGCCGGCCTTGTCCCGAACGGCGCCGGTGAACGCGCCCTTGCAGTGTCCGAACATCTCCGACTCGAGCAGCGCTTCGGGGAGGGCGGCGCAGTTCACGGCGACGAGCGGCTTGCTGCTGCGGCGGCTGTGCGCGTGAATGAACTGCGCGATCAGCTCTTTGCCTGAACCGCTGGGGCCGGTGATGAACACCGAGGCGTCGGTGGGCGCGACGCGACGGGCGAGATCGATCGCCCCGCGGAATACGGGCGAGATCCCCAGGACCTGGACCCGATCGCTGTTGCCGTTGTCGCGCGCGAACTCCGCCTGCTGTTCCTTCGATTCGCGGGCGACGCTCACGGTGTGCACCGCGCGCCCGATGAGAATCTGGAAATGCGTCGCCGAGAATGGTTTGGGCAGATAGTCCCAGGCGCCCAACCGCAGCGCCTCCACGCTCGACGCCACGCTCGGGTTCCCCGTCATGACGATGACGATGGTTTCGGGACTCGTCTCCAGAGCGGTCTTCAGCAGCTGGTATCCGGGAACGTCGCTCATGTAGAGGTCGAGCAGCACGATGTCAAAGCGGCGATGGCGCAGCAGCTCGAGCGCTTCCTGTCCCCGGCTGGCGACGCTGACTTGATAGCCGTCGATCTGAAGCAGGCTGGCGCAACTCTCCCGCAGCGTGCGTTCATCGTCGACGATCAGGAACCGGATCGTGGCCTTTACCTGCGGAGTGAACGCCGGTAGGCCGATCACTTCCGGCGTTGGGGCGGCGACATGCGAAGCGGCGTTAGGCATTGAGCAGTGACCTCCGTGTATAGCGGTTCCGAAGGCGTCTTGGAGACGCGTGAAGCACGTACCGAGCCGAGTCGCGCCGTTCTGTTGATCTTCCGAAAGTGCCACTGCGGTAATGACTTCTGGCGCCTGTTCCGGTCCGGAGTGTTGCGGCGGCGCGACATCCTCTACCCCCCAGGGCGTGCCATGTTGCGGGGGTCCCACATAGAGGTCGCCGCAGCATGGCTTCCACGCTATTGGTGCAGTCCGGCCACAACATCGCAGCGGTATCACGCATTTTCGGTCGCTCCTGGGCGGCCCAAAACTTGAGGCGCGACACATGGGGGTTATCCCGGGAGCTGCAGTCCCATGCTGTGTCGCGCCTGTCAGGAGGAACGCCGAGCAGCGCTGCGTGGGCGAACGCCAGGCCGCGTTCGCGATCAGTTGTGTTCACGCTGTGGCAATCTGTTGGGGCCTGAAGACATGGTGAAACGGGTGCTGGATAAGCAATCGCTGCTCGCGCGCTTCGGCTTGGCGCGCAAGCCGCGGGAGGATCGCTGAGCGACGCTCTGGCCCGGCGGACCTGACACCCCCAAATTGCAAGTGATGTCAAGCGTACCTGCAACGATGCCGGTTCGTGTGGTCTTGGCTGACGATCACCTGGTGTTGCGGCAAGCCCTGAAAGCATTGCTGGAGCACCGAGGGTTGGAGGTCGTGGCCGATGAGGCGGATGGCCGGGCGGCAGTTGATGCCGTCCAGCGCCATGCTCCCGACGTTGCGGTTTTGGACGTCGCCATGCCGGTGCTGAACGGCGTGGACGCCGCCCGCGAGATCGCCCGTATTGCTCCCGGCTGTCCTATCATCCTGCTCTCCGGCATCGACGACACGCGTTTCGTAAGGGAAGCATTGAAGGTCGGCGTAAAGGGATTCGTCCAGAAAAGCCAGGGAGCCGACGACTTAGTTCATGCGATTGAAGAGGTTCGGGGTGGCCGGCTCTACGTCAGCCCCGGAGCCTCCCAGGCTATCGTAGACGCCTGCGCTACGCCAGACGATCAAGGCGGCCCGGGCTCTCATCTCACCCCGAGGGAACGCCAGGTACTGCAGCTCGTCGGAGAAGGGAAATCGACCAAGCAAATCGCCGAAGTTTTGCATATTAGCGTGAAAACCGCGGAATTCCACCGTGGCCGCCTGATGAAGAAGCTCAACGTTCACGACACGGCGAACCTCGTCCGCTACGCGATCCGCGAGGGCTGGATCGCCCCCTAAATAAGACTCGAAACCTAGGAGAATTCCTAGGGTACGAATGCTGGCCCTTACACCCATATACTCGAGCGGATGCCTGCACAACGGATAACTCCGATCCCGCTGCAGCCGAGGAGCGGGAGCGGATCGACAAACCCGACGTCTCAGTCCCCGCATCCATATGGAGGGGACGCGCGCTGCGTCCCTTGCAAAGTTCTCAAGGCTGCCTCGCGCGCGGTGCTGTCGCGTTGGACCCGGCGGCCACGCTCGACCGGACCCGACGAAGTCGGGCAAGTGCTCGGGTTGATCGACGCCGCGACACACGAGGCGTGGTTCGAGAGTGGCAAGGCGGATGCCCCGACGCCGCCAGTGGATTCGCGCGTGAATTCGTCTCTCGGCAGGCGGCTGCTCGAGCTGCTGCGCGGTCAAGTCGTCGAGGGTTGGCGCGACGGCGGCGTTCCCGACGCGGAGCTGTTGCCGCTGCTGGTTGCGATGGAGCGCGTGCGCGTCGCGATCGAGCCGAGCTGGGCGCAGACGTTTGCGCAGCATCTCTCGGGGTCGGACGGGCTGGCGTTGTTGATGGATGTCGCGCACGATCTGCGGTCGCCGCTCACGTCGATCCTCGTGCTCGCCGAGACGCTGCAGCGCGGCCAGAGTGGCGCCGTGAACGAGGTCCAGCATCGCCAGCTCGGTCTCATCTATACCGCGGCGCTGGGACTCTCGGCGGTGGCGAGCGACATCATCGAGTTCACGCAGGGCGGCGATCAGCTCGTCGACCAGGAGCCGACCGTCTTTTCCGTGACCGCGATGCTCCAGTCGGTGAGTGACATCGTGCGGCCGATCGCCGAGGAAAAGCATCTGACCGTGCGCCTGCTCGCACCGACTCACGACGAGCGCGAGGGTCATCCGGTGGCGCTCAGCCGCATGCTCCTCAATCTCACGACCAACGCCCTGCGGTTCACCGATCAAGGCTATGTGGAGATCGTGGCGCAGGAGACCGGCCGGGACCGAATCGAATTCGCGGTGCGCGACAGCGGGCGCGGCATTCCGCCGGACAAGATCACCACACTCTTCCAACCGCTGCGCAAGGAATCGGGACGGCGGGGACAACTGTTCTCGCAGACCGGCCTCGGGCTCACCATCTGCCGGAAGCTCGCGACCGCGATGAAGTCGGAGCTGAAAGTCGAATCGCGGATCGGGTGGGGAACGAGGTTCTACTTCGAGCTGGAGCTGCCGGTGTGTCCGGCGCGGCGCTCAGGGGCGCGCCCGGCGCAGCGCGCTAGCGGTGTGCACCCGGTGCGGAACAGCGGCGCGCATGCGCCGAGACGCACCCCGCCGGCCTAACGCAGCGCGTTACGCGCGTCTTCCAACAACTCAGGTGGCGAGAGCTGAGCGGGCGCAGACGGCGCGGGCGCCGCGCTGATCCCCGCCCGCAACTTTATCGTCCCTCCAGCTCCCCCCATCGTGCGCGCCACGGTGTCCGTCACGCGTTGCACCAGACCGTGCGCGCCCATCTCATCGGTGGCGGGAGCGAAGACGACAAACTCGGCGGGGGCCGTGCGCCCCAGCGCATCGGAGATGCGGCCCGCGCGCTGAAAAGCCTGCGCCAGGCGATCCGCGGCCACTGGCGTCATGGCCTCGCCTCCATTGGCCGGCTGGAAGACTGCGCAGGCCAGCGGCGTGCCCTGGCGCACCGCCAGCGCGGCCAGCTCGGCGCCGCGCCGCACGATGCCGGCGTCGTTGTAGAGCCCACTGGCGCGGTCGACCAGACCTTCGGCGCCGAGGCGGTCGACTTCGAGCTTACCCTGCACGTAGGCGCCGAGCCGCAGCACCAGCTCTTCCATGTCGAGCGGATCGCCGCGCAGCTCCCAGGCGCCGGCGCGCAACGCTTCGATCTGCTGCGAGCGCAGCGCCGGGCCCGCCGTTAGGAGCACGATCGGTGTCGCGCGCGAGACGCTTGGATCGGCGCGCAGCGCGCGGCAGAGCGCGAAGCTATCGCTGGTGCGCCGATCCAGTCCCAGGTCGAGCAGGATGCCGTCGGGGCGCTGGCTGCGCACATGCTCGAGCACCTGTTGCCGCCGCGCCGTGGCCACCACCTGGTAGCCGCCCTGCGTGAGCACGCTCTCCAGCGACTCGGTCAACCACTTGTCGCCATTGGCGACGAGCACCAGAGGCTGTACGGCGGCTGTCATGGGTGCGTTATGTTAGCGGATATGAACAAAGAGGCTAGGGGGCTAAGGCTCTTAGCAGTGCTTAGCCTTTTAGGACTTTTGGTCTCATGCGCCACGCTCCGGAATGCGATCCAATTCCAGACGCCCGATATCGTGTTGCAAGAGATCAACATCACCGGTCTTGGTTTGCAAGGCGGCACGCTCGACCTCGTGTTCGACGTCTACAACCCGAACAAGTACTCGCTGCGCAGCACGCGGCTGGACGTCAGTCTCGCGCTCGCAGGCACGGACTTCGGGGAAGCCCTTATAGACAAACCCCTGGATTTCTCCCCGGAAAATCACAGCCGGGTAGTCATGCCAGTTCGATTCTCGTGGTCGGGAGTGGGCGCAGCCGCCCGGTCCTTGTTGCAGAGTCAAGAATTGCCCTATGGACTTACCGGGGCTGTGCTCCTGGACACACCCCTAGGGGAACGCAGGGTACAGGTTACGAGCAAAGGCAATGTGCCGCTGCGGAAGCTGATTTAGTAAGGGAGAAGGGAGAGGGGAGAGGTACTATTCGGCGATTAATTGAGATTCAGTCCCCCGTAGAGCGGGCCTTTCTCGTCGGCGCGCCCCGCAAGGGCTCTGACGATGCCGTGCACATCGACGAGCACCTGGAAGAGCTGGAGCGTCTCGCCGACACGGCGGGCGCCGAGGTGATCGGCCGGACCATCCAACGCATCGATGCCCCGACGCCGAACTTCTACCTCGGCCAGGGCAAGGTCGAAACGCTGAAGGACGAGCTGGCCACGGCCGGCGCGACGTTGATGCTCTTCGACGAGAGCCTCACGCCGGTGCAGGGCGTCAAGCTCGAGAAGAGCCTCGGCGTGCGCGTGATGGATCGCACCGAAGTCATTCTCGACATCTTCGCGACGCGCGCGCGCAGTCACGAGGCCAAGCTCCAGGTGGAGCTGGCGCAGCTCGAGTACCTGCTGCCGCGGCTCACCCGCATGTGGACGCACCTGTCGCGTATTCGCGGCGGCATCGGACTCAGAGGTCCCGGCGAAACCCAGCTGGAAACCGACCGCCGCGTCATTCGTCGCAAGATCTCAGTGCTCAAGAAGCGGCTCAAAGACGTCGCCGAGCATCGCGCCAATCAGCGGCAAGGCCGCCGCGACTTGCCGACCGCCGCGCTCGTCGGCTACACCAATGCCGGCAAGTCGAGTCTACTGAAAGCCCTCTCGGGCGAAGACGTGTTCATCGAGGATCGCCTCTTCGCCACGCTCGATACGCTGGCGCGCGAGGTGGACGTCGGCGAAGGCTATCGCTATCGGTTGACGGATACGGTCGGATTCATCCGCAAGCTGCCGCATCATCTCGTCGCGTCTTTCAGGGCGACGTTGGAGGAAGCAGAGGACGCCGATCTGCTGCTGCATGTCATCGATGCAAGCCATCCGGGGTGGGAAGACCAGCTGGATGTCGTGGAGAAAGAGACGACTAGTATTTCGCCCAAGCGGGTGATCCACGTCTTCAACAAGGCAGACCTGCTGCCGGATCGCAATGCGTTCCTCGCACTGGTGCGCGAACACTACCCGCATGCGGTGCTCACCTCCACCCTTCGTGAAGGAGGCGTCGAGGATCTGCGGCGCGCGCTTCGCACCTCAGCCCAGGCACTGCGTCCCATCGCCGAGAT
>MNDR01000076.1 GCA_001915025.1 Gemmatimonadetes bacterium 13_2_20CM_2_65_7
ATCTCCGACAGCACCGTGCGGCAGCTGTCCGTCTACCTTCGCTTCCTCGAACAGGCCAAATCCCCCACCATCTCTTCAGGAGAGTTGGCGCGCCTGGCCGGTACGACTTCCGCCCAGGTTCGCAAAGACCTCTCCTTCTTCGGCTCGTTCGGCAAACGCGGCTTGGGCTACGCCGTCCCCGAGCTCGCGCGCCGCATCCGCGACATCCTCGGCCTCGAGCGCGGCTATCGCGTCGTGCTCGTCGGCGCGGGCCGCATGGGCGGCGCGTTGGTGCAGTATCAGGGATTCAAACAGCGCGGCTTTCACATCACCGCAATCTACGATCAGGACGCGCGCAAGATCGGGTCGCGCTGGAATGGCTTGGTCGTGAGAGACGTCCGCCATCTCGAAACCGATCTCAAGAAAGATCCGAGCGACATCGCCATTGTCGTGACGCCCGCCGAGTCGGCGCAGCACGTCGTCGATCGACTGGTGCGGAGTGGCGTGAAGGCCATTCTCAACTTTGCGCCGGTGCCCTTGAAAGTGCCCGCCGACGTCGAAGTCAAGACCGTCAACATGGCGCTGGAATTGGAGACGCTGAGCTACTCGCTGGCCAATCGTTAGCTTTCCCCCCCATGCCTCGGGTCCACGTCACCTCCGAAATCGGCGCGCTCCGTTCCGTTCTGGTGCATACTCCCGGCAAAGAGCTCGTCGCCGTCACCCCCGGCACCCGCCAGGAATACCTCTACGACGACATCATCGATCTCGAGATCGCGCAGCGCGAGCACCGGCGGCTAGTCGCCGTCCTGGAGCGGTTCGCCGAAGTACACGAGGTGCGCGACTCGCTCGTCGAGATCGCCGGCCGGCCGGAAGTGCGCGAGTTCATCACGACGCGCGCGCTCGAGGTGGTGCCGTCGGACGTGTTGGCGAAGCAACTGGCCGCGCTGTCGTCGGAAGACTTCGTCGCCCTGATGGTCGAGGGCGCGCTCGAAGACGGCGGGCCGATCGCCCGCGCGCTGAACGAGGTGGCCTACGCGCTGCCACCACTGCCCAATCTCTTCTTCACGCGTGACTCCGGGATCGTGATCGGCGAGCACGCCATCGTGGGCTCGATGCGGCACGGCGTGCGGTGGACCGAAGAGCTGCTCATCAAAGCGCTGTTCCGCTACGACGCGAAGTTCGAGAACGCCGGCATCTTGTACGACGGCTCCGACGAGAAACGCCTCAACTACACGCTCGAGGGCGGGGACGTGCACCCCATTCGTCCCGACCTGATCGTGCTGGGGTTCAGCGAGCGCTCCAGTCCCGCCGCGCTCGACCTGCTGTGCGAGCTCGTGTTCGCGAACTGCTCGGTGACGGACGTGATCATCGTGGTCTTGCCGACGGAGCGCACGGCGATCCATCTCGACATGATCTTCACGCAAGTCGACAAGGATCTGTGCGTCGTATACCCGCCGCATTTCGTCGGCCCGGAACGGCTGGCGGTGCTGCATCGGCGTAGACGCTCGAAAGGCGTGAAAGAAGTGCCCAACTTTTTCGCGGCCATGCAGGCAGTCGATCATCCGCTCGAGCCGATCTTCTGCGGCGGGAATCAGCGGACCGTCCAGGAGCGCGAGCAATGGGCCTCGGCGTGCAACTGCTTCGCGGTGCGGCCCGGCGTGGTGCTGAGCTACGACCGCAACGACGCCACCCTCGGCGAGCTCACCAGCGCCGGCTTCCGGCTCGTGTCGGCGGTGAACCTGCTGACCGGTGACGAGACGCTCGCGGACAACGAGCGCGCGGTGATCTCGATCGACGGCAGCGAGCTGGTGCGGGGCGGCGGTGGACCGCGCTGCATGACGCTCCCTCTGCGGCGGGACGATCTCTGATCGCGGGCCTCGGCGCCGTTCCGGCATCCTCGCTCACGGCGCGCGCCCTTTCCTTCTTACAGAGCGGCCCGGCCGCGAGCCTGGCTATCGTCCGCGACGTGCTGGGCATCGCGCAGGCAAACCGCCACACCGCCGACCGCATCGCCCAAACGCTGCTCGCGGCGGATCCCCGGTTCGGACGCACCACGGACGGCCGCTGGGCGCTGGCCTCGCAGCCGGCGACGGAAAGCCGGGCGCTCGACGCCTGCCGATTTGCGGTCGTCGACGTCGAGACCACCGGCGTCCGCGCGTTCCGCGGCGATCGCATCATCGAGATCGCGGTGGTGATGCTCGATGGGAGCGTGGCGTTTCATTCGCTCGTGAACCCCGGCATACCGGTGCCGATGTTTGTGCAGGGCCTGACCGGGATTGCACCGCAGATGCTGCGCGGCGCGCCTCCGTTCGACGCGATTGTTGACGATTTACTTCACGTTTTTTCCGGCTGCGTGTTCGTCGCGCACAACGCGCGCTTCGATTGGGCGTTCGTGTCGACCGAGATCGAGCGGGCTCGGGGGTTGCTGCTCCAGGGCCCACGGGTCTGCACCGTTCGCCTCGCGCGGCGGCTGTTGCCCGACCTGCCGCGACGCAACCTCGATGCGGTGAGCTACCATTTCGGCATCGAGATCGAAGGACGGCATCGGGCGGTTGGGGATGCGGTGGCGGCGGCGAAATGCCTGGGGTGCCTGTTGAGATTGGCGCAGGAAGCGGGGGCGGTGCGGTTGAGGGATTTGGAGCAATGCATACAACCTTCCGTGTAGGTCACCTCACTTGCCACGCGCTCGAAGGTGGTAAACAGCACTTAGACGGTGGGGCGATGTTCGGCGTCGTCCCCAAGGTGCTCTGGGAGCGGCGCATTCCCGCGGACGCGCGGAACCGCATCCCGCTGGCCTTGCGCTGCTTGCTCGTCGAACATGACGCTGGGCTCGTGCTCATCGACACCGGCATCGGCAACAAGGAAAACGAGAAATTTCGCGACATCTACGGCGTCGAGAACGCCGGTACGGACGGCAGAACCAGCCTCGAGGATGCGCTCGGCGAGCTGGGGCACAAGCCGGACGATGTGCGCTGGGTCATGAATACCCACCTGCATTTCGACCACGCCGGCGGCGACACCTACCGCGATCCAACTGGGAAGGTGGGATTGTCCTTCCCGAAGGCGCGTTACGTGGTCCAGCGTCGTGAGCTCGACTTCGCGAAGCACACCAATGAGCGCACGGCGGGCAGTTATCTCGCCCACAACTTCGAGAGCGTGCCCTTCCAGCTGATCGATGGCGAGACGGAGATCCTGCGGGGGATTCGCGGGATCCCAACACCGGGCCACGTCCCGTTTCACCAGTCGATACTGATCGAGAGCGGCGGCGAACGAGCCTGCTTTGTGGCCGATCTCGTGCCCACGTCGGCCCATTTGCCGTTGCCCTGGATCATGGGCTACGATCTGGAGCCGCTCGTCACGCTCGAGACGCGCCGCCGGCTGTACCAGCGCGCCGAAGCGGAGCAGTGGCTGCTGATTTTCGAGCACGACCCCAATGTCGTCTCGGGGCGATTGACAAAAGACGGGAAGGGCGTCGGGCTTGTGAACGAGAAACGGCTGGACTAACTTGCCGTCCACAATATGGTAAGTGGGCGTGATGACGCCCCACCCACTGCCTCTCTCATGGAGAGAGTGCTCCAGGGTTCCGAAACTTCACTTCCCAGGGGAGTGAGGCGCCGCGGATCTGGGGCAACCCGGGTCCGCTTTTTACTTCGGTAAAGGAGATCGCACAGCTGCCACCTCTCGACAACAGCAAAGCACCGCGCACGCGCGTCAATCGGCAAATTCGCATCAGTCCCGTGCGCGTGATCGCGGACAACGGCGACCAGCTGGGGGTGCTGACGATCGACGAAGCGATCGCCGCCGCGAATGAACGGGGCTTGGATCTGGTCGAAGTCGCACCCCTCGCTCGGCCGCCCGTCGTCAAGATCATGGATTACGGGAAGTTCAAGTTCGAGCAGGCGAAGGCGGCGCGCGCCGCGAAGAAAAAGCAGCACGTCATTCATCTCAAAGAAGTGAAGTACCGGCCCGGCATCGACGAGCACGACTTCGATTTCAAGACCCGGCACGCGCGCGAGTTTCTGGAAGACGGCAACAAGGTGAAGGTGACGATGATGTACCGCGGCCGGCAGATGGCGCACATCGAGCTGGGCCGTGAAGTGCTGGATCGAGTGGCGCAGGTACTGAAGGATATTGGGAAGATCGAACAAGAGCCGAAACTCGAGGGCCGCAACATGTCGATGGTCCTCGCACCCAAGTGACCCGGGGCCATGCCCCGGGGTTTGGAGCCCTAGCAATGCCTAAGCAGAAATCGAAGCGCGCCCTGAGAAAACGCGTCAGGCTCACGGGCACCGGCAAGCTACGCCGCTATCGGGCGTACAAGCGCCATATCCTGACCTCGAAGCATCCGAAACGGAAGCGTCACCTGCGCAAGGCGACGCTCGTCTCGCACGCCGACCGCCGCCTCAAGCGCCTGCTGCTGGCGTAAGGAGCAACCGATGCCTCGCGTCAAAAGCAACGTTGCGCGCCTGAAGCGCAAGAACAAGGTGATGAAGCTCGCCAAAGGCTACTGGGGCGGGCGCAGCAAACTGTGGAAGGCCGCCAAGGAAGCCACCGAGCGGGCCGCACGGTACGCGTATCGCGACCGCCGCAGCAAGAAGGTCGAGTTCCGCCGGCTCTGGATCACGCGCATCAACGCGGCGGCGCGGCTGCATGCGCTCTCGTACAACCGGCTGATGAACGGCCTGCGCAAAGCGGGCGTCGAGATCAACCGGAAGGTCCTCGCCGATCTCGCCGTGCGGGATCCGGCGGCGTTTGAGCAGCTGGCGGAGGTCGCCAAGAAAGCCCTCTGACCTTGAGCGACCTCCTTGCAGCCCTCGAGTCGCTGCGGGAGCGTCTGAAGGAAATTCCGCAGGCCGACGAGCGCCGGCTCCAGGAGCTCAAGATCGAGCTTCTGGGTCGCAAAGCCGGCGCCCTCACCGAGATCCTGAAAGCCCTTCCCGGGCTCGATCCCGAGACGCGCAAGCGTGTGGGTGGGACCGCGAACGCGCTGAAGCGCGAGCTCGAAAGCGCCGCCCTAGCTCGAGAGCTCGAGCTGAAGCGGAGCAGCACCGCGCTGGCAGGCGTCGATCTCACCATGCCCGGCCGCCCGCAGTGGCGCGGCGGGCTTCACATTGTCACGCAGATCGTCGACGAGATCTGCGACATCTTCCGCGAGCTGGGGTTTACGCGCGCCGTCGGTCCTGAGGCGGAGACCGAGCGCTACAACTTCTATGCGCTCAATTTTCCGAAAGATCATCCGGCGCTCGACGCGCAGGACAGCTTCTACCTCGGCGGCGACGTCCTCTTGCGCACACATACCTCGCCGGTCCAGATCCGCACGCTCGAGAACTACAAGCCCCCCATTCGCATCGTCACGCCGGGGCGCTGTTACCGCCGCGATCCGTTCGACGCCTCGCATTCACCGGTGTTCGAGCAGATCGAAGGGCTCGGCGTGGATGAAGGGCTGACGTTCGTCGATCTCAAATCGATACTCGCGGCGTTTGCGCGCCGCATCTTCTCGCCCACGACGAAAGTCCGGTTCCGGCCATCGTACTTCCCGTTCACCGAGCCGTCAGCGGAAATGGACGTGCAATGCCAGATCTGCGGAGGGGGGGGGGGCGGCTCTGGCTGCGCGGCCTGCAAGGGCACCGGCTGGATGGAAATCCTCGGCTCCGGCATGGTGCATCCCGCCGTACTCGAGAACTGCAACGTCGACAGCGAGAAGTACACCGGATTCGCGTGGGGCATGGGACCCGAGCGGATTGCGATGCTGCGGCACGGCATCCCCGATATTCGGCTGTTCTTCGATAGCGATGTTCGGTTCCTGGAACAGTTCCGATGATCGTCTCACGTCGCTGGTTGGAAGGACTGCTCCACAGCCCGCTCGAGGGCCGCGATATCGCCGACCGCCTGGCTCGGCAAGTCGCGCCCGTCGACGCCGTCGTTCCCATCCACCAGGACCTGCGCGACGTCCTCATCGCGCGAGTGCTCGAGGTGCGCCAGCATCCCAACGCAGACCGGCTCACCCTCTGCCTCGTCGACGTGGGAGGCAGTGCGCCGCTCGAAGTCGTCTGCGGCGCGCCGAACGTGCAGGCAGGGAAAGCCTATCCGTTCGCGCCCGTCGGTGCGACGCTGCCGGGCGGCCTGAAGCTCGAGCGTCGCAAAATCCGCGGCGTCGAATCGAACGGCATGCTCTGCTCCGCAAAAGAGCTTGGCCTCGGCGTCGACCATGCGGGCATACTCGAGCTCGAGACCGATGCTGCGCCGGGCACGCCGTTCCTCGAAGCGATCCCCGTGGCCGACGAGCAGATCGTCATCGACGTGTCGGCGAATCGGCCGGATTTGCTGTGCCATAAGGGTGTGGCGAGAGAGTTGGCGGTCGCTTTCGGCGGAACAGTAAAGCTCCCGGAAATCCCGGGCGGTCAAGGCGGTCAAGGCGGTCAACCGCGCCGACCGCCCCGACCGCCGCCTCATCCGACCGCTGCCGTTGTTGATGGTGTCGAAGTCCGCCTCGAAGATCCCGAGGGTGCGCCGCGATATATGATCGCGGTTATTCGAGGGGTGAAGGTGGGGTCGAGTCCGGTCTGGCTGTCCGCCCGCCTGCAAGCAATCGGCCAACGATCGATCAACAACATCGTCGACGCTACGAACTACATCCTCTTCGAAGTGAACCAACCGCTGCACGCCTTCGATTTGGCAAGGCTGCGCGGACCGGCCGTGGTCGTGCGTCGCGCGAAGGCAGGCGAGCAGATCGTCACGCTCGATGGCGTCGCGCGAAAACTGACGGCTGAGATGACCGCGATCTGCGACGCCGAGCGCCCCACGATCGTCGCGGGCGTCATGGGGAGCGCCGAGTCGGAGGTGTCGGAGACCACGACGGACATCGTGCTCGAGTGCGCGTACTTCCAGCCGACGAGAATTCGCCGCACGCGTCGCGCGCTCGGCGTCTCGAGTGAATCGAGCTATCGCTTCGAGCGGGGCATCGACATGCTGGCCATGCCGGATGCGCTGAACCGCGCGATCGATCTGATCCGCGCTGTCGCCGGTGGAGACATGCGCGAGGCGTCGATCGATCTTTGGCCTGAGCCCCAGCAGCCGCGCAGCGTCTTCGTGCGCGATGCGCGCGTCTCGCACCTCCTCGGCGTCCCGGTGCCGCGCAAGGAGATCGAGCGCTACCTCTCGGCGGTCGGGTTCGTCGCCGCGCCGAAGGACGACCGGCTGGCGGTGCAGGTGCCCGGCTGGCGCCCGGACGTCACGCGCGAGGTCGACCTCATCGAAGAGGTCGCACGGCTCCGCGGCTACGATACATTCCCGGACGAGCTCAGACCCTATCGTCCCGGCACCGTGCCCGACGCGCCGTCGGAGCTGACTCTGCACCGGATTCGGGAAGCGTTGGTGCGCGGTGGCGGCGGCTTGCTCGAGGCGCGGACGCTCCCTCTGGGGCCCGCTGACTCCCCCGATGCCGTCGCCGTCCTGAACCCCCTGTCCGCCGATGAAGCGCACCTGCGTAGCCGGCTGCTGCCGGGCCTCGTGCGTCGGGTGGAGCACAACTGGAGCCAGGGTATCCGCGACGTCCGCCTCTTCGAGGTCGGGACCGTGTTTCACAAGTCCAACAGTCCACGCCCCGAAGAGGAGCTCCATCTGGCCATCGTTCTCACCGGCGCCCGCCATCCGGGTCACTGGTCTGACGCAAGCGAAGAGCGTGCGAAACTACCTGATATGGACATATGGGACCTAAAGCAGCACTTTGAGTTAGCCGCGAGCCTCGCCGCTCCTGGGTGCGACGTGCAACCAGCCGCAAGTGGGGCAGGGTGGGAAGCGGTTCAAACGGGAGCAGTTTGGGGCTCGGCTGCTTCCATTGAGGCCGATGCGCCCAAGTGGGGAGGGCCGCTGTTCGGGCTCGAAGTGAAGATCGCGGTCGAGCGGCCGGCGCTGGCGCGTTACCAAGCCCTGCCAACCCAGCCGCCAGTAGTGCGCGATCTGTCGTTGGTGGTACCGGGCGCGGTCACTGCCGGGGCCATCGAAGGCGTGTTGCGCCGCGAGGGCGGGACATTGCTCGAGCGGACCCTAGTCTTGGACGAGTACCGTGGAGCGGGCTTACCTGCTGGGACACGTGGCGTGACGTGGCGCTGCACATTCCGCGACACGGCCCGGACGCTCACGGAACGGGAAGTCGATGCGCTACTCAGCCGCATGCTGAAAGCGCTGGAGGCGGAATTTGACGTACGCAGGAGACAGGCCCCCTCCTGACGTTCGCGATGCGATCGATCAGCTCGAAGCCATCGTCCGCGACGTGGCCGAGGAGCTGGCAGGCTGGCGCTCGCGCGCCCAAAAGGCCGAAGCCGAGCTAAAGGCGCGCGGCAGCCCAGTCAAGAATGCCGACCTCGAGTCGGAGAATAAGGCGCTGCGGCAGCGGGTCGAAGGCGCCCGCACGCGCGTGCACGATTTGATGCAACGACTGACGTTTTTGGAAGAACAGGCGCGCGACAACGGCGGACATAAGTGACCGCGAAGAAGCATGCGGTCCGCGTGATGATCGGCGGTGAGGAGTACACCGTTCGCTCCGATCTCTCGCCTGAGTACACGCGCGAAGTCGCCGCCTACGTCGATCAGGCGTTGAAAAAGGTGTTGAGCCAGGGTCCGCTGGTGGAGACGCACAAAGCGGCGATACTCGCGGCCCTCGATATCACGAACGAGCTGTTTCAGGCGAAGCAAACCGAGCGGGAAGTGGCGGCGCGCCTGGCGGCAGTCGCCGATGATCTGGCAAAGATGCTGCCGCCGGCCAAACGAAAGGCGCTGACCGCAGGCTGACTAACCTCGCGTCCTCACCCCCTGACCCCCTCTCCCGTCGGGAGAGGGGGAACGACGCCTGAGGACGCGCGTTGGAGATAGATCTATGACGGATTGGCCCAGTTATGTCGCGGCCGTTCTCAGCGGCGTGCTTGCTGCAACACTTGCATTCTATGTCTGGGGCCGGCGCGTCGAGCGGCGGGCGTCGGAAATGAGCCAGCGGCTCGTGCTGGCGGCCAAAGAAGAACTCATGTCGGTCCGCGAGAACCTCCACAAGAGCCTCGATGATAAGCTCGCCGGGGTGGACCGGCGCGAGCACGAGCTGCGGAAGCTCGAGCAACAGCTCGCCGACCGCGGCCGGGCGCAGACCACGCGCGAGCAGGAGATCGGCGCGCGACTCGAGCAGGTCGCGGGTCTCACGGCCCAGGAAGCGAAACTCGAGCTGATTCAGCGGCTCGAAGGCGAAGCGCGCGACGAAGCCGCGGCATTGGTCCGGAACATTACGGAGCAGGCCCGGAAGAACGCCGACCGTGAAGCGAAGAAGATCGTCGCCCTTGCCATCCAGCGGATCGCCGCGGAGCAGACTGCGGAGTCGAGCGTGTCGGCGGTGACGTTACCTTCCGACGAGATGAAAGGCCGCATCATCGGCCGCGAGGGCCGCAACATCCGTGCGTTCGAGGCAGCGACGGGCGTCGACGTCATCATCGACGACACGCCCGACACCGTGGTGGTGTCGTGCTTCGAGCCGGTCCGCCGTGAAATCGGGCGGCTGGCGCTCGAACGCCTCATCGCCGACGGTCGAATCCATCCGGGACGCATCGAAGAGATCGTGAAGAAGGCGAAGGCTGATGTGGATGCCGGTATCGTCGAGGCGGGCGAGCAGGCAGTCTATGAAACCGGCATTCGGGGGATGCATCCGGAGCTCGTGAAGCTCGTCGGCCGCATGAAGTATCGGACCTCCTACGGCCAGAACATTCTCGAGCACTCGAAAGAAGTCGCCTGGCTCGCCGGTATCATGGCGGCGGAGCTGAAGCTCGACGTGGCGCTGGCGAAACGCGGCGCGCTGCTCCACGACGTCGGCAAGGTGATGACGCACGAGCACGACGGCACCCACGTGCAGCTCGGCGTCGAGGTGGCGACGAAATACGGCGAGCAGCCGATCGTCATTAACTGCATCGCCGCGCATCACGACGACGTCGCCCACGAGTCGTCGGTCAGCGTCATCGTGCAGGCGGCGGATGCCGTCTCCGGCTCGCGTCCCGGCGCGCGGCGCGAAGCGTTCGAGACGTACGTCAAACGGCTCACCCAGCTCGAGAAGCTCGCGTCGGAGTTTCAGGGTGTTGAGAAGGTCTTCGCCATCCAGGCCGGACGCGAAGTGCGGGTCGTCGTCACACCCGATTCGGTGGACGATGCCGCCGCGGCGCGTCTCACGGATGAGATCGCGCGCAAGATCGAGCGCGAGCTCCAGTACCCGGGCCAGATCAAGGTGGTCGTGATTCGCGAGACGCGGGCGGTCGGCGTTGCACGCTAATCCGTCTGCCGCGGTGCACAGCGGCGCGAAGATAATCGACGGCAACGCCATCGCCGCGACGATGCGGGCCGAGCTGGCTGCGGAGATCGGGGCGCTGAAGAGGAGCGGCGTGACACCGGGGCTCGCCGTCGTGCTGGTCGGCGACAATCCGGCGTCCCAGGTCTACGTGCGGATGAAGGGCAAAGCCTGTGCCGAAGCGGGCTTCTATCACGAGACGATCAAGCTGCGCAAAGAGACTTCGGAAGCAGAGCTGATGGCCCTGATGGAGCGACTGAATGCCGATTCGCGCATTCACGGGATTCTCGTACAGTTGCCGTTGCCCTCGCAGATCGATACCAATCGCGCGCTGCACCGCATCGATCCGCGCAAGGACGTCGACGGCTTCCATCCCGAAAATGTCGGCAAGGTTGCGCTGGGTGATCCCACCGGATTCCGGCCCGCGACCCCCTACGGCGTCCAGCAAATGCTCATTCGCACTGGGGTCGAGACGAGCGGGACGCACGCGGTCGTGCTCGGCCGTTCCAACATCGTGGGACGACCGATGGCGCGGTTGCTGCTGCTCGACGCCCCGGGGGGCAATGCGACGGTGACGGTGTGTCACTCGCGTACGCGCGCCATCGAGCAGTACACGCGTCAGGCCGACATCCTCGTCGTCGCGATCGGGAAGCCGGAGTTCGTAACGGGGGCGATGATAAAACCGGGCGCGGTGGTCATCGACGTCGGTGTGAATCGCGTCGACGATCCGTCGCGAAAGCAGGGATATCGCCTCGTCGGGGACGTGAAATTCCAGGAAGGGAAGCAGGTCGCGTCCGCCATCACGCCAGTGCCGGGCGGCGTCGGCCCCATGACGATCACGATGCTGCTCTAC
>MNDR01000004.1 GCA_001915025.1 Gemmatimonadetes bacterium 13_2_20CM_2_65_7
ACTCCACCCCAGGTAGGTGAAAACTCGTACTCGACGAATCCCGCGTCGTCCGGCATCTGCAGGTTGCCATAGTCCCCCTGTAACTCTCCATCCAGCCACCACCGCGTCACACCGTCCCGACTCGTCCCCGTCGTACTGTACTTCACATACCACTCGATCCTGTGCCATGCCCCGAGCACGAGCGGCGTCGCCTGGACGTTCGGCGTCAGATTGCGCGTGTCGGCATCGAACTCCGGCATCACGCTGATGGTGTTGTTGGATCCGTCGATCTGAATGAAGATGACGCCGGAGGTCGCGGCGAACAGATCCGTAATCGTGTTCACATCGGTCGGATGATTCTGCCAGGGATCGCTTGGCTTCCACCAAAATGCGAAGTACGTCTCGCGGACGGGGGCGGCGGGCGCATAATATTCGACGCCCGGCTCACTCCCCCCCACGAAACCCGCCGCATACTTGAATTCCAACACACTCGAGGGAGACTGCGGCGCGCCGGCGTCGGCGGCGAGCGACAGCCCTGACCCGTTCGTCGTCTGCGACTGCACCGCCTGCCAGCCGTTCTCGTTGAGCGCGTTGAAGGGCTCATCGGTCAGCACCGTGAATCCCGCGGGCTCGTTCGGCCACGCCGCCGACGCGACGTTGACCCGCCGCGGTCCGGCCACATCCCGATTGCAAGCGGCCGTGACGAGAAGCAGGGCGACGAACAATCGAGCCGGCGAGCGACAACACAACGTGTGGTTGCTCATGGAGCCGTGCGTACAGCATTTCTTGGACCACCCAGGTGGCGGCGCCGTAGCGCGCGCGCCACAGCGTGGTCCAGCCCCTAACAAGACCGGCCGAGCCAGTGCTGCGCTCGGCCGGTTGCAACAAGTGTGGCAGCCGTGAGTCAGTTGACGCCAACCCTCCCCTGCACCGACGCGAGCAGCTTGGCCGAATCGTAGCCGACGCCATCCTTGAAGACGAGCGTCGGACTGCGAATGACCGACGGATCCGCGGTCAGATCCCCGTGCAGCACCACCAGGTCGGCGAGCTTTCCCGGCTCAACCGTCCCCAACCGCTGCGCGACGCCGAGGATCGTCGCCCCATTCGCGGTCATGATCCGGATCGCCTGTGCCGGCGTGAAGCCCGCTTCGATGAACAGCTCGTAGTTTCGCTGATCGCCGAAGCCCGCCAACGCGCCGCCGATACCGGTCGGATCCACACCGGCGCCCATCAAGCCTCCGGCATCGACGAACGCCCGTTCGAACGCCATCGCGCTCTTGAACGCCTGCGTGCTGACCCAACCGGTCCCCGTCGAATCGATCTGCTGCCGCATCTTCATGTAATTGTCGCGCACCTCGGGATCCATCGCCTGCAGCGTGCGCGCGTCCTTCGTCGGACGATTCGCGACGAACGGCTCGTAGACCGCCAATGTCGACGTCATCGACACGTGATGCTGGACGAGCGACCGAATCGTCGCCTGCGCGACACTGCCGTGCGGATCGGCCGAGCTCGCCTGCGCCATGAACGTGACTGGACACGCGTCCTGCTTCTTGCTGGAATCGAAATCGGTCGCCGTGAGCATGCCATGCTCGAGGTTGTCGATGCCGAGCGCGACCGCTTCCCGAAAGCTCACCGAGCAAAGATGCCCGGTGACCTTGATCCCCTGCTTGTGCGCCTCCGCGATCGCAGCCCCCAACTCGGCGCGGCGAATGTCGGTGTACGCCTTGATCCACGTCGCCCCTTCCGCTGCCCAGTAGGCGACGAAGCGCTGAGCGGCCGCCGGAGAATTCAGAATCGCCATCGCGCCGCCGCCCTGCGGACCGGTGATGTACGGGGCCGTGATGTGAATGCGCGGACCCGGCGAGAACCCACGATCGACCTGGTCCTTCAAGTTGATTTCGGCATACGGCGCCCGGCTGCCCGTGGTGCGGATGGTCGTAACGCCCGAGCCGAGGTAGAGACGAGGGCCAGTGTACGACATCTGCACGGCGCGGCCGCCCGCGGCCGTATAGAAGAGATGGTCGTGCATCCCGACGATGCCGGGGATAACCGTCGATCCAGTCATGTCCATCACGCGCGCGCCCGCGGGCACCGGCACGGACGCCGCCGGTCCCACCGCGGCAATGCGGCCGGCGCGAATCACGATCGTCTGATCGGCTTTGGGCGCGCCGCCCGTCCCGTCGAGGACCAGCACATGCGTGAGCGCCAGCAAGGAGGTGTCGACGGCGACGTATTCGCGCACCTGCGCAGCGAGTGAATCGGGGCGTTGCGCGGACAGCGCGAGTAGAAGCGCTAGCAGATGCATGAGAGCTCCTCGCTATTCTACGGTAAAGTGCATCATCATCCCGGCCGAGAGATGCTCGGCGATGTGGCAATGCAACATCCAGTCGCCGGGATTCGCGGTATCGAGCAGAATATCCACTACCGAACCGGCGGGCACCAGCACGGTGTCTTTCCACGACAGATCTTCGTTCGGTACGCCGTTCACCGCCAGGACGAGAAAGCGCTGGCCGTGCAGGTGGATCGGATGCTGCATGCCGTGAAAGGCGCGGCGCTCGTTGACGAGCCGGATCTTCACCGGATCCCCGCGGTGAAAGCGCCACGCGATATCCATGTTCTCCTTGCCCGTGGCAGGATCGCGCAGCACCCAGCGGACCTGCTTCCCGGTCGACGCCCAGTTCATCATCGGCATCGTCCCACCCCACTCGACGGGTGTGAAGTACATCGAGTCGAGCTGCATCAACCGCTGGGTGACGAATGGGAGGTCGTGGGTTTCCAACGTCAGAACGAGCGCTTGGTCGGGAGGCTGGTCCACGAACCGCCGGTACCGCTCGAGCTCTCGGACAGTCGCGGTATCGCGACGCAGTACCGCGAAGCGCGCGCCGAAATCAGTGCGGACGCGCTCAGGGGCGACGCTCACGAGACCCAGCGTATCCACTTCGGCAAAGAAACGCCCGAACAGATGGTCGAGTCCGCGAACTCGATTGACGAGCGCGACGTCGCCTGGACGATCGAACCGCACGTCCACGACGTACCGCTCGGCAGGCGCGATCATCACGCTTTGTGCCCACCCCTCACGTTCCAACGGCCCACCATCGGATGCGATGACCTTCATGCGCGCACCCGGGATCGAGAGGTTCAACGTGCGCGTGTTCGACGCGTTGGTCAGATAGAAGCGAATCACCTCGCCGAGCTGCGCGGACAGTCGATAGCCCAGCTCGCCGTTCACGAGAAAGACGTTGCCGAACCGGCCCATGAGGGCGTGCGTCGGCGAGTCGCTGCCGAGCGGGATGAGGCCGGACGGACCGACGAGCAGATCATCGAGGATCAGAGTCGCTTCACGGTTCACCGGACCGAAATGGGTCGACTGCGGCAACACGACGATGTTGCCGTAGAGACCCAGCTCCTGCTGGATGTCTTCACGCACATGCGGGTGATACCAGTAGATGCCGGCGTCTGGAAAGCGCAGGTGATAGGTGAACGATGCTCCCGGCGCCACGGGCGCTTGCGTGTTGTCGGCGCCGTCCGATGCGTTATCCAACCGAATGCCGTGCCAATGAATCGTAGAAGGTTGCGTTAAGTGATTCGTGAAAAGGACCGTGAACTCCGATCCACGCGCGACCTCGAGTAGCGGCCCCGGATACTGGCCGTTGAACGCGTACATCGTGTAGGTCCGGCCGTTCAGCGTGCGGCGCACGAGACTGGCCTCGAGCCGCAGCGTGTCGCCATCGGAGAGCCGCAGTCGCTCGCCCGCTCGGGCGAGAGGAGCCGCGCTGTCCTGCGCCGGCAGATACGGCGCAACCGCCGGTCGCAGCGCCATCTCCGATGGCAGCATCGTGATCCCTCGCGGCGCCGGCACCATCGGCCACTCGGAGTTCTCCATATGCATGTGGTCCGCATGCTCCGCAGCCTGCTGACCGACTGCCCCGAGCGAGAACTCCATCAGATCCGGCGGGAAGAGCCGCGTACTCGGGGACTGCCCGCGCAACACGGTCCGGCCGCCTGGCGCCCGCACTCGGGCACCGCGCTCGGCCGTAATCAGGATGATGAATTTCTCTAGATCGATGGCGGGAAGTTCTACGCGACCGTTGCGTACCTGACCAAGCTTGATGACGGTATCCATCTGCGGCGGCGTTGCCCACGCGATGTAAACCGGACCTGACGCGAGACCTGCCAGTGAAGCAATCGGGACGTAGCGCGTCCGGCCGTCTGCCGTGAGAGCGACAGTGAACGGGCTCGACGGCAGCACCAGCTCGATTCGGCCCGAGACTCCGCTAATGCCCGGAGCCGCGATGAGCTCGATGCAATAGAGATCGTGACTGGGCCCAAGCGGGGCGGACGGATCGCACGGACGGTCCTGCGCCGCGCACGGCGTCACGCCGATGATGAGCGCGAGCAGTGCGCGGCGCAGGCGAAGACTCTTGTGCTAGTTCCTGCGGGCCACCGGCAACGGCCAGTGACTGGGCATCGGCGGGAAGCGCAGCGGCTCAGGACGCGCCTTCGAGGCGGCTGCCGTCGTGCTTGACGAGATGCTCAATGTGTAGGCGCCTGTCTGCGTCGGAACCGACGACCCGATGAATATGACGAACGTGTTGGTGTTCGGAACCGTGTAATTGATAAATGCGTCGGTCGTGCCTGCGGCGCTATCGTCATTGATCGCGACCGGCGGGGCCGTGAGGCTGTCGCCGCGATACAATTTCAACTGGGCGTTCATTACCGTCGAATGCTCGGAAATCTTGATGACGGATCCGGTACGGAGAAAGATCCCCACGGCATCGCCGTATCCCGCGTTCCCCTGAAAATCCGTCGCACAATCGGTCGTGGTGACCGAATCGCTCACCGCAATGCCCCGCGTCACCCAGAGCACTTGACAGCCGGAAATCGTCTGCGGGCGAACCACGGAAGTCAGTGTGTACGACCCGGTGGCATCCGTGCGGTTGCTATTCGCTCCGAGCTCATACGTACCAGGCGCGACAATGGCCTGCACCAAGGAATTCGTATTTGTCCCTGAGATATCATTGTTGGCGCCGACGAGGTCAAAATGGGCGGTGTCGGGACCGCCAAAAAGCTCGAGATACGTATCGAAGGCCGTCGACGTCATCGTTGCGGTCACTCCCTGCTGACTGCCCACCGTGAAATCGTAGTAGTCGTAGTAGAAAGAGCCGACACCGGTGATCGTGACATGACAGTCGCCCGTCGTCAGTGCGGCGTTGACCGTCGAGCCGATGGTGTAGGGCGCAGCGTAGCTGCACGGGTCGACCGCCGAGAGATTGAACGTTACCGGCGCAACGGTTCCGACAGTCCCCCGGACAACCACCGGCCCGATGGTGTTGCCCAACGTGACGGTCGTCCGCGCAGTCCCATTCACGTCGGTCTTGGTGGAGGATGCGCTCAGGGTCGCTGAGCCGGACACCACTTTCCAGTTCACGGCCGCACCGACGAGCGGCACGTCACCAGCGTCGAGCACGACGAAGCTGAGTGGAATCGGAAGGACCGTCCCCGTCGGCGCGGATTGCGAATCTCCCACGACTGCGGTCGTCCGTCTGGCCCGGACCTCGGGTCCTGTCGAATCACCGCCGCCGCAGGCAAACGCGCCGCCCATGACCGACGCGAGCGCCACCGGAACCCAACGAGCCACGGTTTTCACGCGGAACCTCCTTAGCGCGGAACCACGCGATAGAGAACTTCCCCATCGCGGATCATACCGAATTGCTCTCTTGCTACCCGTTCTTGCATAGAGGGATTCGTCTCGAGGTCATGGGCGAGCTTGGCGAGCGAGTCGAGCTCGACGCGCAGCGCGGCCACCCGCGCGCGCTCATCGGCGAGCTGCCGGCGGATCGTGATCCAGTCCGCGGTGCTGTATTCCCCACCCCACAGCGCCAGCGCGAGGAGGCCGATGCCTCCCGCGATGCCGGCAACTCGGGTGCGGGTCACAATCCGTACAGGTGGCGGCCGGGATAATGGGCCACGTCGCCCAGTTCCTCAGCGATCCGCAGCAGTTGATTGTACTTCGCGATCCGTTCGCTGCGTGAGGCGCTGCCGGTCTTGATCTGCCCGACGCCAGTTGCCACCGCAAGGTCGGCGATGAAGGTGTCCTCCGTTTCGCCGGAGCGGTGCGAGATGACTGCCCCGTAGCCGTTGCCGCGCGCCAGCTCGATGCACTGCAGCGTCTCCGTCAGCGTGCCGATCTGATTGACCTTGATCAGGATCGCGTTCGCCACGCCTTCCTCGATCCCCCGGGCCAGGCGTTCGACGTTGGTGCAGAAGACGTCATCCCCGACCAGCTGCACGCGGTCCTGCAACGCTTCTGTGAGCTTGGCCCATCCCGACCAGTCGTCCTCCGCCAAGCCGTCTTCGATGGACACGATCGGGTAGCGATCGATCCAGCTCTTATATAGCGCAATCATCTCTTCCGCGCTCTTCTGGCCGCCTTTGCTTTTCTTGAAGACGTAGGAGCCGTCTTGATAGAGCTCGGACGCCGCCACGTCGAGCGCGATGGCGACGTCTTTCCCCGCCTCGAAGCCGGCCGCGTCGATCGCCGCCATGATGACCTCGAGCGCCGCCTCGTCGTTGGGGAGATCGGGAGCGAAGCCGCCCTCGTCACCGACCGCGGTCGAGAGACCGCGCTTCCCCAGAACCTTCTTCAACGCGTGAAACACCTCCACGCCGACCCGCAATCCTTCACCGAACGTTTCGGGACCGATGGGCACCACCATGAACTCCTGCGAGTCGACGGTGTTGGCTGCATGAGCGCCGCCGTTCAGGATGTTCATCATCGGCACGGGCAGCACGTGCGCCACGGGCCCGCCGAGGTAGCGATACAACGGCAGGCCGGCATCCTGGGCGGCGGCGCGGGCGACCGCGAGGGAGACCGAGAGAATGGCGTTCGCGCCCAAGTGACCCTTGTTGGGTGTGCCGTCGAGATCGAGCATCGCGTAGTCGATCGCGATTTGATCTTCGGCCGAGAGGCCCTCGAGCCGCGGGCCGATCACTTCGTTCACGTTCTTGACCGCCTCGAGCACGCCTTTGCCGCCGAAGCGTTTGGGATCGCCATCGCGCAGCTCCACGGCTTCATGCTCGCCGGTGGACGCGCCGCTGGGCACGGCGGCCGTGCCGACGGCGCCACTCGCGAGGGTGACGTCCGTTTCAACTGTGGGGTTGCCGCGACTATCGAGGATTTCGCGCGCGTGGACGGAGATGACGGTGCTCATTTGTGGCCCGAACCCTACCGCGCCTTGGCCTGGAGAGCAACCATCGCCGCGCGCACCTCGTCGCGGAGGCGTTCGCGGTCTTCGGGACGCAGGCCCGCGGTGGCAATCGCCTGCCCGACGACAAGACGAATCGGCCGCGGCCGCAGACGCCACGCGCCTTTCGGAAGAATCTCGAACGTGTGATGCACGTACACCGGGACGATCGACACCTGCGCCGCGATGGCGAGCCCGAACGGCGCGTTCTTGAACGGCAGCAACTCGCCGGTTCGGCTGCGTGTACCCTCGGGGAACACGACGACGGATGTGCCCCCGCGGATCATGCGCGCCGCCTCATCATACGCTTCGAACGCGCGCTTGCGTGCCGTTCGATCGATCGGGACGTGCCCTACCGCGAGCATCGCGCGGCCCAGGACCGGGATTCGGAATAGTTCTCGCTTTGCCACGAAGCGCACGGAGCCGGGCAGCGTGGCGAAGAGAGCCCAGATGTCGAACATCGAGGAATGATTCGAGGCGTAGATGACAGGCTGGTCTCGAGGAATGTGCTCGAGGCCCGATGCGACAACAGGTGTGCCGGCAGCGCTGAGAATGTCGCGCGCCCAATCTGTGTTGCTCCAGTCGTAAACGCCGCCGGGTCGGTTCTTGACACGAAACAGGCCGGCGATGATCGCGGCCGATGCATGCAGAATTGTGGTGAAGAAAAGAACCAGGTAATACCAGAGAGTTCGGACACTCACGCGAAGTGATCGTATCCTGCGGGCAGCGCAACCGGATTGTTGTTATCGAGGAGACGCACGACAACACGGCGGCCGCCGGAGCCGCGCAAGCACCTGCCGATGCGGGTCAGGTGCACACCGGTCTCGGCGCGGAACGAGGATGCGCTCGCGTCGCTGAACGATGGCGGCATGGTCAGCAGGAGCTCGAACTCTTCTCCACTGGCAATCGCCGCCATCGCCTCCACGCCCTCCCAGCAGGGGATGCGCTCGAGATTGATCTCGATGCCGACTTCGGAAGCTGCGGAAAGATGCTGCACATCCGCGGCGAGCCCATCGGAAATATCGATCATCGCGGTGGCGCCACGATCCGCCAACAAACGCGCAGCGGCGATCCGAGGTTCTGGGCGGGCATAGCGATTCCGCAGTTGCTCCGGCATCTGCTTGCCCTCCCGGAAGCCCTGCAGCGCGAGCGCTGCGCCACCGAGATATCCGGTGACCCACACTGCATCGCCCTCCCGCGCGCCGCTCCGCCGCGCGCCGACATTGTTCGCGATCGTCGCGACGCCGGCCATGATCTCGACCGCCGGATCCGCGCCGTTCTTGCCATTCCGCGGCGGCACGCCGAGGGAGACGAGAAGGCCCAACGGCGTCGCGCCATCGGCCGCGAGGTCGGAAAGCGCAGCGCCCGCGGCACGGAATCCGATCTCCTTGAAGTCGAGCCAGTCGGTGCGGAAGTGGACGCCCTCGAGCGATGCGTCGATGCTGACGGCCAACGTAGTGGTGCCGAGAGGAACGAGCGCGCAGTCGTCACCGAGGCCCTCGGCCTCCGGCGACAGCTCGGAAATACTATTGAATATCGCGCGGATGCGATCGAATTCTTTGCCAGGACCCAGGTTCATTGAATGCGTACCAATCCGCTATCGGTCGCCGCCCACACATAATCGCGGTCGGTGGTCAGATCGCGGACCGCGGCCGGCATTTCGTAGGGCACGCTGTGCACTTGCACGAACGCGCGTCTGAGATCGACCTGGCCGAGCCCGCGTGTGCCGCCGATCCAGAGACCGTGCGCCGGATCGAACGCGAGCGCCGTCGGCGTTCCGAGCGAGAGCGGCAGAGCCACAGTCGTCCAGCTCTTCGTCGCCGGATCGCGCCACAGCAGCTCTCGGTCAGTTACCATCACGATGGTGTCCCGAACTTGAGTCAACGCGTAGACAGGAACGCGCAAGCTGGTGCGATCGACGAGCTCCACAGGAGTGGTGATCGCATCGGCGCCGGGAAGCAACTGGCCCAACCCCAGCGATGTTCCCACCCACAACGTATCGCCGACCGCGAGCAGGCTGAGCACCGGCAACGAACTCGGACCGAAGGTCGCGATCTGGTCATCGGCAGTAATTAAGGAAAGGCCACGCGTAGTCCCGACCCAAACTCCGTTCCGCGCGCGCGCGAGCGCCGTGGCTTCAGGAAGATCCCAGAGGCGGGACTGGAAGCTGGCGGAATCGATCCGCAGCACGCCCTGCTCTGTCGCAAGCCAAAGCTGATCGCCGATCGCGAGTAGGCGGCGAGAATAATGAAAAGCGAAACCGAGAGCGGCGGCGCCGCCCTCTGACGTGCGGGTCGCGGAGAAGTCGCGCGCAACCCACGTCAAGCCACGCCGGTCACCTGGACGCGCATTTGCGGCGGCCCAGATGCCTTCCGGCGTCGGAGCGATTGCTCCCACCCCGGGAGCGAGTAACCCGTAGCTCAGCACTTCCCACTCTCCTGTCAGCTTATTTACCCGCACCATCCCCAGACCGTTCGTGCCGAAGAAGATCTCGGGACGGTCAGCGGTGGCGGCAGCCGACGTAAACTGATGGGTGCGCAGGCGTGGATCAGTCAGGATTGCCGCGCGCATCGCATCCACCAGGGGCGCACGCGCCAGGGCAGCCTCGACTGTCAGAGTTCCGCCGGCTTGAGTGGAAGGTAAGGCGCCGGGGGTCCACGTCTTTCCATCCACATCGTAACGGACGTAGCCCAAAGGTTCGACATCCAACCAGACGGCATTCCCCGCCGGATCCGCAATGGCGCGCCGCACTCTTCCTTGGGGGTATCCGTCGATCGCGGTGACGGGACGCCGGAAGCGACGTGAGCCGCGGTCGTAAATGAGGAGACCGTGCGTCGTCGCGGCAAAGACGAGCCATGGCGACGCGGCCACTGCCTCGATGTCGGAAAAATCGGAGAGGAGCACGTGATTCTCCGGTCCCCAGATCCCACCCATCGGTTGCAGATTCGACAGTGGCGAAGATGTGCAGGCGAGTAACGCCGAGGCTACTGTTGCAGCACTACAACAAAATTTTCTCCGGATCACGCGACGTCCGGGGCCTCGAGCTCGACGAGAACCGGTGGCCCGACCGGGCGGACTTCCTTCCAAGCCCGCCACACGTCGGGAAGCGCGGCGAGGACATCCGCCGGCCTGAGACTGCGCGCGGTCCATTGCCGCGCGCCACTCTCCGCGGCCCGGCCGAGCGCATGAGCGCCCAGCGCGGCGGCCTCGGCGGGCGCAGTCCCGCGCGCGAGGAACGCGCCGATGAATCCCGCGAGCAGATCGCCGCTGCCCCCTGTTGCGAGACCGGGGTTGCCGCTCGCCACGACGTACTCAGGACCGCGCAGGTCGGCGATGACGGTGGGAACGCCTTTAAGGAGCACGGTGCATCTGAGCTTCGCCGCCGCGCGCGCGGCTGCCGACCAGCGATCGTTCGCCGCTTCGTCCGCGAGGGCGTCGCCGGCGAGGGCGCGGAACTCGCCCAGATGCGGCGTGCACACGACGGGCCGGTTAGTCTGACCCTTGAAATAATGAAGGGCGTCGGCGTCGATCACGGTCGGAACCGCGCGCCGGCTCAGCACCTGCGCGACGAACGGCTCGCGTGCCGTCTGTCGCCCGAGCCCGGGGCCGAGCACCACGGCATCCGCCCACTCGAGCGCTTCGGTAGCGGCCGGATCGAGATCCTCACCGAGCGTCGATTCGACGGTCAGTACATCGGGAAGACTCGCTTGCGCGGCGGCAATCGTTTCGCGCGCGGCGATCAGCTTCACGAGTCCCGCTCCCGCGGCCAGGGCGGCGCGAGCGGCGTGCAGCGCAGCGCCGCTCATGCCGTCGGCGCCGCCGACGACGCACACCCGGCCACGATCGCCTTTATGCATCTGCGGCGCGAGCCGGGGCAGCCGGTCGGCCGCCCACGCGTCGGTGACGAGCACCGGCCATGCCGCTTCGGGCGGGGGAAAACCGATGTCGACGACCACGACCTTGCCGCACCACTCGCGCGCGAGCAGGTGGCCACGCCGCGGACCGCCGAACGTGACGGTGATCTGCGCGCGTACCGGGCCATGCGCTTCACCGCTCGTGAGGTCGAGCCCGGTCGGTCCGTCCACGGCCAGGGTCGGCGCTCCGTATTCCACCAGGCGCTGTGCCAAAGCAAGAACGTCTCCCTTTGCCGGCCCAACGGCACCCGTGCCAAGGAGCGAGTCGACCGCGACTGTCGCCTGGGGCCAGGCTTCTTCACGCCCGAGCTCACGCACACCGTCGAGCCGCGCCAAGGCGCGGTTGTCGATCGCGTCATCGGTCTTGGGATCGACCGCGACGACCCACACCGGAATGCCCGCGGCGTGGAGCGCGCGCGCGACGACCCAACCATCACCACCGTTGTTCCCGGCGCCCGCGGCGATCAGCACGCCACCCGAGACTACGTTGCGGAACTCCGACACGGTCACCTGCGCGACGGCGCGGCCCGCGGTCTCCATCAGGACTCGGCTCGGAATCCGATATTGCGTGCGCGCCTGGGAATCCCACGCCGCCGCTTCACTTGCCGAGAGGACCGGAATTGGGTTCACGGAATCACCACCCCTGCGTATCCCACGACTCGCCCGTTGTCGCCTGATGCCCAACCGGAGTGGCGGTAGTCTACCACCTCCGCCTGCTTCGCGCCCAGCGCTCGGACGGCGGCGATCACAACGGCAGCGGGGCCACGGCCGCACATCGAAATGCCTTCGCGCTTACAGCGCGCCAGTAGCTCGGCACCATCCAAGGCGGTCACCATTTCGAGGGCACGCGCATCCTTGCGTTCCGACACCGGCGCCGGCTCATAATGGTTCAGGTCGCTCGACGCGAGCAGCAGAACCGGCTCGCCGGCTGAGCGCACGAGTTGTGCGAGTGTCTCCCCCAGCGCACGAGCCTGCGGCCAGGCGTCCCAGGCGATGACGAGCGGGACGATGCGGACGTCATGACGGACGAGCTGAAGGAATGGCAGCTCGACTTCGACGGCATGTTCACCGCGATGGGCGTCGTGATCGACACCCACGAGCGGCGATGCGGCGAGGAGCGCGTCGCTGAAAGCGGCGTCGATCGGGACCTCGCCGAGCGGTGTGCGAAACGCGCCTGCTTCCCAGAGCGAGACGCCGCCCTCGGCATCGCAGACGCCCGTGTGATTCGGCGCCAGGATGATGACGAGCGCCGGGACGGTGACGCGGACAAACACGGCAGCCGCCGTTGGCCCGGAGTAGATGTAGCCGGCGTGAGGCGTTATGACGGCGCGCGCGGCCTCAGCCCCTGACCCCCTCTCCGCATGCGGAGCGGGGGAACGACGAGCATCTGCCAGGAGTGTAGCGACGACGGCCCGGAGTTCGGTGGGATCGCTCGGGTAGAACCGGCCACTGACCGCGGGGGGACGGGGGGGAACCACTAGCCCGAAGAGGAAACTCCCGGCCAGCGATAGCCGGCGCCGGCCTTGAAGACTTCGGCAAAATCGAAGACGCGCTCGAAGTCCTCGATGCGATCACTGGGCTGCCGCGCCAAGAGCCCGACATCGATGAGCATGAACACGATCTGCCCGAAGTCGTCGGTGCTGGTGATGCCCCAGTGCGTCAGCACCGTCGCGGCGAGCATGCCGAACTGCTCGAGCGCGAAGTCCCGGCACGCCCACGCCAATTCGACGCCCGTCAGGTGGCGGCGCGCGGGCAGCCTGGTCTGCGCGAACTCGAGCGCTGCGAGCACGAAGACGTAGGCGCGCTCGTTGTACTTGCCGTCGCGGCGACGAATCTCGGCCAATGCCGCTTCGAGCGTGCCGACGTCACTCATCGCCGGACCTCGCCTGGAGCCGGTGGCGTGGGTGGGCCGGACGGCGGACTCACCACGCGGATGCCACCGGAACGGCGCTCGGTCCGCTCGTCCAGCGGCGGCACGTCGAGCAGCGCCAACGCCAATACATCGTCAATCGTTTCCACGAGCTTGATGTCGAGCAACTTCCGTACCTCTTCAGGCAAGTCGATCAAGTCGTTCTTGTTGCGCTCGGGCACCAGCACCGAGGTTACGCCCGCCCGCGCCGCCGCCGTCAGCTTCTCTTTCAGACCGCCGATCGGGAGGACGCGGCCCCGCAGCGTCAGCTCACCGGTCATCGCGACATCGTGGCGCGCGGGCCGCCGGGTCAGCAACGACGCCAGGGCTGCCGCGATCGTAATGCCTGCCGACGGCCCGTCTTTGGGCACCGCCCCAGCCGGCACGTGCAGGTGCACGTCCGACTGCGTGAAGACGTCCAGCGGAATGCCGAGCGTCGCGGCACGGGCACGCAGCAGACTCCAGGCGGCTTGCGCCGACTCCTTCATCACGTCGCCGAGCTGGCCCGTGAGTGTGATCTGGCCCTTGCCCGGCATGCGGATCGCCTCGATGAACATGATGTCGCCGCCGACCGGCGTCCACGCCAGCCCGATGGCCACACCCAGCTCCGGCGCTCGCCCCACAACTTCACTCTGCACCTTCGGCTGCCCGGCGTACTTCTCGAGATTCTTGACCGAGATCTTCACCGTCGTCGACTTCCCTTCGACGACCTCGAGCGCGGCTTTCCGCAGCACGCCCTGGATCTCGCGCTCGAGCTGACGGACGCCCGCCTCGCGCGTGTACTCGCCGATCAGTCGCTCCAGCGCGGCATCGGCCAGGTGCGCGCGCTCGTCTTTGCCGCCGAGTCCCGTCTCCTTGAGCTGACGCGGCAGCAGATAGCGACGCGCGATCTGGAATTTCTCGGACGGGGTATAGCCGACAAGCGTGAGCTGCTCCATGCGGTCGAGGAGCGGATCGGGAATCGGCACGATGCTGTTCGCCGTGGCGATGAACATCACGGACGACAGATCGAACGGCACCTCGAGATAGTGATCGACGAAGGTCGAGTTTTGGGCCGGATCGAGCACCTCGAGCAGCGCCGCGGTCGGATCGCCGCGCACGTCGGCGCCCATCTTGTCGACTTCGTCGAGCATCAAGACCGGACTGCGGTTCTCGCACCGCTGCAGCGCATGGATGATGCGGCCGGGTATCGCGCCCACGTACGTGCGGCGGTGGCCCCGGATCTCGGCCTCATCGCGCACGCCGCCGAGCGACACGCGGGTGAACTTGCGACCCAACGCTTCGGCGATGCTTTGTCCCAGCGACGTCTTCCCGACGCCGGGCGGTCCCACGAAGCAGAGAATCGAACCTTTGGCCTCGGGATTGAGCGTACGGACCGCCAAGTATTCGAGAATACGTTCCTTGATCGTCTTGAGGTCGTAGTGATCGCGGTCGAGAATCTCGCGCGCCGCCTTGAGGTCGAGCCGGTCCTGCGTCACGCGGCTCCAGGGCAGCGTCGCAAACACGTCGAGGTAGGTGCGTGCGACCTGGTACTCGGCGGACTGTGGCGACATCTGCCGCAGCCGTTTCAATTCGCGCTCGGCGACCTTGCGCGCTTCGGCGGGCAGCTGCGCTTCTTCGAGCCGCTTGGCGAGCTCGTCCAGCTCGTCGTCGCCCTCGCCTTCGCCCAGCTCCTGGCGGATGACTTGGAGCTGCTCGCGCAGCACATACTCGCGCTGATTCTGGTCGAGACGATTCTTTACCTTCTCCTGGATCTGCGTCCCCACCTCGAGCACCTGGAGCTCCTGCACCATGAACTCGCTGAGCCGCTCGAGCCGGCGCGTCACGTCGTCGATCGCGAGCAGCTCCGCTTTCGCGGGCAATGCCAGGTCCAGATTGGCCGCAATGAAATCGGCGAGCTTCCCCGCTTCGGTGATGCCGGCCAGCACTTCGTGCAGCTCGGCGCCGAGGTAGGGCGCGATGTCGATCACCCGTGAGAATTGGGCGATGACCGTGCGCTTCAGCGCCTCGGTGCGGGAGTCCTCGAGCAGGTTCTCGATGAGCGGCTCGCAGTCCGCCATCAGCCATTTTTCGCCCTGCGCGACTTCCGTCAGCCGCGCCCGCCCCAATCCTTGTACCATCACGCGCACCGACCCGTCGCCCAGCTTGAGCATGCGAACGATCGTGCCGAGCGTCCCGACGTCGTAGAGCTGGTGCGGGAGCGTGTTCATCACGGCGCCTTCCGGCGGCTCCATGCCGCCCACCGATTTGACCACACCGAGCAGCACGCGCTTCTCGCCCTGGATCACTTCATCGATGAGCTGGACGGCTTTGGAATCGGTGAGGGCCAACGGGAGGACGACGTGGGGATAGACGACGAGCTGGCCCAGCGGGAGGACCGGGAGGCGCTCCATCAGGTCACTCGCACGGACTGCGCGCCGGAGGCGCGGGTGACCGGCGGCGGCGGCTGTTTCGTGAGCCGGATCTCGAGAAAGCCCTGTTCGTAATTCGCGCGAATCGAATCGGGATCGACGACGACGGGCAACCGGAAGCGCCGCTCGAACGGACCGATCTGCACTTCCATCGAGTGGTAATGGCGCTTCCCCTGCTGCCGCGCGATGCGCTCGCCCGCAATCTTGAGGATGCCGTCGTTCAGCTCGACGCTGAAGTCCTCGGCGCGCATGCCGGCGATGTCCATGTGGACGATGAGCTCGTCATCTGTTTCATAGACATCGGTGCGCGGCTTCCATTTGGGGGATGCGACAAAACCGACCGGGCGGCCGTGGGCGACTTCATTGAAATAAACGTCCAGCTCGTCGGCGAGATGAACCGTGAGCGAGCCGGAGCCGCGGGACGGACGATTGGGAGAACCGCTGTCAGCCATGCTCAGCTAAGATAACGCGCCGCGCAATAACAGCTATTTCAAGTACTTGGTCCAGATCAGCACGACGCCGCAGCCCGTGGCCACGGCCTGGTACTGGAGCGGAGCACTGGCGGCACGGGGATACATCTCGACGCCCACGAGGTCGGACGGCCGGTAGGAGTGCAGCTGGTCGTAGTCCGACAGGGCGCCATCGACGTAGAGGGTCGCGACGCAATAGCCGCGTCCACCCGCCCCCGGATTCGGCAGTAGCACGATGAAATCGGTGAGCCCTGGGCCCCGCGCGAACCGCACCGTCGGCAGCGTCGTCAAGGCCGCTCGCACCGACGGCATCGTGGCCAGCTCGGCCTCACCGCGGGAATAGCCCAACCCGCTGCGGCGACGCGCTTCGAAGTCGGCGAGGAGCCGCGACGGCTGCGTGATGACGCGCACCGGTGCGAGCGTCACCGGCAACGGCGCCAGCGTTACCGACAGCCATGTGGTATCGCCCTCGCGCAGATCGACCGCCTGGCCGAAGGGCGCGCGACCAATCGCCTGCACCGTCACCCATTGCGTGCCAGGCGGGACATCGCGAAGCACAAAGCCGCCGTCGGAATTGATGACCGTGCTGCCGCCCTCGCGCACCGCGACTCGACCGCCGTACACCGGCGCCTGCTCGCTCGTTATGACACTGCCGCGCAGCACGACGCGCTTGCGGGCCGGAGCGAGGGCCACGAGCAAATCCTGTCTCCCAACAGCACGAGGCCCGAGCTGCAAGTCGACCAGACCGGTGGAATCGGTGCGCGCGTACGCGCGTACCGCAACCTTCATGTCGCGCGCGACGCCGCAGGCGTAGTACGTCCCGGTCGAATCCGTTCTGGTGATGAGACTGCGCGGCTGCGTCAATACGCTGGTGGGGTCGGTCTGCAAGATGCGCAACCACTCCAGGAGCACGCCGGCACCCGCGAGATGGTCCTGCGTCGCGGCGTCCTGGACGACTCCATACACGAGACCGCTGTCGACGCGCGGCTGCAACTCCTGGCCGCAATGCCGCAGCCATAGCGTGGCCAGCGATGGAGCGGCGACAGAAACGAGCGCGCTGTCCGTGGCGCCTACGACAAATGGAAACGCGAGGGTATAGAGACCGGCTGAATCGAGCCCGGGATGGGAAACGAGCAGCACGTGTGGGCCGGAAGCGATGCTATCGAGTCGAAAGTGACCGCTCGAATCCGTCTCCGCGCGCTGCCCGCTCCTTCGCACCCACACCTCTGCCCCCGCGAGCGGAGAATGAAGGAGACTGTCATAGACGAGGCCGCGGACGGGCTGCTGCGCGGCGGCGATGGTGGGTAGCAACGCCGCCCCGGCGCCGAAAACCCGCATCAAACGCATGCCTTGAACTTATGCGACCGCCGTGCGCCAGTGGATGGTGACCTGTGCCTAGGGTCGCACCGGCGTCAGCCGATCCGCTTTGATCCAGAACCAGTCATCGACCTGCCGGACGCTGGCGTCGCCCCGAATTAGGGCAGGATAATCGTAGCGGGCACTATAGAAGACTTCGACGACATCGTCGCGGCGGATTGACATTTCATGCAACAGCGAATCCCGCTCTGCCCGCGTGAGCGGACCCCCCCGGTCCGCGTCGGGAGCCGAGCAGCCCTGGCTCCGTTGGCAGTCCTGGTTGCTGGAGCGGTGACGGAGACACGGAGGTGACAAGAGGGACGTGTTTCGCACAGCCCACCGTAGTCAAGACAAGCAGCGAGGCCGCGAGTTTCACGCGCCTTGTTTCGCCTGCCACTCCGCGCGACGCTGCTCGACGGCGCTCGCGAACCCCTGCTGACTCTTGCTGAACGCTTTCGACAGCTCGTCGGAGTAGCCGAAGATCGCCCACGGCGCGCGCTGCTGCACGAACGCGAGCAGCTCGTGCACCTTCTTTTCCTTCCCCGGAATCGTCGCGGTACCGCCGTAGCAGGCGACGATCGCCTCGTACGTCTTGCCCGTGGGGATGAAGTTCACACTGTGCTTGGTGACCTTCTTGTAGCCCCACAACACATCGCGAAACCGCAAAACGTCGAAGCTGAAGAATTTCGCGCGGATCAGGTATTTGTTGCCGCAGCGCCAGCCGCCGCCGCTCTTCATCGATGGATTGTCGAACTCGCGCTCGGCCTCGACCGCGACCCCCAGCGGATCACCCCACGCCGCGATCCGCGCCGCCAGCGGATGGCGCTCGGGATCGCGTATGGCGCGCCAGGCCGGGACGACCTGCCAGACGAACACCAGTAGGAACAGCAGCCCGATGATGAGGACGACATACCCTGGGCGCCGGAACGGCTCGCTATCCATATAGAAGGGATAGAAGTTGCGGCGGAGCGATTGCATTTCCTTGCTGTCGAACAGCTTCGACTCGAGCTCGGGCGGCCACGGCGCCAGCTTCCCCTCGGCGACCGGCGAACCTGCACCGGCCGTGCGCACGACGAGGAAACGGTTGCCCAGCACGAGCGCTTGATACGCCCCCGACGCGGTGCGGCTGGTTTCGACGCCGTCCTTGGTATGGACCGTGTATTGACGAATCCCGGTGTCGATGACCTTCTCGCCGTTCACGCGCACGTAGTAACGCGGCGTCAGCGTGACATCACGGATCGAATCGAGGTCGGCGCGAGCCAGTGCGTAGGGGCCACGGAGGAAATTCGGGATGTAGCGGTGATCGCTCGTCGCGAGCAGCACGCCCACCGCGAGGGCAAGTGTCCAGGCCACCACGCGCCGGACGGAGACGGCACGAATGCGCTGGGCGATCCAGTTGTCCATGTGGTGCTCGGGAAGGATGGTCGCACACTATAGCGAACGCCGATGGTGCAGGCTAGCATAGCGATATGCGACACCTATCCTATTCTCTGATCTGCGCTGTGACCGCCGTCGCGGCGTGCCAGAAGCCGGCCGCCAAGTCGCCGGCGTCAGCTACGACTGCGATCCCCGACTTTCATAAGCCGGCCGATCCCGGCTTCTCCGCGCAAGCGCCCGATAGCTTTCGAGCCCGTTTCTCGACCACGAAGGGCGACTTCGTGATCGAAGTACACCGCGCCTGGGCGCCGCGTGGCGCCGACCGGTTCTACAGCCTGGTGCGGTCCGGTTTCTATGACGGTGTCCGGTTTTTTCGCGTGATGCCCGGCTTCATGGCGCAGTTCGGCATCCACAGCGACACAACGGTCACCGCTGTGTGGCGAGAGCAGCGCATCCCCGACGATCCGGTGCGCCGCACCAACGTGCGCGGCATGGTCACATTCGCGACCGCCGGTCCCGGGACGCGCACGACACAGATCTTCATCAATTACCGCAACAACGACCGGCTCGACGCCATGGGGTTCGCGCCGTTCGGACAGGTGGTCGTAGGGATGGACGTCGTGGATAAGCTGTACGGCGGATACGGCGAAGCGGCGCCGCAAGGCCGCGGGCCCGATCAATACCGCTTGAACGTCGAGGGCGAGAAGTACCTCGCCCGTCAGTTCCCGCAGCTCGACAGAATTATGAAAGCTACGGTCGAGTAAGCTGGCGCAGCCGCCCCTGCGCCTCCCCGTTCGTCGAGTCACGGCGCACCGCCTCTCTGAACGCGGCGACCGCGGCAGCGGTATCACCCTTCATCACGTTGATGTTGCCGCGGAACGTCGCGAGGTTCGACGACGTGGGGAATTGATCCTCGTTCAGCTTGAGGATCGCGAAAGCCTCGACGAATTTTCCGGCGCGCCCCAGCCGGAAGGCCGCCACGTCCAGCGTCGGCTCCCCGAAATCGTACGCCGCGCGGCCGTAATAGCGCTCGCGCAACGCGCGATAGGCGCGACTCGCCGAGTCCACGCCTGCCGTCGTCGCCGTCTCCTGAATGAGCTGCTCGAGCGGCATCGGCCGGTTCACACCGCGGTGGCACGTTGCGCACGTGACCTCGACGTGCGAGGCCATCTTCTCGTGCTCGGGCAGCGTGTCGAGCCGGTGATTGACCTCTTCCACCATGCGCATCATTTGCCGAGCGGTGAGCTTGGTACGCTTCTCGTCCTTGGCGAAGTCGAAGCTGGCGAGCGGCTGCCCTTCCTGACCGACGTGACAGAAGGGGCAGCGCACGCCGAGGGCGCCCGTGAAGTTGCGCATCATGCCGATGACTTGCATGACGGGCGTATTCTTGGGAATCACCTTGACGTTGATCAGCGAGTCGGGCGGGAAGTGGCCCTGCGCTTGCGAAGCAAGGACGGCAGGGGCGGCAAGGAGAGCGACGCAGAAGGCAACGGGGCGCAGTGTCATGGCATCACACATACTCCATGTCCACGCGTGCTGCCATCCCCGTGCTCGGTAGGCCTACCAATTCCTGACAATCTCCTTTCCAGGGTTGGTTAACCCCGGGCTAGCAGCCCGGGGTTAACACACCTGATTACAGTCCTTTCGCTTTCAGCCACGTCAGCGACGCTTTCGCGACTTCCTTCCAGCCACTGTCGACCGTGAGCGAATGACCACGGTCTGGAAATACCTGATACTCGGTCACACTCGGCGCTTTGCGATACAGCTTGTACGCGGCGCGTGATACGACTTCGGGAACGGTGTGGTCCTTCCCGCCTCCCGTGATGAGCAATGGTCCGCGCTTCGCCTTCGTGTTCACCTTCGCCGGCGTATTCGGCAAGAAGTTCGCAAGGGCCGCTTCGAACAACGGCCGTCCAGGCGCCGGGATGTGGTACTTCGCATGCAGCTCGTCGGACTCCGTCGCCGAGACCGCATTGCCGAAGCCGAAGCGGAACTGTTTCGGGGTCTGTGAAATCGCACGCTTGTAGTTGAACGGATTGCCGAGCACCGGAAACGCGCTCTTCAGCTGTGCGAGCGGCAGCGGCAGGACGCCGCGGATCTGCGCGGGATCGAGCGCGATCGCCGCGGACGCGAGGCCCATGCCCAGGAGTTTCTGCGCGACCAGGCCGCCGAAGGAGTGACCAACGACGATCGGTTTCGACGGCAGCTTGCGAATGATCGTGGCGTAATGCTCGACGACGTCGTCGATACCGACGTTGGCGATGCGCTCAGGATGCGCATTCGACTCCGCAACGGTCGCTGAATCGCCGGGCCAACCGGGCGCGACGGGATCGTAACCGGCGGCGCGGAACAGCTCCACCCAAGGCTTCCACGAATCGGCGTGAAGCCAGAGGCCATGTACGAAAACGACGGGGGTTCCCATGGTCCTTCCTCCTTAAGTGGGCTGCTCCGCCTGTTGTGCGGCGCGATAGGACAACCGGATCCACACGATCCAGAGTGCGACGTTCATCAGTAATCCCAGCGTCGGTCGAAACCACGCGACGATCGTCGATATCAGATACGCGACCGTGCCCGAGTAGTATGCCTTCCGCACGCCCGCCACCGCCTCGGCCGTGACGTCCCGGTGCAACAACCCGCTGCGCACGATCGTGGCGAACAAGACATTCCAGCAGAGCGCATTCACCACGAACATCCCACAGTAGAACGTGACTGCGGTCCTCGCTTCCGGCGTGCCGAGGTGCGCGGCGAGCACCGCGGTGGGAAACGGCACGAATGTTATGGTCAGCAGCAGCAGGCCGTTGGCGAACAGAAACGGGTAGCTGATGCCGTCGACCATCCGCAACAGCTCGTGATGATTGACCCACATGATCAGGATGACCACGAAGCTCAGCAGGAACGCCACATACGACGGCCAGAGGGCAAGCAATCCATTCCAGAGGCCGTGATCGACGTGAGGCACGCGGATCTCGAGGATCAGCAGCGTGATCGCGATCGCAAACACGCCGTCGCTGAACGCCTCGACGCGGGTGGGATTTTCGGCCACGACTGGAAACTACCTTGGTGAAGGAGGAGCGGACGTCTGTGCCGTCGTGGTGAACGCCATCTGAAAGCTGTCGATCCTGCGAATGACCACCAACGCGATGATGGTCGCAACGATGTAGAGCACATCGTGCAGGATGGCGTAATTGGTCACGGAAATGAAACCCTGCACTGTCTTGGCCGAGTCGCTCATCGTGCTGTAGAGCCGCGCGAAGAAATTGGTGATGAGCCAGCTCCCCCACCACACGCCGACAAGCGCTGGGCCCGACAGGCCGCCGATCGGGTCGCGCGCGTTCCCTATCTCGCTGTGCGACCACAGCTCCGCCGTGATCTGGTAAGGCCGGAAGAGATTGAGCAATGGAATGAACCAATAACCGACAGACCAGCCTGGCGTATACTCAGTCTCTCGCGTTCCCACCAGACGCAAGTTCGCGTAGGCGCGATACTGCCACACCAACCACGTCACGACGGTTGCGAGCAGGGCGAGCAGCTTCAGTACCGCAATCACCCGCTCGCGCGCATCGTTGGCATCCGCCTGACCAGGAGCCAGCCCAATGCCGGCCGCCATGGATGAGAGCAAGGCGTGCTGCGCAATGCTGGATGCGATGCCCCCAACACGGATGAGCAACCCGATCAGCAGGACCGCCATCAGCACGCGCGCTCGCGCGTGTGCCGAGCTCACGCCCGCAGCAATCTCGAAACCAGTGACTGGCTGCAGGGGCTGCGAGGGAGGGAGAGGTCCAACCATTCGCAAGAATTACTACGCCCAGCCGGAAAGCACAAACGCAACCTTTTCGGGTAAATTGGCTGAAACCCTCAAGGGCACTGTCATGCGAAGCGCTGCTGTTGTTCTGGTTGCACTCGCCCTCGCCGCCTGCGGCAACAGCTCGACCGGTCCGGGCGCCGGCTTCGAGTGTCTC
>MNDR01000091.1 GCA_001915025.1 Gemmatimonadetes bacterium 13_2_20CM_2_65_7
AAGGGTCAACCTCCGCGGGCATGGGTGGAAGTGGCCGTGGATGCCCTCATCGACAACGCCCGCACGATCGCACGAGTCTCGGGCACGCGGCTCCTCCCTGTCGTCAAGGCCAACGCGTACGGGGTCGGAGCCGTCCTTGCATCTACGGCTCTCGAGCAGCTCGATCCCTGGGGTTATGGCGTCGCGACGATCGAAGAAGGCGCGGAGCTGCGCGCCGCGGGAATCACGCGTCCGATTCTCGTCTTCATGCCGACGCGCGCCCAGTTATTTGCTGAATACGAGCGGCACCGCCTGACGCCCGCGCTCGGCGACGCGGGCAGCATTCTCGAATGGACGACACGCGGCGACCGCCCCTTTCATGTCGAGATCGACACGGGGATGGGACGAGCCGGCGTGCGGTGGGACGAGGTGGACGAACTGGGCGAGGCCACCGACACGCCCGCGTTCGAAGGCTGTTACACGCACTTCCACTCCGCCGACCGGACCGACGGCACGGCCGAGGAGCAGCTGGAGCGATTTCAGGCCGCGGTGCGCAGTCTGGTACGCCGGCCCACGCTACTGCACGTCGCAAACAGCGCCGCGGCGCTGCGCGGCAAGCAGTTCGCGTTCGATCTGGTGCGGCCCGGCATCTTCCTGTACGGCGGAGCGCCCGCCGAGCACCTGATGCAGCCACGGCCGGTGGTGAGTGTGCGAGCGCGCGTGCTGAGCGTGCGACGAATCCGCAAGGGTGAGAGCGTGAGCTATGGCGCGAGCTGGATTGCGACACGCGATACCGTCGTCGCGACGCTCGGCATCGGGTACGCCGACGGGGTGCGGCGCGGCGTAGCCGCCAGTGGCAAGGCGCACGTGCTGCTTCGGGGCCTGCGTTGCCCGATCGTGGGCCTCGTGCAGATGGACCTGACGATCGTCGACACGGGCACTCTCGAGGTGCAGGTCGGTGACGTCGCGACCATCGTCGGCGAAGACACGAAGCAGCAGATCACGTTGGAGGAATTCTCCGCGTGGAGCGGAGAGATCGTGCACGAGTTTCTTACGGGACTCGGGAGCCGGTTGCCGCGAGTGGCGGTGTGACAAGACGCGCGGCGATCATCGTCCTCGACGGGCTCGGCATCGGTCCCGCGCCGGACACGGCGGCATACGGGGACGAGGGATCGGACACCCTGGGGAATGTCGCCCGCGCTGTTGGCGGGCTGAAATTGCCGAACCTGGAACGCTTCGGACTAGGGAAGGATCGGCCCATCCCCGGGCTTGCGCCCGGGGTCAGCGTGACGGCCGCTCACGGGATTGCGCAGCCGGCGTCAGCGGGAAAAGACAGCACCACCGGGCATTGGGAGATCTGCGGCGTTCTCTTGAAGAAAGCGTTTCGCACGTACCCGAAGGGATTCCCGGTTCCGTTGCTCGACGAATTCGCGCGACGGACGGGGCGCGGCTGGCTCGGCAACAAGGCGGCGTCCGGGACCGCGATCATCGACGAGCTCGGCGCCGAGCATCAACGCACGGGGAAGTGGATCGTCTATACGTCGGCGGACTCGGTGTTTCAGGTTGCGGCGCACGAGCGTACGGTTCCGCTCGAGGAGTTGTATCGCGCCTGCGCGATCGCACGCGAGATGCTGATGGGGGAGCATGCCGTGAGTCGCGTCATCGCCCGGCCGTTCGAAGGCTCGCCTGGGGCGGGGGGCTACCGGCGCACCGCGCATCGGAAGGATTTTTCGCTTGCGCCCGTCGGGACGACGCTGTTGGACCGCCTCGCGGAAGCGGGCATCGCGCGCGTCGGCATCGGCAAGGTCGACGATTTGTTCGCGGGACGAAACATCAGCAGCGAGCATACGCCGACGAACCAAGACGCGTATCGCCTGATCGAGCGTGCGTTGGATCAGTTGGAAACGGGATTCGTGTTCGTCAATGTCATTGAATTCGATCAAACGTGGGGGCACCGCAATGACGTGCCGGGGTTTCACCAGGGTCTCAAGGAGCTGGACGCGTGGGTGCCGCGCCTGCTGGCCCGGTTGCGCGGGGATGATCTGGTGATGTTGACGGCGGATCACGGCAACGATCCCACAACCCCGTCGACTGATCATTCGCGGGAAGTCGTGCCGCTGCTCGTGCTTGGTCCGAAGGTGAAGCCCGTTTCACTCGGCACGCGGCGGACGTTTGCCGACATCGGACAGACGGTCGCCGAGTATTTCGGCATCCCGCGGCTCGCCGCGGGAACCTCGTTTCTGAGTACCGTCTTCGCGTGAGCGATCTCATCGGCCGGGCCCGCGCCGCCATGCGCCACGCGTGGGCACCGTACAGCAACTTTCACGTCGGCGCGGCCATCGAAGCGAACGACGGCAAGGTATACGTCGGCTGCAATGTCGAAAGCGCGTCTTACGGCCTGACCATTTGCGCTGAGCGGATGGCGTTGGGCGCCGCCGTCGTCGGCGGGGCGCGGAAACTGAAGCGCATCGTCGTAACGACGGAGGTCGATCCTCCGGCAGCGCCCTGCGGTGCCTGCCGCCAGCTACTCGCGGAGTTCGGCATGGATCTGGAAGTGATTGCGGTCGGACCGGCCACAGAACGGCGCTGGACGCTGGCGGCATTGCTGCCCGATGCGTTCACCAAAGAGTCGCTCGACCGGTGACGCGACCACTCACCTGGCTGCTCTTCCTGCTGAGCGCGGGAATCGTGTCCTGCACCGAAGAAGCCACAGCACCCGGCCGGTGTCCGAACTTTTGTCCGGGCGGCACCACCGACATCAAGGACACGATCTTCACCGACGTGATCCAGCGAGACTCGAGCTACCGCGGCTACCTGCCGCCCTATGCGGCCGAAGCGATGGCCGCCGCCGATCTGCCCAACATGGACAGCCGCGCGTTGGTCGTGCTGCCGCACAACATGATCACGACCGTCCACACATCGTCCACGGACACCACGTCGGTGCCCATTGTCGTCGACTCATCGAGATTCCGGCTCACGATTCTGCGTCGCGATACCAGCGCGACGAATCTGAAACTGCGGGTCTACAGACTGCCGATCACCACCGACTCGAACTCGACGTTTGCGTCGCTCGATCCGGACTTCACCGCGGCGCCGATCGACACCGTGAACGTGAGCCAGCTGCTGGCGCGGCCGCCGATCGTCGATACCGCGAAAGCCGACAGCGCGAACCGCAGAATCTTCGGCGATACCACCCGCACCGATTCGGCAGGACACATCCTCACGGTCGCCGACAGCGGAAGGACGCTGACGCTCTATTTCCACTTCGACACGCTCCAGGCACCGTTCGTGGCCGCGGATTCGGGACAGCTCGCGTTCGGTTTCCGGGTGGCGGCCGATTCCTTTGCTTCCGCCTCGCTCGGCTCCACCGAATCGGCGCATAGTCCCCTCATGCAGTGGTTCTTCCATCATACGATTCACGACACGACCGGTGTGAAACCCGATAGCAACGTCTACGACAACCGGCTGCGCACGCCGCTGTTCGACAGCTTCGTGTTCAATCCGCCGACGGCTCCACTCGACAGCAATCTGGCGGTGGGCGGCGCGCCGTCCGCGCGCAGCCTGGTCCGGGTCAAGCTGCCGAAATTCCTGCACGACAGCCTCGATGTCGTCCGTGCGACCGCGATCTTCGTGCCGGTCGCGCCGGTCGTCGGAGCGCCGAGCGACTCGTTCAGCATCCTGGTGCGTCCCATCCTCACGGACTTAGGCGGGAAATCGCCGCTGAGCAGCGCGTTCAGCGCGACCCGAACCATCCATATCGGCACGGCGGATACGGTGACGATCGAGTTGACCGATCTGGTACGCGCGTGGGCGCAAGATACGACCGCTCAGACGGCATTCTTCCTGGCCCACGTCCCGGAGGCCGCATCCTTTACCGAGATCCGATTCTATTCGTCTCGCGCGCCCGGGTTTCGGCCGGCATTGCATATCACGTACGTGAAGCGCTTCCCATTCGGGACTCCATGAAAGCGGCGGTTCGGCGGTTCGGCGGTTGGGCGGTTAGAACTGCAGTCGCGGCGGGGGCCATCATGTTTTTCCAACCGCCCAACCGCCTAACCGCCCAAGACTCGCAATTTGGCATCCGCGGTCTTGGCACACCTGGGAAGTGGGAGAGCGTCCGCGCCCGCTCCACCGGTGGCGCGTTTGCTCCGTTCGATCCGTTCTCGCCGTTGATCGACGCACCGCTGGGCGACATACGGCGCATGAGCGCAAGCATCACGACCGGGACGTCGTGGCGCTCCGTCGCGGTCGACTCCGGCAACACCTCGCTCCGCGGTACGCGCTTCCCGGCGCTCGTGCTCGCCGGCCCCGCGACGCGACGCATCGTCATTGGTGGCGGTTTTTCGACCTACCTCGACCGCACCTTCGGCATTCTCACGCACGATACGATCGTCTTGCGTGGCGTCCCACAGCCGATTACGGATCTGCTCCAGAGTGACGGCGCCGTGACCGATCTGCGAATCGCGGCGGCGAGTCGCGTCAGCAACTGGCTCACGCTCGGCGCCGGATTTCATCTCTTGACGGGCTCGGCGCGCATGATTGCCACTCGCACCTTCACGGACACTGCCTATCGCACGTCCACGTCGCGCGACGAAGTGGCGTACTCGGGAAAGGGCGGCTCATTCAGCGCGCTGATCGATCTGAGCCGGGATCTTCGGATCGCGGGTTGGTATCGCGTCGATTCGAAGCTGCGCGCCGATCTGAACGGCCGTACCGCTGCGGAGAACGATCTGCCGCCAACCTACGGCGCCGGCATTCAGTGGCGCGCGGGCGGTCAGGCGATCGTGGCTGCAACGGCATCGTGGCGGAATTGGGCCAGCGTCCACGCAACGCCCGATGCGCATAACACCTTCAACTGGTCGTTCGGCGCCGAACTGGGCTCCACCGCGCCGCTCCGGTTCGGTGTCCGTGGGGGGCAGTTGCCGTTCGCTGTCGGGCAGACGCCCACTGAGGTTGGGTTCTCCGGTGGGCTGGGCCGCCAATTCTCGGGCGGTCGGGGCCGGCTCGACCTGGGCATCGAGCGGCTGCAGCGCAAAGGCGCCGGGCTCACGGAACGGGTGTGGACGCTCCTGCTGGGGCTGACTGTGCGGCCGTGAACGTCTACTTCCACACGTTCGGATGCAAGGCGAACCAGTACGACACCGATCTGGTTCGCCAGGCCTTCAGCGATGGCGGCGCCACCGTCGTCGACGATCCTTCGCACGCTGATCTCGCCGTCATCAATTCCTGCACCGTGACACACGAAAGCGAAGTCAAGCTGCGGCGCTTCGTGCGCCACGTGGCGAAGAGCGGGACCGCGCAGACGATCGTGATGGGATGCGCGGCCGCGCTGGACGACGGCACGATCGCGGCGCTGCCGGCGGTACGTGCGGTCGTACCGAATGCGGATCCGATCATGGTGTTGCGTGCGGCAGGTTTTCCGTCGGTTGTAGGGGCGCAGCATGCTGCGCCCCTACTTCGCGCAGGTAGATCCCGCGCGTTACTCAAAATCCAGGACGGCTGCGACGAGCATTGCACGTTCTGCGCGACCACGATTGCTCGCGGCAACAACCGGTCGCGGTCCGTCGCGGAGCTCGTACGAGAAGCGCGCGAGCTGGCTGAGCATCACGCGGAAATTGTCTTGACCGGCGTGCATATCGGGACATATGGGCAAGAGGCGAACCAGGGTGTGTTGACCCCGGGCACCCTAGGTACTCTCCTCGAGGCCCTCATCACTGCTGTTCCCTCGGTGCGTTTCCGCCTGTCGTCGGTCGAAGCCACCGAAGTCGACGACACGCTCGCCCGGCTCTTGATCGAAGCGCCGCGGAGTGTGGCCGCGCATCTGCACGCGCCACTGCAGTCGGGGTCCAATCGCATCCTCAAAAGGATGGGGCGACACTGGTATACGGCGGATACCTATCGCGCGCGCATCGAATGGCTGGCCATGCGGTTGCCGGTGTTCGGTCTCGGTGCGGACGTGATTGCCGGTTTTCCGGGAGAGACAGAGGCCGATCATCACGCCTCACTCACGCTTTTACACGCCTTGCCGTTCACGTATCTGCACGTCTTCCCATTCTCGGTTCGCCCCGACGCTCCCGCAGCGAAGCTCCCGGGGCAGGTCCCGCCTGACATCATACGCGAGCGCGCGCGTGAGCTGCGCGACCTTGGCGAATCGAAGGCCGCCGCGTATCGGGCAACCCGGGCCGGACAGGCCGCCGATGGCGTGGTGTCGGGCCGGCAGGGAGGCCGGGTCGAGGTCCTGACGCAGGATTACCTGAGTGTCTATGTTCGTAGCGAAGCGTGGAGTGGTCGTCCCAGGTTCGAGGTCGTGATCGACTGATGCCGCGCGCGCCGCGGATTTACATCGAGACCTACGGCTGCCAGATGAACGTTTCGGACTCCGAGCTGATGTTCGGAGTGCTGGGACGTGAAGGGTACGTGCGCACCGAAGATCCGGCGGAGGCGGACGTGCTGCTCGTCAACACCTGCGCCGTACGCGATCACGCCGAACAGCGGGTGCTGGGGCGAATGGGCGAGCTGAAGCGCTACAAGCGGCCTGGAGATGTCCTGGGCGTCGTGGGTTGTATGGCGCAGCGCCTCGGTCCGAAGCTGCTCGAGCGCGTCCCGCAGGTGGACCTGGTGATCGGCCCCGACGGCTATCGCGGCCTGCCAGAGCTCATTGCGCGCGCGCGCGAGGGCGAGCGCGCCGCCGAGACCACGTTCCGGAGCTGGGAGCACTACGAAGACGTTCCTCCCGTTCGCGAGCGGCAGGTTTCCGCGTTCGTCACAGTACAGCGTGGCTGCGATTATCGGTGCACGTTCTGCATCGTTCCGATGACGCGCGGGCCGGAACGGAGCCGCAAGTTGGCGGACGTCGTGCGTGAGGTCTCCGGGTTGGCGGAGTCCGGCACCAGCGAGGTCACGCTTCTTGGGCAGACGGTCAACAGTTATCACGATGGCGACCACGACTTTGCCGACCTGCTGCGCGCAGTCGGCGCAGTGGCAGGCATTCGCCGCCTGCGCTTTACGTCGCCCTATGCGACCGATTTCACGCCGCGCGTACTTGCCGCGATGGCCGAAACGCCCGCCGTCTGCGAGCACGTGCACTTGCCGGTGCAGAGCGGCAGCTCGCGAACGCTCAAGCGCATGCTGCGCCGCTATGATCGTGAGGCGTACCTCGAGGTCGTGCGCGCTCTACGGGAAGCGATACCCGGCATCGCGCTGTCGACCGACATCATCGTGGGATTCCCAGGCGAGACGGAAGCGGACTTCGCCGAAACGCTGTCGCTGGTCGAGCAGGTGGCATTCGACGACGCGTACACCTTCAAGTACTCGGTACGCGAAGGCACGCCGGCCGTGCGAATCAAGGATCACGTCGCGGAAGAGATCAAGACGGAGCGCATCGGGCGGCTCATTCAGGTCGTGCGGCACGTCGCGAAGCAGAAGAACATCGCACTCGTCGGGACGACACACGACGTCCTGGTCGAGGGGCCGGCCAAGCGTGGCGGGTTGTTGCAGGCCCGCACGCGCACGAACAAGATCGCGCTGCTGGAAGGTCCGACGGACTGGATCGGCACGTACGTCAACGTTCGCTTCACAGGCACGACCGGATCGACCTTCACGGCCATGCGAGAAGCACTCGTCGAGTCGTGGCAGTAACCAATGTGACGTTCGAGGTCGTGCAGCGCGAATACCGCAGTCTGCGCGACGGTTTCCCCAAGTTTTGTGGCTGCGACACGTGCCGCGGCGATGTGCTCGTATACGCGCTCAATCGCCTGGCCCCGCATTACGTTGCCACGCGCCAGGGAGAGATTCTCACCGAGTTGTCACTAGCGAGCGACCAGGAAAAAGCGAAGCTCGACGTGGCGCTGCTCGAAGGATTCCGCAAAGTCGCCCTCGCGCCTCGCTGCGGAGCAAAACCCAGCCAGCTGTAGTCTGAGGCGGCCTCCGTGCGGCCGCCGATCCTCTATCTCTCCGTAGCGTTCGGCGCCGGATTGTTTACGGCGTTGAGCGGCCTCGACCTGCGGGTGACGGCGTGGTGCGTCCTCGCTGGGGTCGTGCTGGTTCAACGGCGGGCGCCTGTCGGCGCGGCATTCGGGGCCATGCTCATCGCGGGTGTGCTCTGGGGTGCGGCGGCGCTGCGCGAACAGCGCGCCTCATGTGCGGGCGCGTGGAGTGCCCCGGGGCCGCGCCCCGGGGTTAACACGCCCACAACCCGTTCCGCAATCCTTCAACTGACCGACCCTGTCTCCGACAGCGGCGGTGTCGTTGAAGGAGTCGTTCGAGCCGGATCTTGTCGCGGTTCCCTCACAATCCGGTGGCCCGATCACCACGCTGCTCATGGCGGCACAACGTGGATCGTCGCGGGCCGCTTCCTGGGCGAGCCGAATCGCGGCATCCTCGTCGCACGGCGCCTGCGCGAGCTCGATCCGACGCCGCGTGGCCGCGGTGCCCTCCGCGACCGGATCAGCGAGCGGAGCCGCCGCCTCTTCGGCAAGCGGGCGCCGCTCGTCGACGCGCTCGTCATTGCGCGCCGCACCGACCTCGACGCCGAGCTGCGCGAGCGCTACGCGCGCTCGGGGCTCGCGCACCTCCTCTCGATCTCCGGGTTGCACGTCGCCTTCTTCGCGGCCTGGCTCAATCTCCTGCTCAAACGGCTGCGTCTCAGCGCTCGCGCGCAATTCGTCGCCGGGACCGCGGTCATGCTCACCTACGTCTGGCTACTCGGCTTTCCGACGCCGGCGACGCGCTCCGCGGCGATGCTGGCGCTCCTCGACATCGCGAAGTTGCGCCAGCGGATTGTCGCACCGCGGGGAACGATCAGCCTCGCCGCACTCCTGGTCATGCTGACCGATCCTTGGTCGGTACAGTCGGTCGGTGCGTGGCTCTCGGTCGCGGCGGTGGCAGCCGTGATCTGGGCCGGCCGGGCGACGGGGGCCCATCCGAAAGTTGTACGTCTGGTCGCACCTGCCGCCGCGGCAACATTACTCACGGCTCCGATCACCGCGTACGCATTCGGCACGGTCGCCCCGATCGGCGTGCTCGCAAACCTTCTCGCGATTCCGCTGGCGGGCGTCGCGGTCCCCGGTCTCATGGCCGCGTTGATGACTTCGTCGACTCTGCTCGCCGCAGGATCGGGACTGTGCCTGGCGCTGCTCGACCTGGTCTCGGGCGCGGCGGCGGCAATCCCGGGCGGCCATTTCATCATGATCGCCGGGGCGCGCGCCGCTGTGCTCTGGCTCGGCGTCGTCGTGCTGGCCTGGTGGCTGTGGCATTCCCCGCGGCGTCGCTGGGTCGTTGCCGCGCGGCTCGCCTTCGTCGCCGTGCTCGCGACGTGGTCAGCGTCTTTCGGCGCCCTCCGGCGTCTTTCAGATTGTCATTGCCTAACCGTACATTTCCTGGACGTCGGTCAGGGGGACGCGATCGCGTTGCGGACGCCCGCTGGGCGCTGGCTCTTGATCGACGGCGGACCGCGTGGACCGCCGCCGATCAGCGATGCGGGGCGCCGGGTGGTGGTGCCGTTCCTGAGGAGTCACGGCGCGACGCAGCTCGCCGCCATCGTCGCGACGCACGCGCACCTCGACCACTTCGGCGGGCTGCCCGCGGTCCTCGAGGCGTTCGACCCGGCGTATGTGCTCGAGCCGGGAGAGCCGGTGCCCGATGCGAATTACCTCGGCTTCCTCGGCGCCGTCGAAGCAGACGGCGCCGAGTGGCGGCCGGCGCGACGCGGCGACCGGCTCGAGCTCGACGGCGTGACGTTCGAGGTGTTGAGCCCCGATTCCGCCTGGGCGGTCAGTCAGACGGATATCAACGAGGAGTCGGTCGTCCTCCTCGTGACGTACGGGGCGACGCGCCTGTTGCTCGCCGGCGATGCCGGCCTGCCGACGGAAGCGCACATTGCCGGCACGGTTGGGCACGTGACGCTGCTCAAGGTGGGGCATCACGGTTCGCGCGGGGCTACGTCGGACCGCTGGCTCGACGAGCTGCGGCCCGAGGACGCGGTGATCAGCGTGGGCGCGCACAATCGGTACGGTCATCCAGCGCCCGAGGTGGTGGCGCGCCTCAAGGCTCGTGGCATCATCGTGCTCCGGACGGATGAACGGGGTACGATCACCTTCACCGTTTCCAGCCAGGGGACGAGTGCACTCACCGACGTCGGTCATCACGATTGAGCGCTTCATCATGGAGCAGGAGCGGCTGCATCCCGAGGCCACGGGGGAGCTCTCCAACCTGCTGTACGATCTCTGCCTGGCCGCCAAGATCATCTCGCGCCAGGTGCGGCGCGCTGGGCTTACCGACATCCTGGGTGAGTTCGGAGCGATCAACGTCCAGGGCGAGCTACAGCAGAAGCTCGATGTTTTCGCGAACGAGACGGTGCGTCACAGCGTCGAGCACACCGGACGGGTGTGCGTCGTGGCGTCCGAGGAAGACGAGAATCCCATTCCCGTGAAGGTCCGCGAGGACCGGCGTGGCGGGAAGTACGTCCTGCTCTACGATCCGCTCGATGGCTCGACCAACATCGACGTCAATGTTTCGATCGGGACGATCTTCTCTATCCACCGCCGCAGCGCGACGAAACGCGGACCCGGTTCGCTCGCCGACTGTCTGCAGGAGGGGCGTGCGCAGGTTGCGGCGGGCTACATCCTCTACGGCTCGAGCACGATGCTCGTCTACACGACCGGGCAGGGCGTGCACGGCTTTACGCTCGACCCGACGATCGGCGAGTTTCTGCTCTCGCACCCCGACATCCGCTCGCCCGATGTGGGCAAATACTACAGCGTCAACGAGAGTCACTGGAACAAATGGGCGCCGGGCATCCAGCGCGTGGTCGGCGCGTTCAAGAATGGCGACGGCGGCCGTGTGGAAGCGAAGAACGCGCGTTATATCGGATCGCTCGTGGCCGACATCCATCGCAATCTGATGTCAGGCGGCGTCTTTCTGTATCCGGCCGACGCGATTTCGCCGCAGGGCAAGCTGCGCTTGCTGTACGAAGCGGCGCCACTCGCGTTCGTAGTCGAGCAAGCGGGAGGCGCCGCCACCGATGGGCGGCGCAACATCCTCGACATCAAACCGACGGCGCTGCATCAGCGCACCCCGCTGATCATCGGCTCCAAGCAGGACGTGGCGTTCGCGCAGTCGGTGCTCACCGGGCAATGACCACGGCTGACCCAAGCGCTCCGGGGGAGTGGCCGTACACGCGGGGCATCTATCCCACGATGTACCGCGGCAAGCTGTGGACCATGCGCCAGTACGCCGGCTTCGGCACCGCTGAAGAAACCAACGCCCGCTTTCGTCATCTCCTCGACGCCGGCCAAACGGGTCTCTCGGTCGCGTTCGATCTACCCACGCAGATGGGTTACGACTCCGATCACGCGATGGCGGAAGGCGAGGTGGGTCGAGCGGGTGTCGCGATCGACAGCGCGGACGACATGGAGCGCCTGTTCCATGGCATACCACTCGATCGTGTTTCGACGTCGATGACGATCAACGCGACGGCCGCCATCCTGTTGGCGATGTATGTCGCGGTTGGGGAGGAGCAGGGTGTCCCGCTGGCCAAGCTGCAGGGCACGCTGCAAAACGACATCCTCAAGGAATACATCGCGCGCGGCACGTACATCTATCCGCCCGAGCCGTCGCTCCGACTCGTCGCCGACATTTTCCGGTTCACGTCGGCCGCCAAGATGAGCTTCAACCCCATCTCGATCTCCGGTTATCACATGCGAGAGGCGGGCGCGACCGCGGTGCAGGAGATCGCGTTCACCTTTGCCAATGGTTTGGAATACGTGCGTCGGGCACAATCCGCCGGGCTCTCCATCAACGAACTGGGGCCCAGGCTTTCCTTCTTCTTTGCCGGCTATACCGACTTCTTCGAGGAAGTGGCCAAGTTCCGGGCCGCCCGGCGGCTCTGGGCGCGACTGATGAGGGAAAAATTCAACGCCGACGACTCTGCGGCCCGGCTGCGCTTTCACACGCAGACCGGTGGCGCGACGCTCACGGCACAGCAACCGCTCAATAACGTCGTGCGCGTCGCGCTCCAGGCGATGGCGGCCGTGCTCGGCGGCACCCAATCGCTGCATACCAATGCCTACGATGAAGCGCTCACACTGCCGACCGAGCATAGCGCTACCGTGGCGCTTCGCACGCAGCAGCTGCTCGCGTACGAGACCGGTGTCCCGGACGTCACCGATCCGCTCGGTGGCAGCTACTATCTGGAATCGCTGACGGACCAGATGGAGCAAGACGCGCGGGCCCTGATCGACGAAGTCGAAGCGGGCGGTGGCGCCGTCGCTGCCATTGCGCTCGGGGTTTTCCAACAGGCGATCGGCCGGAGCGCGTACGAACAGCAGCGTGACGTCGAGGCAGGGAAGCGGGTGATCGTGGGCGTGAACGAATACGTCACGGGAGATGCCGCGCCGCCGACACGCGCGCCCGACTACTCCAAGCTGGCCGAGACGCAGCAGCGGCGCCTCACGGAGCTCCGAAAAAAGAGGAACGCGGACAAAGTGAAGCAGGCGCTCGCTGGGGTCGAGGCGGCCGCGCGCGCAGCGACGGAGCCGCTTGTGGAGCCCATCCTCGACGCGGTCCGGGCACGCGCCACGCTCGGCGAGATCAGCGACGTATTTCGCGCCGTCTGGGGCGTGTACGATCCCCGTTAGCCATGAAATAATCCAGGAGGCTCCGATGATGCGGATGGTCGTCGCCCGGCTGATCGTCGCGATCTTACTCGGCATCGCGGTAGGGTATGCCGTCGGCAAGAGTACCGCAGCCGATGCCGAGCGTGGGAACGCACTGACGATGAAGGAGTACATCGCCGACTTCGACCACCACAAGCAGGAGCTGATATCGTCTCGCGTTCCGATGGCTGGCGCGCTCTTCGTGGGCGCGCTGATGATCGTCGCGATGTTCGGGCTGTACGAGTTGCTGGTGTGGTGTGTGGATCGGCTCCTGGCGGTGCTCGACCGCCGGAACAGCCTCGCGACTCAACCAGGGACACCACCGCCGTGGTAGGCCGCCGTCACTTCTTCCGGAGGTTGGTCGTGCGCGAACGGGTTCTGACCATTGCTTCTCTCTTGCTCGCTCTTGCGGCTCCGCTGGTTGCTCAACGCGTGGAAACGGGATTCCTCGATCGGTCGATCACGGTTGCGGGTCGAGCATATCACTATCAGGTCTACGTTCCAGCGGATTATGCATCGAAAAGCAGCTGGCCGGCGATTTTGTTTTTGCACGGCGCAGGCGAGCGGGGCAATGACGGTCTGCTACCGACCGCGGTGGGCCTCGGTGCCGCCATTCGACAGAATCCGACCCGTTACCCCGCGATCGCGGTCTTTCCGCAGGCGCCACCCGATTCGCAGTGGGTCGGGACACCCGCCGACATGGCCGTCGCCGCGCTGCAGCAGACGATGCGGGAATTCCACGTCGATCCGAGCCGTGTGTATCTCACGGGTCTCTCGATGGGCGGGCACGGAACCTGGTATGTCGCGTATCGACATCCGGAGCTGTTTGCGGCGATCGTCCCGATCTGCGGATGGGTGCGCGACTTTCCGCAGTTCCGGGGCTCGGTTCCGGTAGTCCCAGGAGACAGTGCATCGATCATGCCGAGTCTGGTCCAGCGCCTCGGCAGGGTTCCAATTTGGATCTTCCACGGGGAAGTGGATCAGGTGGTGAACGTCAACGGCTCGCGCGAACCGGCCGCCGCGCTCAAGGCCGCATCGGCCGACGTTCGCTACAGCGAATTGCTCGGTTTGAATCACAACTCGTGGGATGCCGCGTACGCATCCGACGAGTTCACACGCTGGCTGTTCGCACAGCAGCGGCGCTAGCCGACTGGGTTAGCGCGTGACAAGTTAGGGCACTCTTTCAGAGGATTAGCTGATGAACCGGCGCGAAGTGCTTTTGCTGCTCGCCGGGACGGGCGCAATTCCCGATCCGCTGCTCGCGATCGGTCGCACCGTCCACAAGCGCGTGCGTGCTGGAACTCTACGCGCTTTAAACGCCCACCAGAATGAAACCGTCGCCACCATCGCCGAACTGATCATCCCCAAAACTGACACACCGGGAGCGCGAGAGGCAGGCGTGCCCGCGTTCATCGACGTCATGCTCGCCGATTGGGCGGACGACGATCATCGCCAGCAGTTCACGGCGGGACTGGCAAACGTGGATGAACGGGCGCGCGGGCTGTTTGCCAAGGACTTCGTCGCATGCAGCGAAGCCCAGCAGACCCAGATCCTGACCGATCTCGATGCGGAGCTCGCACGCCTGCGTGACACAAACAACGATACGTCGAAGAATTTTTTTCACGACCTGAAGTGGCTGACACTGATGGGCTACTACACATCGGAAGTCGGCGCGACCGCTGAGCAGCATTACCGTGTGGTGCCGGGACGATACGAGCCCTGCTATCCCCTCGACCAATGAAACGCTACGATGCCATCGTCGTCGGCTCTGGGCGACCGCAAGCAACGGTCCAAGGAACAGCCGATTCAGCAGCAATGCTATGCGTGCGACGAGATGGCCTACAAATTCTTCGTGAACGACCTCGAGAACCCCTACACCACGCCGCCCGACAAACCGTTCTCATGGATCCGCGGCCGCCAGGTCGGCGGGCGTTCGATCATGTGGGGGCGGCAGGTCTACCGCTGGAGCGACCTGGACTTCGAGGCGAACGCCCGCGAAGGGATCGGCGTCGACTGGCCGATTCGCTACGCCGACATCGCGCCCTGGTACGACTATGTCGAGACATTTGTCGGCATCAGTGGCCAGTCGGAAGGTCTGCCTCAACTTCCGGACGGCAAATTCCTCAAGCCGATGGCGCTGAACTGCGCGGAACAGCGGGTGAAGGACGCTGTGGCCCGCGCATGGCCCGGGGGGGAACGGCTGGTGACGATCGGACGCTGCGCCGTGCTCACGGAGGCCCACAACGGACGCGCCGCATGCCACTACTGCGGCCCGTGTCATCGCGGCTGCATCACGCGCTCTTACTTCTCGAGCATCAACGCGACTCTCCCGGCCGCCCAGGCGACCGGTCGCCTCACGCTGCGGCCATACAGCGTCGTTCAGAGCGTGATCTGGGACCAGAAGCGTGGGCGGGCAACGGGCGTGCGCGTCATCGACGGCCAAACGAAACACGTGCTCGAGTTCAGGGCACGCGTCATCTTCCTGTGCGCCTCGACCATCGAGTCGGCGCGAATCCTTCTCAACTCGGAACACAACCTGGCCAATTCGAGCGGGCAGGTCGGCAAGAATCTGATGGACCACATCATGGGCGGCGGCGCCAGCGGCAAGGTGGATGCGCCGCTCGACCGCGACACGATCGGCAATCGACCCAATGGGATCTACGTGCCGCGCTTCCGCAACGTGGGAAAGAACAAGTCCTCCACGTTCGTGCGGGGTTACGGCTTCCAGGGCGGTGGCGGCCGCTCCGATTGGGGCCGCGGCGGCGATCAGACGGGGTTCGGCGCGGAGTTCAAGAAGTCGTTGCGCCACCCGGGACCGTGGGGATTCTCGCTCTATGGGTTCGGCGAGATGCTGCCACGGCCGGAGAACTTCGTCGAAATCGACAAGACCAAGGTCGACGCGTGGGGCATCCCGGTCGTCAAGATTCATTGCGCGTACGGCGACAACGAAAAGGCGCTCGTCCATGACATGTCCATCACGGGCGCCGAGATGCTCGCCGAGGCGGGTGCGCACGACATCCAGCCGTTTACCAGCGATAACCCGCCCGGTCTCGTCATCCACGAAATGGGGACGGCGCGGATGGGCAAGGACCCGAAGACGTCCGTGCTGAACGCGCACAATCAGGTTCACGACGTCCCGAATCTCTTCATCACCGACGGCGCCTGCATGGCCTCGACTGCCTGCCAGAACCCGTCGATCACCTACATGGCCCTCACAGCTCGCGCGGCGGCCTACGCTGTCGATGCGATGAAACGGAACGAGCTATGAAAAATCTTGAACGTCGCGAGTTCGTCCAAACCCTGGCCGCCGCGGGCATCGCCATCGCGTATCCCGGTGCGCTGCGCACCGCACATCGCGCGCGACACCTGGAGAAGGTCGGCCTGCAGCTCTATACCGTCCGCACGGTGCTCGAGAAGGACTTTGAAGGCACGCTCGCCCATGTGGCCGAGATCGGCTACAAGGAAGTCGAGTTCGCCGGCTACTTCGGCCATTCACCAGCAGACGTCAAAGCCATTCTCGACCGACACGGACTCTCGGCCCCCTCCACGCACATCCCGTTCGAGAGCGACGATCAATGGAAGGCGGCGCTCGACGCGGCCAAGACGATCGGGCACGAGTACATCGTCATGCCATGGATTCCCGCGGACCGGCGCAAGACCTTGGACGATTGGAAGAACTTCGCGCAGGTCTTCAACCACGCGGGACAGGCCGCGCACGATGCCGGAATCCAGTTCGCTTATCACAATCACGATTTCGAGTTCCCGAAGATGGACGGCCAGGTGCCCTACGATCTGTTGTTGCAGAGCACCGACCCGCAGCTCGTGAAGCTCGAGATCGACCTGTACTGGATCACCAAGGCCGGTCAGGATCCCCTCGACTACTTCGCGCGCTGGCCCGGCCGCGTGCCGCTGGTTCATGTGAAGGACTCGGCCGGCGCGCCCGAGCACAAGATGGCCGATGTGGGGCAGGGGAAGATCGATTGGAAGCGCATCTTTGCGAAGTCAGATCAGGCCGGCATCAAGCATTACTTCGTCGAGCACGACCAGCCGCCGCAGCCGTTCGACGACATCGCGGTGAGTTGTCGGTATTTGAAGAACCTGGAGTTCTAATGCGGCGGTTAGGCGGTTCGGCGGTTGGGCGGTTGGTCACGCGCCGGGACGCAATCGGCGCAGCCGTCGCAAGCCTCGCGGGCGCCTGTAAGAGCATGGGCCTGTCGGCCATCGATCTCCTGGCGCCGGAAGACTGGCCGGTCGTCCGGGACTGTGGGCTCGTCTGCTCGATGGGTTACGCCGCGATCCGGGACGATTTCATCCCCCGCGGCTTCAATGACCCGGCAAATCACGACTTCCTGGTTGGCGAGCTCGAGCGCGCGCTGCCGCTCGCGGCTCAGCAAGGCATCCCGAATCTGATTGCCATGTTCGGCAATCGGCAGGGACGTACTGATTCGCAGGGCATCGAGGCATGCGTGACTGGTCTGCGCCGCATCGCGCCGCTCGCCGAACACCACGGCGTCACGATCTGTGTGGAGCTGCTGAACAGCAAGGTCGATCATCACGACTATCAGGGTGACCACACGGCGTTCGGCGCCCAGGTGATGGAAGGCGTCAATTCACCGCGGGTGAAGCTGCTCTACGACATCTATCACATGCAGATCATGGAAGGGGACGTGATTCGCACGATTCGGCAACATGCGAGCCACATCGGTCATTTTCACACCGGCGGCGTGCCCGGCCGGCACGAGCTCGACGACACGCAGGAGTTGAACTGGCACGCGATCGCCCGGGCGATCGCCGACACCGGTTTCACCGGCTACATGGCTCATGAATTTGTGCCCACCCGGGATCCGCTCCGCTCGCTCGGCGAAGCGGTGGAGACCTGCACCGTTTAATCGCGTGACCTTTTCTACTATATCGCGTGACCTTTCTACACTATCTATATCGCGTGACCTTTCTACTATAAGGAAGGGTGCGTGACCGCGCAGGAATTCCGCACCATCGCGCTGAGTATGCCTGAGGCAATCGAAGGCGCGCACATGGGCCACCCCGACTTCCGCGTCGGGGGGCGCATCTTCGCGACATTGAGCTATCCGCGCCGAGGGTTTGGGATGGTGAAGCTCACCGCCGAGCAGCAGGAATTGTTCGTCAACACGCGTCCCAAAGCATTTGCGCCGGTCCCCGGAAAGTGGGGAGAGCGTGGGGCAACGCACGTTCGGCTTCAGGCTGCCAAACAGGGAGATGTGCGTGAAGCGCTCACGCTCGCCTGGCAAAATCACGCGCCTGTCCCGAAGGCCCGGCGGGACTAGGAAGCGTCACTTCACGACGGTGGTCGTGTTTCTGCGGCCGGCCATCGCGATAAGGGCGACGATCAGTACGAACGCGATGACGCCGATCGCGATCCACACGGGGTGTGTATACCACTCGCTGTGACTCTCGGTGGTCTTGATGTCCACCTTGACTCCGGACGGTTCCTGCAATGTGGTGGTCGCGAGGGCAACCGCCGCAGCCACGGTCATTATCGTCGTCGTGAAACGCATACGTCTCTCCAGGTAGTGGTGTTGGAAGCTTCCACCTAATACTCCGTCTCGTGCGCACTGATCGAGTCGATGTAGCATCAGTTCCAAGGCGCACGAGGAATTGGCGGAGCGGCTACATTTCAGAATCATGATGAGGTGGAACCGCAGGAGCGAGGAATGATTCGGAGGTTGAAATCGGGCAAATACCGCCTCTACTCTCGGAAAATCAATCCGCGGACGGGAAGACGTCGCAATCTGGGCACGTTCTCGACGCGCGCCGCTGCGGAGCAGCACGAGCGCGCGGTCCAATTCTTCAAACGTCGCTAGAAAGGCGCCCACCATGACACGACCGAGACCTCTCATCGTCCTCGTCCTTCTAGTGACGACGGCGACCGCTCTTGCCGCGCAGGAACGCAAGATCTCGCGGCGCGATTTACCGGCCGCGGTTGCCCGCACTGCCGCCACCGAGAGCCACGGTGCGAAGGTCCGAGGCTACTCGGCGGAAAAAGAGAATGGACAGACTCTGTACGAGGTCGAATTGACGGTCAACGGCCACCATCGCGACGTGCTCATCGATTCAACCGGCACGGTGGTGGAAGTCGAGGAGCAGGTAAAGCTCGCCGACGTGCCCGCTGTCGTACGTGATTCGTTGCGGGCGGCCGCAGGGAAGGGCAGAGTGACTGGTGTGGAATCGGTCACGAAAGGCGGCCGGATCGTCGCCTACGAGGCGCGTGTGAACACGAATGGGAAGCGGTCCGAGGTCAGCGTCGATCCCGATGGGAAGCGCATGGCGGGCGAGCCGTGAGCCACAGGCTCGTCATCACGTTGAGCCTTTGTGCGGCGTCGCTGGCCGCGCAGGCGCCCCCGCCCCCCGACAGCACGTGGGCGCAGCGCACCGAGATGGTGCCGATGCGCGACGGCGTGAAGCTGAACACCATCATCGTAACGCGGCGCGGTGCCGAGAGCGGCACCCCCCCGTTGCCGATTCTGTTGGTGCGGACGCCGTACGGCGCGGACGGGCCGGCGAGCCGATTTCCCGGCCCGTACCGCTTTCTCGCCGCGGACGGGTACATCTTCGTCTTTCAGGACATTCGCGGCCGGGGGAAGTCGCAAGGCGATTATCTGATGAACCGGCCGCTGCGTGCGCCGGGCGACACGTCGGCGGGGGGATTCGACGAGGCGAGCGATACGTACGACGCGGTCGAGTGGCTCATTCACAACGTCCCGAATAACAACGGGCGCGTCGGCGGACTCGGCATTTCGTATCCCGGCTGGTTGGCGACGATGCAAGGACTATCCGGCCACGCGGCCATGCACGCCGTCTCTCCTCAGGCGCCCATGACGGACACCTGGATGGGCGACGACTTCTTCCATCAAGGCGCGTTCCGGCAGAGCTACGGCGTCGAATACACGTATGGCATGGAAGTCGGCGAGTTCGACGTCGGCGTGACCGACATGTACGACTGGTATCGGCGCATGGGTGAGCTCTCCAAGGTGCCGAAGCTGCTCGGCCGCTCGTGGCCGTCGTGGGACGCGTTCGTCGCCCACCCGAGCTACGACCAGTACTGGCAGTCCCGCGCCACCGAAAAGCGGATTCACGCGTCGCCGGTGGCGGTGCTCACCGTAGGTGGCTGGTACGATCAAGAAGACATCTTCGGCCCGCCGGCGACCTACGCGGCGTTCGAGCGATTCGACACCGTCCCCGCGACGAACCGGAATCGCATCGTGATGGGTCCCTGGAATCACGGTGGTTGGTACGGTCCGGGCACGGGCCTCTCGCGCGTGCAGTTCGGCGACTCGACCGGCGTCTGGTTCCGGCGAGAGGTGGAGGCGCCATTCTTCGCGTTCTATCTCAAGGACCGCGCTCCGCTCGATCTTCCCGAGGCGCTTGTGTTCGAAGGCGGATCGAATCGCTGGCGCCGGTTCGACTCCTGGCCGCCTCGCGCCGCGACCGCAAAGAACCTCTACTTCCAGGCAGATGGACGGCTTTCGTTCGACCAACCGACCGCCGCCGGCACGGCCGCCGATTCGTTCGTCTCCGATCCCGCTCATCCGGTGCCCTACCGGCCGCGACCCATCGAGGTGACGTACTCGCGCGGTTCGCAATGGAATCAGTGGCAAGCGATGGATCAGCGGTTTGTCGAAGGGCGGCCTGATGTTCTCGTGTGGAGCACCGAGCCGTTGAAGGAAGACCTCGTGATCGCCGGCAATTTGAGCGCGCAGCTGTTCGCGTCCACGACGGGCAGCGACGCCGATTGGGTCGTCAAACTCATCGATGTGTACCCGGACAGCGCCGAGGGCGACCGGCGCATGGGCGGCTACGAGCTGATGGTCGCGGGAGAAATCATGCGCGGCCGCTATCGGACCGCATTCGACCAGCCGCAGCCGATCGCGACCAATCGGGTGCTCGAGTACACGGTGCATATTCCGCCGCAGACGTATCGCTTCCAAAAGGGGCACCGCGTCATGGTGCAGGTGCAGAGCACGTGGTTCCCGCTGTATGATCGCAATCCGCAAGTCTTCGTGCCGAACATCTTCAACGCGAAGGCGACCGATTTTAGAGCACAGACACACCGTATCTGGCGCTCGGCACGATACGCGTCGCATGTCGTGCTTCCGGTGCTGCCCAATTAGAAGAACTCAGTAAGTATCGTTACTTTTGCAGCGATGCCAACCTACGAATACAAATGCCCCAGCGGGCATCTGTTCGAAAAGACACTTCCGCGGATCACCAGCCAGCGTTTCGCGAAATGTCCCGTTTGCGGGAAGCGCGCGGAGCGTCAGATCTCGGGCGGCGCCGGGATAGTGTTCAAAGGCTCCGGTTTCTATCATACCGACTACAAACGAGCCGGTGAGAAACCCGAGCAGAAGGAAAAGGCGGAGAAGACGGAGAAGGCGGCCGAGCCGAAGCCGACGCCCAAGAAAGACCCCAGCAGCGACAAGTGAAGGCTCCCGAGACGATCCGTGCGGCGCTGGTGCAAGCGGCGGCGCGACTTGGCGTGCCTAATGTCGACGTCACGATCGAACGTCCTCGCGACGTGACGCACGGCGACCTGGCGACCAATCTTGCGCTCACGCTCGCCAAGACTCTCGGGCAAAAGCCGCGCGCCGTTGCGGAGCGGCTCGTCACGGCGCTCGATCTGCCCCCGTCGCTCGTCCGCAAGACGGAAATCGCCGGTCCGGGCTTCATCAACTTCTTTCTCGCCGAAGCGCAAGTCGTGGGCGTGCTCCCGTCGATCATCGCGGCCGGTTCCGACTACGGAAAGAGCGATGTCGGTCGGGGGCGCAAGATCAACGTCGAGTTCGTCTCGGCGAATCCTACGGGACCGCTGCACGTCGGCCACGGCCGCGGCGCCGCGCTCGGCGACGGCATCGCCGCACTGCTCGAGTGGACAGGCTGGAATGTGACGCGTGAGTTCTACGTCAACGATGCCGGGACGCAGATCGACAAGATGGCGCGGTCACTGTGGGCGCGTGTCCAGCAAGCAACCGGCCGCAAGGCCGAGATCCCTGAAGGCGGTTATCACGGCGAATATCTGACCGAGCTCGCCCGGCAGATCCTCGAGAAGGAAGGCAAGGGTTTCGCGGACCTCCCGGAGGCCGAAGGCTTACGGCGCTGCCGCGAGATCGGCATTCGTGCCGAGCGTGATGAACAGGATGCCGACCTGCACGAGTTCGGCGTCCGATTCGACCTCGTCTCGTTCGAATCAGCGATGTACAAGCGCAAGCTGATCGAGGCGACGCTCGCGGAGCTCGACAAACACGGCCACACCTTCACCGCCGACGGCGCGCTCTGGCTGCGGACGACCGAGCTCGGCGATGATAAGGACCGGGTGCTGAAAAAGAGCGACGGGACCTACACGTACCTCGTTCCCGACATCGCCTATCATCGCGACAAGCATGAGCGCGGCTTTGTCCGCGCGATCGACGTGTGGGGTGCCGACCATCACGGCTACATCCCCCGCATGCGCGCGGCGCTGCAGGCCCTCAGCTATCCACAGGATTTCTTCCACGTCGAGATCGTGCAGCTCGTGCGCGTGATGCGCGGCGGGGAAGAAGTGCGCTTTTCCAAGCGTGCGGGCGATTTTGTGTCGCTGCGGGATTTGTTCGAGGAGACGGGCGTCGATGCGGCGCGCTACTTCTTCCTGATGAAGCGCGGCGATTCGCAATTCGTGTTCGACGTCGATCTGGCCAAGAGCCAGACGGAGGAGAACCCGGTTTTCTACGTGCAGATGGCACACGCGCGCATGTCCGGCATCTTTCGCGTCGCTGGGCGCGACGCCGCGAGCGTCTCCGCCGAGGGCGTGGATCTCTCCGTGCTCACGCAACCGGTGGAGATCGAGCTGGTGAAGGAGCTGGCGGAGTTCCCGGAGGTCCTGCGCCGCGCCGCCGCGGCCTACGAACCGCATCGTGTGACGGCTTATCTCGAGGGACTGGCCCGGATCGCGCATGCGTGGTATCACAAGTACCGCGTCTTGGGCGAGCCCGAGGAAGCCGCGCGGCTGGTGCTGGCGCGCGCGATCAAGCAGGTGCTCGCGAATGGTCTCACCCTCTTGGGGATACGCGCCCCGGAACGGATGTAGGCGTGGGTCTGCTCGTCGTCGGCTCCATCGCGCTCGATTCCGTCATCACGCCGTTTGGCGAGACCGCCGACACACTGGGTGGCGCCGCGGTATTCTTTGCCATGGCGGGCGCCATCCTGCATCCCGTGCAGGTAGTCGGCGTGGTCGGCAACGATTTCCCTGAAGCGCACCTCAAGAAGCTCGCCGCGCGCGGCGTGGACCTGGCAGGTGTGGAGCGGCAGCAGGGGGAGTCGTTCCGGTGGAAGGCTCGCTACTCCTACGATCTCAATAGCCGCGAGACACTGGAGACGCGCCTGGGTGTGTTCGCACAGTTCCAGCCGCGCATTCCCGACAAGTTCCGCGATGCGAAGTTCGTCTTTCTGGGCAACATCGATCCGGAGCTCCAGCTGAACGTCCTCGATCAAGTGAAGCAGCCGAAACTCGTCGCCTGCGACACGATGAACTATTGGATTCAGGGCAAGAAGGATCTGCTGCTGCAATTGCTACGGCACATCGACATCTTGATGGTGAACGACTCCGAGGCGCGGGAGCTGTCGGGCGATTGGAATGTGTACCGTGCCGCGCACTGGATCCTCGGGCGCGGTCCGAAGATGGTCGTGATCAAGCAGGGCGAGCACGGGGCGCTGCTCGTGGATCCGGACACGACGTTCAAGGTGCCGGCATACCCGTTGCAAGCAGTGTTCGACCCGACAGGCGCCGGCGATGCGTTCGCCGGCGGGTTCATGGCGCACGTCGCGCGCACCGGCGATCTCACGTTTCCCAACCTGCGCCGTGCCATGGTCTACGGCTCGGCGATGGGATCGCTCGCGGTCGAAGCGTTCGGCGTGCAGCGACTCGAGCAAGTCTCGCTCCAGGAAGTGCGCGGGCGTGTGAGGGCCTTTCGCGACCTCGTGCACTTCACCCTCGACGGAGCAGAGGAGTGACGAAGGCCGAGCGCTACGCGGCGGCGGGCGTCAAGCTCGACGTCGCCGACGAGGCGAAGCGCCGGATCGCGGAGCTGGCGCGCGGGACGCGCACGCCGCTGGCGCGGGGGCAGGTGGGCGGCTTCGGCGGCATGGTGCGCGTGCCCGACGGATACGCGAAGCCGGTGCTCGTCATGTCGACCGACGGCGTGGGCACGAAAGTGCTCGTGGCAATTGCCGCGGGCGTTCACGACACGGTCGGCGAAGATCTCGTCAACCATTCCGTGAACGACATCCTCGTGCACGGAGCGACGCCACTCGCGTTTCTCGACTACATCGCCACCGGCAAACTCGTGCCGGAGATTGCGGCGCAGATCGTCACGGGCGTCGCCCGCGGCTGCCGAGCGCACGAGATGACGCTCGCCGGCGGCGAGACGGCACAGCTCCCCGACCTGTACACGCCGGGTCACTACGATCTCGCCGGTTCGATCGTCGGCGTGGTTGAGGAGGACAAGGCGATCCATGGCGATCGCGTGGCGCCCGGCGACCTCCTGATCGGCTATGCCTCGAGCGGACTGCACACCAACGGTTACACGCTCGCCCGCAAAATCGTGTTCGAGTCGATGAAGCTGGGCATCGACGATCCCTTTCCCGAGACAACCCCCCCCGGCCCCCCCCAGTCCGTGGCGCAGGTGCTGCTTGCCATTCACCGGAGTTACGCCGCCGCGCTGCGACCCGTCCTCGGCATTGTCCACGCGCTCGCGCATGTGACGGGTGGCGGGATACCCGGCAACCTCGTGCGCGTACTGCCGCCCGCCACGGTGGCCGTCGTCGATGCCGGCAGTTGGCCGTGGCCCGCGCTGTTCCGCGTGCTGATGCGCGGCGGTCAGGTGGGACGCGATGAGATGCGGCGCGTGTTCAATCTCGGGATCGGCATGATTGCCGTTGCGGCGCGCGATGATGTCGAAGCCCTCGTTCGCGCGGCCCACCGCGCGCAGGTGCAGACCTGGGTGATCGGCGAGATCCGCGCCGGGAGAGGCGCGTCGCCGGCGGTGCGCTTTGAAGAGAGATAGCGAGCGCGACGCGATGCGCCGCGCGCTCGAGCTCGCGTGGCGCGGGTGGGGACGGGTGTCGCCGAATCCGTTGGTCGGTGCGGTGGTCCTGCGCGGCGATGACGTTGTTGCGGAAGGCTGGCACGCGGAATTCGGCGGGCCGCATGCGGAGCTCAAGGCGCTCCACGCAGCCGACGACAAAACGCGCGGTTCGACACTCGTCGTCACGCTCGAGCCATGCGCGCATCACGGCAAGACGCCCCCATGCGTCGACGCGATCCGTGCCGCGGGCGTGCGGCGCGTCGTGGCTGCCGTCCGCGATCCCGATCTCGACGCGCGCGGCGGCATCGAGATTCTCAAGCGCGCCGGTATTGAAACTGAGGTTGGCCTGATGGCCGAGGAGGCGGCCGCGCAGAATGCTCCCTTCCTCGCGACCCGTCTGCAGACTGATCGGCCGTTCGTCGCTCTCAAACTCGCGACCTCGATCGACGGCCGCATCGCGGACGCGGGTGGGAGCTCGCAGTGGATCTCGGGGCCGGAGGCGCGCGAGCACGTCCATTGGCTGCGCGCCGGCTTCGATGCGATCGCCGTGGGCGGCACGACGGCGCTGACCGACAACCCGCAGCTGACGGCGCGCGGCGGCGTCACGCCGCGCAAGCCGCCCGTACGGATCGTCTTCGATCGGCGCGCGATGTTGAACCTGGGCGTCTCCCTCGTACAAACGGCGCGCGAGGTCCCCACCTGGGTCGTCGCGTCGCCGGAAGCGCCCGCCGCCAACGTTTCGGTGCTCGAAGGCAACGGCGTGCGCGTCTTCCGGCCCGAGGCACTGGCGCAGGCATTCGCGCAACTGCGCCTCGCCGGGATCCAGTCGTTGTTATGTGAAGGCGGAGGCGCACTCGGCACGAAACTGCTGGCGGAAGGACTGGTCGACCGCTTGTACTGGGTGCAAGCGCCGGTGTGGCTTGGTGAGGGCGGCGTGCCCGCTTTTCCAGGCGTTCCGGCATTTCCGCTCGCCGAAGCGCCGCGCTGGATCGTCGTAGAGCGACGGCCATTGGGCTCTGATACATTATTGGTATTGGATCGGCGGCTATGTTTACCGGAATCGTGAGCGCTGTAGGGCGCGTCGAATCCGTTTCGCCAAACGGGGGAAGCGGGACGAGGGAAGGGGGAAGGGTACTTCGTATCCGAGCTCCCTACCGCGGCCTGAAGAAGGGCGAGAGCGTCGCGGTCAATGGCGCGTGTCTGACGGTGGAGAAGTTGGCGAAGGGCGGTTTCACCGTGCACGCGGTCCAAACGACTTTAGGGCGCACGCTGATTGGCGAATGGCGGACAGGGCAGGCCGTCAATTTGGAGCGTGCCCTGCGCGCGGGCGATCGGCTGGGCGGCCACTTCGTTGAGGGGCATGTGGACGGAGTCGGCACAGTAGAGCAGGTGGCCGAGTCCGGCGATGCGTTGCTGGTGGATATCCGCGTGCCACGCGAGGTCGAGGAAACGACGGTGCTGCATGGAGCAATCACGGTCGATGGTGTGAGTCTGACCGTGAACGCTCTGCCGAGCCCCGGCGTTGTGCAGGTGTCGCTCGTGCCATTCACGCGGGAGCATACGACGTTGGGACGGATCGCCGTTGGCGATCGAGTGCACATCGAAGCGGACGTTCTTGGAAAGTACGTGAGGCAGCTATGTCGTTCGGCGCAGTAGAACAGGCGATCGCGGATATCCGCGCGGGCACGCTCGTCATCGTGGCCGATGACGAGCGGCGCGAAAACGAGGGTGATCTGGTCGGTGCGGCAGAGAAGGTCACGCCCGCGATGATCAACTTCATGGCGATGCACGCCCGCGGATTGATCTGCATGCCGCTGACGCCGGCGCGTTGCCAGGCGCTGGGCCTGCCGCAGATGACGGAGCACAACTCCGAGTCCCATGAGACGGCGTTCACGATCAGCATCGACGCCGCGGCGCGCTTCGGCGTGACGACCGGGATTTCGGCGGCGGACCGCGCGGCGACCATTCGTGTCGCGATCGACCCGTCGACGGTTCCCAGCGACCTGCGGCGTCCGGGACATGTCTTTCCGTTGCGCGCGCGTCCCGGCGGGGTGCTGCAGCGCGTCGGCCAGACCGAAGCGAGCATCGATCTCGCGCGGCTCGCCGGGCTGTATCCCGCGGGTGTCATCTGCGAGATCCTCAATGCCGACGGCTCGATGGCGCGGCGACCGGATCTCGAGCGCTTCGCCAAAGAGCATGGCCTCACCTTCATCACAGTCGCGCAGCTCGTCGCCTATCGTCTCAAGCATGAGCGGCTGGTCCACCGCGTGGCGGAAGCGCGTTTACCGACGCCGTTCGGTGAATTCCGGATCATTGGCTATCGCAACGACGTGGATGAAGCGGAGCACATCGCGCTCGTCTACGGCGAGGTGGCGGGGAAACAGCACGTGCTCGTCCGCATGCACTCCAAGTGCCTGACGGGCGACGTCTTCGGATCCGCCCGCTGTGACTGCGGCTGGCAGCTCCAGTCCGCCATGCGCATGATCGCGAGCGAAGGCGCGGGTGTTGTCGTCTACCTGGACCAGGAGGGCCGCGGCATCGGCCTGCTCAACAAGCTCAAGGCGTATGAGCTCCAGGACGCCGGACACGACACCGTCGAAGCGAACGAGAAGCTCGGGTTCAAGCCCGACCTCCGGAACTACGGAATCGGCGCGCAGATCCTGCTCGATCTCGGTCTGTCCTCGATTCGGGTCCTGACGAACAATCCAATGAAGCTCGTGGGGCTCGAGGGGTATGGTCTCGAAATCGTCGAGCGGCTGCCCATCGTGCCGGCTTCTTCCGACGAAAACCGCGCCTACCTGGACGTGAAGAGGGACAAGCTCGGCCACTTCCTGACCCACTGATCGTGGCTCCCCACCCCCACCGCCCGCCTCCGGCCGCGCGCACGTCCACCCGTCAGCGGCGCGTGGCGATCATCGTAAGCCGTTTTCACGAGGACATCACCACCCGGCTCCTGGAGGGCGCGCGTGACGCGCTGCGTCGCGGCGGCATCGCGGACGCGAATGTGGAAGTCACGTGGGTTCCTGGCGCGTTCGAGCTCCCCGTCATCGCCGAGGCCGCTGCCGCGAGTGAGCGCTTCGATGCCATCGTCGCGCTCGGGTGCGTGATCCGCGGCGAGACACCGCATTTCGAGTACGTCGCAGCTGAGGCGGCGCGGGGGCTTGGCAACGTCGCGTTGGCGTACCGCATTGCGGTCGGATTCGGGGTTCTCACCACCGACACGGAGGCTCAGGCGCACGCCCGGCTCGGGAAAGGGGCTGAAGCGGCGCAGGCGGCCCTCGAGACCGCCGACGCGCTCGAGCGGCTCGGTGCAGCGTCCCGAGACTAAGGCGCGGGCGCGCGCGCTCCAACTCCTCTACGCGTGGGAATTGTCGGGCGAACCTTCGATTGAAACCGTCGTCGCGCGCGTCGCGACGATTTACGGGCGCGCCCCGCGCGGCTATGACCGAGGGGCGGACCTCGCCTCGAAGGCGATTGCCGGCCGGCCGGAGTTCGACCGCCGCGTGAAAGAAGCGGCGGAGCACTGGCGCCTGGAACGTGTTGGGGTTGTCGAGCGCAACATCCTGCGCCTCGCGCTCGCCGAGCTCGACGAAGCGTCCACTCCGTCGCGCGTGGTGATCGACGAAGCGGTGAAGCTCGCTCACTGGTTTGCTGGCGCGCGCGCGCCGGCGTTCGTCAACGGAGTGCTCGATGCCGTGGCGCGCGAGACCGGCGCGCTGTGAAGATCCTGCTCATCAACTGGAACGACCGGCAGAATCCGCAGGCCGGCGGCGCGGAGATCCATCTGCACGAGCTGTTCGGCCGGATCGCGGCGTGGGGACACGGCGTCGACCTCCTGACGAGTGGATGGGCTAATGCGGAACCGCAAGCAACGGTGGACGGGATGCGCGTCACGCGCGTCGGCGGACGCCACAGTTTCGCGCTGCGCGCGGGCGGCGCGGTACGGCGAGCGTTGCGGGAGAAAGCGTATGACATCGTGGTCGAGGACGTGAACAAACTGCCCCTGTTCCTTCCTGCCCTCACAGCGTTGCCGTTTGTGGCGATCGTGCCACATCTCTTCGGTACGACCGCCTTTGCCGAAGCGAGCTGGCCCGTCGCGGCGACGGTTTGGGCCGCGGAGCTGCCGATTCCGTGGGTGTACCGGCGGGCGGGCTTCCATGCGATCTCCGAAAGCACGCGAGACGACTTGGTGCGCCGCGGCGTGGCTGCTGATCGGGTGATCGTGATCCATCCCGGTGTCGATTCGACCTGGTACAGTCCCGATCCCAACACGCCGCGCGCCCCCCACCCGGCGTTCTTGTACCTGGGACGATTGAAGCGTTATAAAGGAGTGGAGTACGCGCTGCGGGCGCTCGCCGCGGCACGGCAGGTGCGAGCTGATGTGACGCTCGACATCTGCGGCCAGGGGGACGATCGCGGGCGCCTCGAGGGCATTACCCAGACGCTGGGACTGGGCGACGCGGTCCGCTTTTTGGGATTCGTCACGGAGGACGAAAAGCGCAGGCTGCTACGCCAGGCCTGGGCGGTGGTTTTCCCGAGTCCAAAAGAAGGGTGGGGCATCTCGAACGTCGAAGCCGCCGCTTGCGGTACTCCCGCGCTCGCATCGGACAGTCCGGGGCTGCGCGAATCGGTTCGCCACGGCGTCACGGGATATCTCGTCACTCACGGCGACTCCCGCGGGCTCGCCGATCGCATGCTCGCCCTGGCCGCAGACCCAGCTCTCGTCGCGCGACTCGGTGCCGCGGGCCGCAGCTTCGCGCAAGGGTTGTCGTGGGACTCGGCCGCGAAGGCGACCGTGGCACATCTTCAACAGATCATCGCTGAACGAGGAGGCTGAACCTCATGCGCGTCACCATTACCGCCCGTCACGCTGAGATCGACGATGACCTGCGTGCGCACGCCAAGGACCTGGTCGAAAAAGTGGCCAAGCTGGTGCGGCGCCCGCATCACGCGCAGGTCGTGTTCACCGATGCTCACGGCGAAGCGGGAGTGGAGATCGAAGTGCACGTGCCGCGCGGGCGAGTGCACGTGGCGAAGTCGGCGGCGGCCGATCACCGGTCGGCGCTGGACCTCGCGATCGCGCGGGTGAAGCGCCAGCTCCTCGACGAAAAAGAGACGCCACGCACACGCCGTACGATCCGCCGGTCCAAGGCTCCGAGGTAAGGTGCTCAAAGTCGGCGACCTGCTCGCCCACAAGGGGGATCCGCTGCAGCTCGAGCTGCTCACCGCGGAAAAGGGACTCGAGCGCGAGATTCGTTCGCCCGAAGCGTCCAGTCCCGGCCTGGTGCTCGCCGGCTACACGGCGCGCTTTGTGGGCACCGACCGGATTCACATCCTCGGCGAAACCGAAATCACCTATCTCGCCTCGCTCGATTCGAAAGCGCGGCGCCAGTCAATCGAGACGTTCCTCGCATACGACCTGCCCTGTGTGATCATCACCAAGGGGCAGGAGCCGCCCGACGAGCTGGTGCAGCTGGCGCGCGATAAGGGCATCCCGGTCATCCGCACGCGGCTCAAGACCGCCGAGTTCTATCGGCGCCTCAAGCCATTCCTCGATGACGCCTTCGCACCGCGGACGACGGTTCATGGCTCGCTCGCCGACGTGTTCGGCGTCGGCCTGTTGTTTCGCGGCCGCTCGGGAATCGGTAAGAGCGAGTGCGTGCTCGATCTGGTGGAGCGGGGGCACCGCCTCGTCGCCGACGACGTCGTGCACGTCACCCGGCGCGGTCACGATGTGCTCATCGGCCGCGGGCACGAGATCTCGCGGCACTATATGGAGATCCGAGGCGTTGGATTGATCGACATCAACGCGCTGTTCGGCATTCGCTCCGTCCGGCAACAGAAGCGCATCGAGGTGGTCGTGGAACTGGAAGATTGGGATAACACGCGCGAATACGATCGCACCGGTCTCGACCAGAAGCAGACCGAGCTGCTCGACGTCTCGCTGCCACTCGTGACGGTTCCCTTGAATCCCGGAAAAAATCTCACCGTGATCTGCGAAGTCGTGGCGATGACACATTTACTGCGCTACAGTGGTGTCGACTCGGCGCACGCGTTCAACGAACGCTTGATTCGACGCATGCGAGAGAAGGGAGAGGTGCAGCAGTATTTGGAGGAAGACTATGAGTGACGGGTCCCCGCTGCGCGGGGTTATCGTGTCGCATGCCGCGGTCGCGCAGGCGCTGGTGAGCGCCGTCAGCGTCATCACCGGGATCGATGGCGCGTTGACGCCCGTATCCAACGAGGGATGCGGCACGGATGCGCTCGCCGAGCGGCTCAACAAGGCCGTCGGCAGCGGCCCAGCGGTGCTATTTGTGGATCTGCCGGGCGGATCCTGTCTCACGAGCTCCGTGCGCTACGCCAAGCAGCACGCCGACATCGCCGTAGTCACGGGCGTCAACCTCGCCATGCTGCTCGATTTCGTGTTTCACCGCGATGTCGCGCCGGCGGAAGCGGCGCGCCGCGCCGCTGAAGCCGGCGGCAAGGCCATCCGCGTCACCGCCGCATGAGTCTGGCGTTGTACCGCATCGACGACCGCCTCATCCACGGCCAGGTGGTGGTCGGGTGGGGGCAGCCGCTCCATATCACGTTCATCGTGCTCGTCGATGACGAAGTGCGCAGCAGCGACTGGGAACAGGACCTCTATCGCATGGGCGTGCCGCCGGACATGGAGGTCATCTTTGCCTCCGTCGAAGAGGCGGCCCGGCAGATGGCGAGTTGGCAAACCGATCCACGGGTCGGGATTCTGCTCGTTGGCGACGTCAACACCGCCGTCTCCCTCGTGGAGCACGCGCCCCAGGTCCGCACCTTCAACGTGGGAGGCGTGCACCATCGCGCCGGCCGGACGGAGCGGCTGCGGTTCGTGTACCTGACGGACGACGAAGCGGCGAAGCTGCGCCAGCTCGCGGCGCGCGGCGTCGAAGTGACCGCACAGGACGTTCCGACCGCACCCGCGATTCCGGTAGGTGATTTCACGTGACCCTGCCCGTTGAAATCCTGATCGCCTTGCTCGTCTGGGGCACGCTCGTGGGGATCGATCTCGTGAGCCTGCCACAGATGATGATCGCGCGTCCGCTCGTCGCCGGGACGATCGCGGGAGCGATTCTCGGCGACATCCCGACGGGGCTGAAGCTGGGCGTGATTTTCGAGCTGCTGCAATACGACATCCTTCCCGTCGGCGCGGTGCGGTATCCGGAGTACGGGCCGGCGACGGTCGCCGCTGTCGCCACGGCGCATGCCTCGGCCGGCGTTTTGGGATTGGGACTCGGCGCGCTCGTCGGGCTCGTCACGGGATTGATCGGAGGAATCACGATCAATGTGCTGCGGCGCGTGAATTCTAGGATCGTGCACGCCGCGGCCGCGGCTCTCGAGTCGGGAGACCCCAGCGCGCTCGTGCGCGTGCACGTCGGTGGATTGCTCCGCGATGCCGCTCGAGCGGCCATCGTGACGGCGACGGGACTCTTCCTCGCCTGGCTCGCGCGCCCGTTGTTGGCGGGCGCGTTGACGACTCGCGGCGCGACGCTGCTCGCGGTTGCCGCGATCGCGGCAGCTCTGGCTGCCGGGGCGGCCGGAACGCTGCGACTCGTGGGCCGTGGCCCCAACCTCGCCTGGTTCGCCGCTGGTTTGGGCGGCGGACTCCTCGTGGCATGGCTGCGATGAAGCTCGCTCTCGCTCGCGCGCTCCTGCGGCTCTTCGCGGTGCAGGGCTCGTACAACTACGAGCGCATGCTCGGCGTCGGCGTCGGCGTCGCAGAGGAACCGCTCCTCCGTGATCTTGGCGACGCGAAGTATCGTCCGGCCGTCGCGCGTGGCGCGCATTTCTTCAACGCGCACCCGTATCTCATTGGACTGGCGGTGGGCGCCGCGGCGCGCGCCGAACATGACGGTGCGTCGCCCGATCAAGTCGAGCGGCTGCGCGAGGCGTTGTGCGGGCCACTCGGCTCAGTCGGCGACCGGCTGGTCTGGGCGGGGTGGCTGCCGTTCCTCTCCGGTCTCACGCTCGTCGGCATCGCCCTCGGCGCCGGTTGGATGGCGGTGGCGGCGTTTCTGATCGTGTACAACGTTGGCCACGTCGCGTTGCGGTGGTGGGCACTGCGCGCGGGATGGACCCACGGCGCGCGGGTCAGTGTCGCGCTCCATAATCCATTTCTCCAGCGGGCCGGCGCGGTGCTGGGTCCGGCGATGGCGTTCACCATCGGCGCGGCATTGCCGCTCACCACGCAGTATCTGGCCTGGCCCTTCGAGGCGGGTGCACGCATCACGTTCGCGGTCGTCGCGGGACTCGCCTTCCTCGCGCTCCGCTGGCCCGGTGGAGCGGGACATCTCAATGGCCTGCGGCTCGCGCTTGGCCTCGCTGCCCTCGCACTCGTGGTAGCGCTGGTATGGCCGTGATCGAGCGCGAAGCCCGCATCGTGAACCCGCTGGGCATGCACGTCCGGCCGGGAGCGGAATTCGTGAAGGTCGCGAATCGCTTCAAATCCGCCGTCGAGGTTCGCAAGGACGACGCCGTCGTCAACGGAAAGAGCATTCTTGGCATGATGACGCTGGCGGCGGAATGCGGCTCCTCGATCATGATCAAGACGGACGGCGACGACGCCGAGCAGGCGATGGCCGCGTTGCTCGAGCTGGTCGCGGCCGGCTTTCACGAGATGCACCTGAAGCCCGGCGCAAAGGAAGACGCGTGAGCCCAGGCGAGCGGCTCCTCAAGGGCATCGGCGTGTCGCCGGGGATCGCGATGGGTCCGACGATGACGGTGCGCTGGGCATTGCCCGAAGTGCCGCACCGTGTCGTGCCGCGCACGCGGGTCGAGAAAGAGATTCGCCGCCTGCGCGCCGCACTCAAAGACGTGCGCGGGCAGCTCGGGGAGCTTCGCGCCCGCGCCGCAGACCGCGCGGGGTTGGACGAGGCACGGATTTTTGACGCGCAAGTCCTGATGCTCGAGGACAAAGAGTTCATTGGCGGCATCGAGGACCTGATTCGCGAGAACCATCTGACCGCGGAAAAGGCGTTCGAGTTCAAGACGCTGGAGGTGCGCGACCTCTGGACCGCCGCGGGCAATCCGCTCCTCAAGGAGCGGCTCGCCGATCTGACGGGCGTGGCAATCCGCGTGATCCAGCACCTGATGCATCGGCGCCGCCGGACCGACATCTGGGACGGCATCGCCGAGCCGTCCATTCTGGTGGCGCGCGAGCTTTCACCGGGGCTGACCGTCCAGCTCGATCGCGACCACGTCGTCGGGCTGATCAGTGAAGAGGGCACGCGTACATCACACGCCGCGATTCTCGCGCACTCGCTCGGCATACCGGCGATCTTCGGTCTGCGCGGCGCGGTGGCACGCATTCCGGCCGGCACGAAAGTCATTCTCGATGGCACGCGCGGAACCGTACTGCTCGATCCCACCCCTGCCGAGGTCGAGGAGGCCGAGCGCACCGACACACGGCGCCGCGAGCTGGCTGCGCGTCTCGAGGAAGCCGTTGCTCAGCCATCCGTCACGCTCGACGGCGTGCACATCGCGTTGCGCGGCAACGTGGATCTACCGGACGAGGTCGAAGCGGCCAAGGCACATGGTGCGGAGGGCGTGGGGTTGCTCCGAACCGAATTCCTGATTACGGGCCACAGCGGTCTTCCCAGTGAGGACGAACAGACCGAGTACTTCCGGCGCGTGGGCGAGGCGTTCGCCGATCACCCGGTGGTGATTCGCACGTTCGACCTCGGCGGCGACAAATTCCCGGCGCCCTTCCGCGGCCCAGCGGAAGCGAATCCGTTCCTCGGATGGCGCGCAATCAGGGTGTGTCTCGATGAGCCGGAGATGTTTCGCACCCAGATCCGCGCCGTCTTGCGTGCGGCGGCTACGACCAACCTCCACCTCATGATCCCCTTGGTCACGCGACTCGACGAAGTCGAGCGCACGCGGGAGATGATGCACGAAGAAGCCGCTCGCCTCGAGAGCGCGGGAATTCCCACCGGCAAATCGGTGCCGCTCGGCGTGATGGTCGAGACGCCGGCGGCCGCGGTCATCGCGGATCGGTTGGCCGAAATCAGCGACTTTCTCAGCGTCGGCACCAATGATCTCACGCAGTACACGCTGGTCGTGGACCGCGGCAACGCGCGGCTCGCCGACCGCTTCACACCGCACGATCCCAGCGTGCTGCGGCTCCTCAAGCTTGTCGCAGAGGCGGCGCGCGCGGCCGGCAAGCCGGCGAGCGTGTGTGGCGAAATGGCGTCCGAGCCGCTCTCCGCGTTCCTGCTGCTCGGTTTGGGGTATGAGACGCTGTCCGTGGCGCCGCCGGCGCTGCCGTTCATCAAGTGGCTCATCCGGCAAGTGACCACGGCGCAGGCGCGGGCGGCTGCGGATGCGGCGCTCGCCGCACGCTCAGCCGAACTGGCGCTCGACATCTTGCGATTTGCACTTGCCGAAGCCGTTGATTTGACGCTACTCGATCCCGACGCGCGGTTGCCCGCGGGACGGCGCTCCGGTAGTTTGAAACTCTAGGAACCCAAAAACATGCCAACTCATCGTCACGTCTTCACTTCCGAGTCGGTCACGGAAGGGCATCCTGACAAGATCGCGGATCAGATCTCCGATGCGATCCTCGATGCGATTCTCGCCGAAGACCCGTCCGCACGGGTCGCGTGCGAGACGTTGGTCACGACTGGAATGGCGGTCGTCGCGGGCGAGATCACCACATCGACCTACGTCCACATCCCCGACATCGTGCGCGGGACCATCACGTCGATCGGCTATACCGACGCGAACTTCGGGTTCGATGCCCAGACCTGCGCGATCCTGACGACGATCGATCGCCAGTCCACCGATATCGCACTCGGCGTGGACAAGGGTGGCGCTGGGGATCAGGGAATGATGTTCGGCTACGCGACCGACGAAACGCCATCGTTGATGCCCCTGCCGATTGTGATCGCACACCGGCTCGCGGAACGCCTCGCCGCCGTACGGAAAAGCGGGGAGCTCCCCTGGCTGCGGCCGGACGGAAAGACGCAGGTCAGCGTGACCTACGAGGGCTCGAAGCCTGTCGGGATCGATAAGATCGTGGTTTCGGCCCAACACTCCGACATGATCGACAACGCGCAGCTGCGCGCCGGAATCCTGGCACACGTCATCCGGCCTGTCGTCCGCGAGGCCGGTTTCGAAGTGAGCGACAAGGATGTGCTCGTGAATCCCACGGGGCGGTTCGTGGTTGGCGGGCCACAGGGCGATGCCGGCCTGACGGGCCGGAAGATTATCGTCGATAGCTACGGTGGTATGGCGCGGCATGGGGGAGGCGCATTCAGCGGTAAGGATCCCTCGAAGGTCGATCGCTCCGCGACGTACGCGATGCGCTGGGTGGCGAAGAACATCGTGGCAGCGGGGCTCGCCAAGCGTTGCGAGGTCCAGGTTGCCTACGCGATCGGCGTCGCCGAGCCCGTCTCGATCATGGTGGAAACGTTCGGAACCGGTACGGTCCCCCAGGACGCCCTCGAGACGGCCGTGCGTGAAGTCTTCGACCTGACGCCCGGTGGCATCATCCAGGCGTTGAACCTGCGCAATCCCATTTATCGGCCGACCGCCGCTTACGGCCACTTCGGTCGGGCACCCGAAAAGCGTCGCGTCGGCGAGCGCGACGTCGAGCTGTTCACTTGGGAGCACGTCGATCGCGTGGAAGAGCTGAAAGTCGCGGCGGAGCGGACCTCACGCAGTTCCCGGAAGGCCAATGTCTGAGACGGCGACCAAGACCAAAGCCACGAACGACATCAAGGACATCCGGCTCGCGGATGAAGGGCGCCGCCGCACCGAGTGGGCCGAGCGCTCGATGCCGGTGCTGCGGCAGCTCAGGGAGCGGTTCCGCGGCGAGCGGCCGCTCGCGGGAAAGCGCCTGTCGGCGTGCCTGCACGTCACGACAGAAACGGCGAATCTCGCGATCACTCTCCAGGCTGGTGGCGCCGACGTCGCGCTGTGCGCATCTAATCCGCTGTCCACACAGGACGACGTCGCGGCGCACCTCGTTCGGGATCACGGGATAAAGGTGTTTGCCATCAAAGGCGAAGATCACACCACTTACTACGATCACATCCGCGCCGCCCTTGCCCATCGTCCCGATATCACGATGGACGACGGTGCCGATCTCGTGGGCGCGCTGCACATGATCGCCCTGAATCGTCTCGACGACCTAGCGCCGCCGGTTCGCAAGTGGGTGGAAACGTTGGCCGCGGCCGAGCGCAAGGCGCTTGTCGCGGGCGTGATCGGATCGACGGAGGAAACGACGACCGGCGTCATCAGGCTCAAGGCGATGGCGAAAGATGGCGTGCTCCAGTTCCCGGTCATTGCCGTGAATGATTCGCAGACCAAGCATTTGTTCGACAATCGGTACGGCACCGGCCAGTCAACGCTCGACGGCATCATCCGTGCAACGAATCTGCTCATCGCGGGGAGCACGGTTGTGGTGGCGGGGTATGGGTGGTGCGGCCGCGGATTCGCTATGCGCGCGCGCGGCGCCGGGGCCAACGTCGTGGTGACCGAGATCGACCCGATGAAGGCGCTCGAAGCGCAGATGGACGGCTACCGCGTCGTGCCGATGGCGGATGCCGCTCCGCTGGGCGATCTGTTCGTGACCTTGACCGGCAACGTGGAGGTCATCCGGGTAGAGCATATGCGTGCGATGAAAGACGGCGCGATCCTGGCGAACTCCGGTCACTTCAACGTGGAAATCGACCTCGAAGGTCTGAAAAAGGTCGGCACGGGACCGAAGGCCGTCCGCGAGTTCGTCGAGGAATGGCAGCTCGGCGGCAAGCGCCTGTTCGTCCTCGCTGACGGCCGCCTCATCAATCTCGCCGCCGCTGAAGGCCATCCCGCCAGCGTGATGGACATGTCGTTCGCAAACCAGGCGCTCGCGGCGGAGTTCGTCGTCGACAACGCCAAGAAGCTTACCAAGGACGTGCACCGCATTCCCACTGACCTCGATCAGGAGATCGCGCGCCTGAAGCTCCAGGCGATGGGCGTCGCGATCGATACGCTGACCCAGTCGCAACGCAAGTATCTCGCGTCCTGGGATATGGGCACCTGATGGCGGGGAACGGCGCGAACATGCTGCAGGTGCGGGTCGCCCATCTCGGGTTGGACCGCACGACGAACACACCGGTCGTGATCCTACAGGAAAACGATGGTCAGCGCGTCCTGCCGATCTGGATTGGACCGGCGGAAGCGAGCGCGATCGCGATGGAGCTCGCGGGTGTGAAGTTCTCGCGGCCGCTCACGCACGACTTGCTGAAACAGGTCATCGTTGGACTGGGCGCGGAGCTGCGGAAGGTCATCATCACCCAGGTGAAGGACAACACCTATTTCGCCGAGCTGCATGTCTATCGTGGCGATACGGTGATTCAGATTGACGCTCGTCCATCCGATTCGATCGCCCTGGCGTTGCGGCTGAAGGCGCCGATCCTGACGAGCGAGACGCTGCTCGAGCTCACGTCCGTCGACACCAGCGAAAGCGGGATCCAGCCCGGCACCGGGCCCTTGGACGCCGATTCCCTCAAGTCGTACCTCCAGAATCTCGATCCTGAAGACTTCGGGAAGTTCACGCCGTAGCTACCTGTTGCTCTGGTGGGGGGGGTGGAGGGGGCTCGGCGCCTTATCGATGCTTGCCGCGCAGACTCCCCAAGTAAGCATCAGCGGACGGGTGTTGCTCGGCGGCCGCGAAACGGCGCCTCTCCCGAATGCGTGGGTCGTGCTGCATCGCATCACCCGTGACGGCGGCGCTCCGATCGACTCCGTGCGCAGCGATGCACGAGGCCGCTACCGGATCACGCTCCGGCGTCCGGACAGCACGGGCGTCTACGTCTTGAGCGCCTGGTACGACAGCCTCGCCTACTTCTCGTCGCCAATCAACGTCGATCGTCCCGCCGTGCACGCCGATGACATCATCGCGTATCCGACCACGGCCAACGGTCCGCCGATCAAACTGGCACGCCGGCTCGCGACGATTGCGCACCCCGGTGAAAACGGGACTCGCGAGGTCCTGGAGATCCTCGAGCTTGAGAATACCGGCCAGACCGCGCGCATTACGCGGGATACGCTCGTGCCGACGTGGGCGGGCCGTGTCCCCGAGCGAGGCGCCCAATTTCGCGGCGGCCAGGGCGATATCTCGCCGGACGCGCTGGTGTTTCGGCATGACAGTATCGTCGTCCTGGCGCCGATTCCCCCGGGGCCCGTGAAACAGCTGAGCTACGCATACTCGCTCCTCCCGGACACACGCACGTTCGCCATCCCGATCGATCAGGAGACCGCCGAGCTCAACCTGCTGGTCGAGGATACGGCCGCCGCCGTCACGGCGCCCAAACTCCAGCGACTCGGCGTGCAGGAGCTCGAGCAGCGGCGCTTCGCGGCGTATCGGGCCGGTCCGCTCAAGCCGGGCGACATCGTCGAGATTCAATTGCCCGCGGGAAAATTTCGTGCGCAAGCAGTGCTGCCATACGTGATCGGGTTGCTCGCGGCGGGAATGGTTGTCGCGCTGGTGTGGGCCCTGAAGAAGAAACCTCTTGCGCAGCCGGTGACGCCGTCCT
>MNDR01000058.1 GCA_001915025.1 Gemmatimonadetes bacterium 13_2_20CM_2_65_7
GTCCTCCGCTGCCGGATGGGGGAGTTATCGCGTCGCTTCTGGGGTGATCTCGCGAACCCGTTCGGTCGTCGGCGCGCGGTCGGCGAGCAGCCGCTCCGCTTCTTCGATGCCTCCCTGCAGGTCACCGACCGTGGCCATTTCGCTCAGGTCGACGCCGATGGTGACGAGCGTCTGCGCGATTTCCGGCGACAGGCCGGTCACGATGACGGTGGCGCCCAGCAGGCGCGAGGCTTCGACCGTCTGGACCAGGTGGTTCGCGACGCCGGAGTCCATGGCCGCCACACCGGTCACGTCGATCACGACGACTTTGGCGCGGTTGGCGCGAATCGCGCGCAGGAGCTGCTCGGTGAGCTGGCGCGCACGTTGGGGATCGATGACGCCGATGATCGGCAGAATGAGGAGTCGCTCGCGCACCTGCAACACCGGCGTCGACAGCTCGCGGATCGCTTCCTGTTGCTGCCGGATGATGCGCTCGCGCTCTTCCACGAATCCGACGGCCACCGTGTTCGCGATGCGGTTTGCCGCGGGCTCGTAGCTGTCCAAGATCCGGTTCAGTTTTTCGACGTTGTCCTGGTATTTGGTGAACAGGGAGCGGGCGAGCACGTCACGGAGGAGGAGCACGATACCGACGACTTCGTCTGTTTCGACTCCTCGGGGAATGATTCGCTCCGACAGTCGCCGTGAGTACGCCTGGAGAGCTTCGAAGGTGCCGGTCTCGAGCGCCTCCACGTAGTTGTCGTACACCGCGGTCGCTTCGGCGAAGATTTCCTCTTCCGTCATCGCCGTCAGCAGCTCCGCGCGCGTAATGCGCCGCGCCCACTCCTCGCGCAGCTGCGTGCGGTTCTGTCGCAGGTGCGCGACCAGCTCGCGCAGCAGGCCGGCCGACGATTCCGACAGCGCCTGGGCGTCGGACGCGCGCGTCGATACGCTCGTGCCTTTTTTGTTGTCCATGACTCCAAACCTAGGGTAAGGGTCAGTTAGGGAGCAAGCCCTGAGGCCCTGCTCTTGCGGCGCTCCTTGGTCTCGTACAGGGCGACATCCGCTGCGTTCAGCAATGCCTCGACGGTTTCACCGTGGCCGGGGTAGACTGCTACCCCGACACTGATCGACAAATTAGGCTTTTCGGCGTCCGTAGCCAGCCGGTCGACCACGCCGCGCGCCACATGCCAGGCGGCCGCCTCCCCCGTTTCCGGCAGCACGAGCGCGAATTCGTCACCGCCGAAGCGCGCCGCGGTATCCGTGGCCCGGCACGAGCCGAGCAGGGCCTCGGCAACACGGCGAATCGCCAGACTGCCGCTGAGATGGCCGTGGCGGTCGTTGATCTGCTTCAGGCCATCGAGATCGAGGAGCACAACCGCCAGCGGCTGCGCCGTGCGGCGTGAGCGCTTGATCTCCGATTCGAGCGATTGCACGAGCTGGCGGTGATTGGCGAGTCCCGTCAGCGGATCCGTGACGGCCAGCTCCCGCCATGTGCCCTGCAGCTCGCGCTGCCCGGCGACGACCGCCGCCAGCACGAGGTTCGTCGCGGCGGTGATCCCCGTCCATACCTGCAGCAGCACCAGCGATTCGTTCGCCGCGTAGATCGAGAACGGACCGGCGCCATGCAGTGTGCGCAGGATCGCGATGAACGACGCGATCAGCATCGCGCTCGCGGCCTCGCGCGGCGTAAACCGGAATGCGACCCAGATCATGACGGGCCACAGCAGGACGGTGAGCGGGTAGTGCCGCGTTGGGAACAGACCGCCAAATGCGGCGAGGGTCACGATCACCGTTACGACGGTCAGCGCGATCGCTTCAAGCAGTTGCTGCCGATTCCACTGCGGTGCGGGCTTGACGCCGATCCAGAGAATGAGTGCCGGCGCAATCACGATGTCGCCCACCGCGTCGCCGAGCCACCAGGTCAGCCACACGCGAGGAGCGTCATGCCATGAGAGGAGTCCGCCGAGCGCCAGGGATACGATGCCGATGGTGGCCGAGACAATGGTGCTGACGAGCGCGGCGAGCACCGTGAAGCGCATGATGTCGCGTACTCGATCGAAGACGCGGCCGCCGCGCGCGAACCGGTTGACGAGATACGCGCCGAGCAGTCCCTCGGCCGTATTGCCGATCGCGATGCCGAGGGAAGGCAGCACGGCGCCGGTCGTCGTGAAGTTCGCGAGGAACGCGGCGCCCAGGATCGCGGGCCAGACACGGTAGCCGAGCAAGACGAATCCGGCGAGGGCGATGCCGGCCGGCGGCCAGATCGTCGTCACGCTGCTGTTGATGTACGCGAACCGCAGCCCGAGCTTGGCCGCCAGATAGTAGATGAGACTCAGTGCAAGCAGTAGCGCAACACGGCGCAAGACGGGCGATTGCTTCATCCGGCCTAGGCCGAAAGAGGGATTAGGCACTAATCGCCTCACTCCGATGATCGCTGCCGTTGCTCCTTGACGAAAAATACATTACGCCCAGGAACGGGGGTGGAGTGTGCCTTGGACCATTCGTGTCGAGCGTCGGGTGGCCCAGCGCCGGCGCGGTCTCGACAATCGAACCAGCGAGCGCGATGGGGCGATGGATCGTCGTCGCGCCGAACGCCGGGTTGGTACGCAGGACGTTCAGCAGTTCATCGAAGGCGGAGCCAAGGGCACTGGCTTCGTGCGCCTCACGAAGCGGGAGCAGGAAATCAGAGCATTGATCGCGGCTGGCCTCGGCAACAAGGAGATCGCGGAGCGGCTCAACATCGCGACCAACACGGTGAAGAGTCACGTGCACAACATGCTTGGGAAGCTGGCGGCGCTCACGCCGCCCGACCGCCGGACGGGCAATGGCAGCCGTCGCGGCACGAGCCGTCGCTCGTACCGGTTCACTCGCTGACATCCGGGCCGTCTCTCGCAAGAATCGCTGGAATACGGGATTGTTGGGATAGCGCGTGGCAAGCGTTTCGACGTAGCCACGCGCTTCGCGTTCCAATACCGCTCTACCGGCCGCGTCGCGGCCGGCCTCGCGCATGAGCGCGGCGGCCAGCACCCAGGTACCCTCGACGCGCGCGAGCTCGCCGTCGTGCGCTGCGCGCCGCATGTAGCGAATTCCCCGCTCCGCATTCCCACTGCCCAGTCCAATGACGCGAGCGAAGAAGCGCGCCAGCGCCCCCGCGCGCGCGAGCCCGTACTCGTACACGCCGAGTCCCAGATAGCAGTCCGCGCATGACGAATCCACCGCGAGCACGCGGCGGTAAATGTCGCGCATCGCCTTCGCATCCTTGGCGGCGCCGAAGGCATGCCCGTTCTCCTCGCGTTGACGGGCGCGATAGCCGAGCGCCGTTGCCTGCCAGAAATCGGACGAGAGGCCGGTGGTCTTGCGTGCCTGCACGAGCGCCAACGCGAGCAACGAATCGATCCGCCGGAACTCGAATGCGGCGGAATCGCGCGCCGACGCCCACCAGATGTAAGCGCCCGCCTGAAACACGAGGGGCGCCGGGTCCGCGGGATTCCGGGCCGCTAGCGTGGCGAAATACGCGGCGGCGCGGTCGAAGTCGCCGCCATACAAGGTGTCGAGCCCGGCGCGAACGTCGGGGCGCGGCGGCAGCGCGGTTTGGAGCAGCAGGAGGAGGGACGGCAGCGCCAGCACGTCAGCGCGGCGTCGCCGTAATCGGCAATGCCGGCGACAGGCCGGCGACTCGCGTGGTGACGGCGCGCGCGAGCTCGGTCAGCGCTACAGCCGCGGGTGAATCGGGTTCGCCGACCACGATCGGTTGACCGCGATCAGCAAGCTCCGCCATCCCGGCTTGCAAAGGAATCTGCCCGAGCAATGGCACGCCCAGCTCGGCGGCGAGGCGCCCCCCGCCGCCGGCCAGAAACACTTCTGAACGTGCGTGGCAATGCGGGCAAACGAAATAGCTCATGTTCTCGACGATACCGACCACTTTGACGCCGACGCGCTCGAACATCTTGGCACCGCGCAACGAGTCGCCGACGGCCATCTCTTGCGGCGTGGTCACGATCACTGCGCCGTGCAGTCGCACGATCTGCGTGAGCGACAGCTGGGCGTCCCCGGTGCCGGGCGGCAGGTCCACGAGGAAATAATCCAGCTGGCCCCATGCGACGTCGCGCACGAACTGCTGGATGATTTTCATGATAATCGGCCCGCGCCAGATCGCCGGCGCGTCGCGCTCGACGATGAGTCCCAGCGACATCAGCTTGACGCCATAGGCCTCGAGCGGCTGAATCTTGCCGCCCTGCACCTCAGGCTTCTCATTCCGCCCGAACATCCGCGGAATGTTGGGACCGTAAATGTCGGCGTCCATCAGTCCGACGCGGTGGCCCGCACGCGCCATCGCCGCGGCGAGATTTGCCGAGACGGTCGACTTCCCGACGCCGCCCTTGCCGCTCGAGATCGCGAGCACCTTACCAAGGCCAGGCAGCTCATCGGGAGTCGGAGGAGGGGGAGGCGCAGGCGGGGCGTGCGGCGCTGGAGTGCCGCTGACCGGACTGCGGCGCGGCGCGCCAGCCGCATCGGCCGCGTCGCGGATGTTGACCTTCACCGCCGAGACGCCAGCCACGGCTTCGACGGCTTTGCGGGCCTGTCGCGCAAGGGACGCGGGATCGTCGCGGGTAAGGACGAACGTGAAGCTGACGCTACCGCTCTCATCGATGTCGAGATCGCGCACCATGTTCGACGCCAGGACGTCGCCGCCATTCCGCGGATTGCGAACGCCGCCGAGCGCTTGCTCGACGCGTGCCTTGAGATCGTGCGCGCTCACGGTGATTGGACCCCGCCGTTAGATAGAAACCGGCGAGCTGCGCTCAACACCTTATCCTCCACTTCCGCCATCGTACCGGCCAACGATGCGCCGGCCGCGCGGTGATGGCCACCGCCGCCGAACTCGTGCGCCAGGGCGGCGACGTCCACTTCACCCATCGACCGGAACGATACCTTGATCCGGCCGCTGCCGATGTGTCGAAACAGCAGCGCCAGCTTCACGCCGGCGATCGACCGCGGAAACTCGACGATGCCATCGAGGTCGTCCGGTGTGGCTTCGTGTCGCCGCAGCGCGTCCGCCGGCACGCTCACCCACGCGAGCCCGACGTCCTGCTCGACCACGAGCGTCTGCAACACTTCCGCGAGCAGGCGCACACGGCCCTCCGGCGCGCTCGCGTAGACCGACGCATAGATCGACTCGGGATCGACGCCTTTCTCGAGCAATACCGCGGCGACACGCAGCGCGCGCGCCGTCGTGTTGGAGAAGCGGAATCCGCCGGTATCGGTGAGCAGCCCGACATACAGCGCCTGCGCGACTTCGGGCGTGAGCGGCCAGCCGGCGACGCTCGCGAGATCGAACACGAGCTCGGCCGTGGCGGTCGCCTCCGGCGCGATGAGGCAGGGGCCCGGGGGCAGCTTCACCGGACCGACATGGTGATCGATGCAGACGAGGGGGGGGGGCGGCTTTCGCTTGTTGATCACCGCCGCCAGGTTGCCCAGCCTGCTGAGGTCCCCAATGTCCAGCGATGCGACGACATCGGCCCGCTCGATCTCACGCACCGCGCGATCGCTCGCATCGGCCCCATCGGGAATCATGAAGTGGAAGCGCTCGGGGATCTCCGTGGGATTGGCGATCGCCACCGACACACCGCGCGCACGCAGCAGATGCCACAACCCGATCTCGCTGCCGACGCCGTCGCCATCGGCATTGACGTGAGTAGTCAATACGACGTGCTGCGCGCCGGTGAGCGCCGCCGCAACGTCGCGAGCCGCCCGGGCACGCTCAGGCGGAACGGGAACGCCGTTCGAGTTCATGTCGAGAGGAGGAAGATAATCGCTTGATACTCGTCGCCTGCCACAACCCGACCTTTGATCTAACTCTTTTGGTCAGGTTGCGGCAGGCGCGACTGACTGCACTAGCGCCGCGGCGGCGGCGTTCGGGCGGTGCCCATCGGACCGCCGGAAGGGGGCGCCGGGGGGGGGCCCGACGGGCGGGTCGGACCAGACACGCCAGCCAGCCGCGAGTGCCGCACGCCGTACGCGAAGTAGACGACCATGCCGATCACAAACCAAATACCTAGCCGCGCCCACGTGCGACCGCTCAGGCTCACCATCAAGTACAATGCGGATAAGGCCCCCAGCGGCGCGACTGCCCCGACCGCCGGCGTCCGGAACACGCGCGGCAGATTTGGCTCGCGCACCCGGAGTACCAGAATCCCGATCGACACAATCACGAACGCCAGTAAGGTGCCAATGGAGACCAGGCTCGCGGCGTCGCGGATCGGCAGAATGGCGGAAAAGAACGCGACTACGACACCGGTGACGATCGACGTGATGTAGGGCGTCTGGAATTTTGGATGCACCCTGTTCACAAACGGCGGCAAGAGGCCGTCACGGGACATCGAGTAGAACACGCGTGACTGCCCGAGGAGCATCACGAGAATCACCGACGAAAGGCCGGCAATGGCACCGAACTTGATCAGCGTGGACATCCAGCCCAGACCTGCGCGGTCGGCGGCGACGGCGATCGGATCTGGAACGTTCAGCTCGCGATAAGGAACAACGCCGGTCGCGATGCCGGACACAAGAATGTAGAGCACCGTGCAAATGAGCAGCGACCCGATGATCCCGATCGGCATGTCGCGCTGCGGATTCTTCGCTTCTTGTGCCGCCGTACTCACGGCGTCGAACCCGATATAGGCGAAGAACACGATTCCCGCGCCTGCCATCACACCACTCCAGCCATACTTGCCCGTGCCCTCGGCGGGCGGGATGAACGGATGCCAGTTCGCGGGGTTGATCGCGTGTGCCGCCGCGATAATGAAGAGCACGACTACCGCGCCCTTGATGAACACGATCACGTTGTTGACGTTGGCCGACTCTTTGATTCCGATGACGAGCAGCGTGGTGACGATGGCGATGATGATCGCTGCGGGCAGGTTGAAGACCGCGGTCACCTGTGTTCCGTCGTGACAGGCGACCAGCGTTCCGCGGGCCGCGGACAGTGCGCAGGGAAAGTTGACGCCGAAGTCGTGCAACAACGACACGAAGTATCCCGACCAGCCAATGGCAACGGTCACCGCGCCGAGTGCGTACTCCAGCACGAGGTCCCACCCGATGATCCAGGCGATCAGCTCACCGAGCGTCGCGTACCCGTAGGTGTAGGCGCTGCCCGCCATGGGCACGAGAGATGCGAACTCCGAATAGCAGAGCGCCGCGAAAATCGACGCGACGCCGGCGAGCGCGAATGACAACACGACCGCCGGCCCGGAATTCAGGGCGGCGACGGTGCCCGTGAGCACGAAGATGCCCGTTCCGATGATCGCGCCGATGCCGAGGAGGGTGAGGTTGAGCGCCCCCAGGGCCCGCTTCAGACTGTGGTCCGTGAGCGCTTCCGCCTGCAGCTCGGTGACGCTTTTTCGGCGGAACAGATTCATGCGAACTCCGTTCGCGAGGGTGACGATTGGGTGGCGCAGACGGACCCAAGGTTCGCCGGGGCCGTCGATCTGTCAATAGAGCGGAGCGTCAGAGCCTACAAACTGTAATTCGGCGCTTCCCGGGTGATGACGACGTCGTGTGGATGCGACTCCCGCAAACCGGCTGTCGTGATGCGAATGAACTCCGTTTCGGTGCGCAAAGCGGCGACGTCGCAGACGCCGCAGTACCCCATCCCGCTGCGCAGCCCGCCGACCATCTGAAAGACCACGTCCGCGACCGGCCCGCGATACGGTACTCGCCCTTCAATACCCTCAGGCACGAGTTTCTGCAGCGACACCTCGCCTTCCTGGAAATAGCGGTCGGCGGAGCCCTCTTCCATCGCCGATAGACTGCCCATCCCGCGGATCACCTTGAAGCGCCGGCCCTCGAGCAGGAACGACTCACCGGGGCTTTCCTCGGTACCGGCCAGCATCGAGCCCATCATCACGCTCTCAGCGCCGGCCGCGAGTGCCTTCACGGCGTCGCCAGAATACTTGATCCCACCGTCCGCGATAACCGGGATGTCTCCGGCGCCCCGCACCGCATCCACGATGGCAGTGATCTGCGGGACGCCGATGCCCGTCACGACGCGGGTCGTGCAGATCGAGCCCGGCCCGACGCCCACTTTCACCGCGTCCACGCCGCGGTCGACTAGCGCGCGCGCTCCGTCCTCAGTCGCCACATTGCCCGCGACGAGCTGAGCATCGGGAAAGGCGTCGCGCAGACAGGCCACGGTATCGAGCACGGCCTGGCTGTGGCCGTGCGCGGAATCGATGACGACCACGTCACAGCCGGCGTCGAGCAGCGCTTGCGCCCGGGCACGCGCATCCGGCGTTCCGCCGACGGCGGCGGCGACGCGCAGTCGCCCATGCTGGTCTTTGTTGGCGTCGGGGTATTGGCGCCGCTTGAAGATGTCTTTGATGGTGATGAGACCGCGCAGCAAGCCTTGCTTGTCGACAACCGGCAGTTTTTCGATGCGATGCTTGGCGAGAATCTTTTCTGCTTCGTCCAGGTTGGTGCCGACCGGCGCCGTCACCAGCTTCTCTTTCGTCATCACGTCGCGAATCGGTCGATCCAGCTCCCGCTCGAATTGCAGATCGCGATTGGTGATGATGCCGACCAGCTTCCCCGCTCCGTCGACAATCGGCACCCCGGAGATCTTGAAGCGCAGCATCAGCTGCTGCGCCTCGCGGAGCGGCCGGTCGGGACCAAGCGTGATCGGGTTCATGATCATCCCCGATTCGCTGCGCTTCACGCGATCGACCTCGGCGGCCTGGCGATCGATGGTCATGTTCTTGTGGATCACGCCGATGCCGCCCTGGCGCGCCATGGCGATCGCCATCTCCGCCTCGGTGACCGTGTCCATGGCGGCGGAGACGATCGGAATGCTGAGGGGAATGGCGCGAGTGAAGCGACTAGTGACGGCGACGTTGCGGGGATGCACCGTCGAATGACGGGGCACGAGCAGGACGTCGTCAAAG